>QHNT01000257.1 GCA_003218515.1 Verrucomicrobiota bacterium | reverse complement strand
ATTGGCTCGGGAATGATCGAGTCTGGACATCGGCATGTGTTGCAAGCCCGGCTCAAGAAAGCGGGAGCAGCTTGGTTGATTGAAAATGCCGACCACATCGCAAACCTCCGCGTTCTGCGGGCCAACGGCCAGTGGCTCAGCCTGTGGAATTAACCTCACCCACTTTTAATCACACCCCTGTTCGCGCTCAAGCCAAGCTCGCTCTTGCCAATTAGACAGCCGCCCATTACTGTCGTGTTGATTATCAGTTTATGAAGAAACGCATTTTATACAGTTTGCTCCTCACCGCGCTCACTCTTAACCTGCTCCTTGGTGCCCGGCTCTACTTCAGCTACGCCCAGGCCGGCGAAAAGGACGATGTTTACGGGAACATAGAGATGTTCATTCGTGTGCTCGAACGTGTGCGCAAAGACTATGTGGACGGGGACAAATTGACTTATAAAGAGCTGATTTATTCGGCGCTGAAAGGGATGCTGAATTCGCTGGACCCGCACAGCGAGTTCATGGACGCGGAGAAATACAATGAACTGAAGAATGACACGGAGGGGTTGTTTGGCGGAGTGGGCATCGTGATCAGCGTGCGCGACAATTTTCTGACCGTCGTCGCGCCGATGGAAGATACGCCGGCGTTCAAAGCGGGGATTCTAACCGGCGATCGCATCATCAAGATCGAGGGAAAGAGCACGGAGAGACTGAGCCTGCCGGACGCAGTGAAACGATTGCGCGGCGCGCCAGGCACGGAGGTGAACATTACCGTGCTGCGCCCCTCGTCCGGACAGGTTCGCGACGTCAAACTGACTCGCGCCGAGATCAAGGTGGACACCGTCAAGGACATCAACGGTAAACGCGAGTTTCCGCTGGGCGAAGGTAAAATCGGTTACATCCGCCTGACGCAGTTTGGCGAGCAGACCGGTTCTGAACTCGACGACGCGCTGAAGAAGCTCGACAAACAAGGGATGCAGGCTCTGATTCTGGACTTGCGCAACAACCCAGGCGGTCTGCTCGATCAGGCGGCGAAAGTTTGCGAGAAGTTTCTGCCGAAGAACCAGTTGATCGTTTCCACGGAAGGGCGTCACGCGGAGGAGCGGACGAGTATTGCTTCTTCAGGGCGCGGCGCGCATCCCAATCTGCCGCTCGTGATCCTGGTCAACAACGGCAGCGCTAGCGCTTCGGAAATCGTGGCCGGCTGCTTGCAGGACACTACGACGACGGGCGTTTCGCGGGCGGTCATTCTTGGCGAACAGACCTTTGGCAAAGGTTCGGTGCAAAAGATTTTGCCGGTGGGAGACGGCTCCGCATTGCGCCTGACTACAGCGAAATATTACACGCCCAGCCACAAGGTGATCCACGAAAAGGGGATCACCCCTGACATTGTCGTCCCGATGACGGCGGAAGAAGAAGAGGCTCTTTTTCTGCGGCGCATCCCCGGCGGACTCGAAACGCTGCCCGCCGATCAGCGGGAAAAAGCCATGAGCGTCCATGACACCCAGTTGGAACGGGCTATGGACGTGCTCAAAGGCATCGCTCTTTACGCCAAGCGGGCCAGCGCGAGCGAGAGGGTCCCTGGCAAAAAGAGCGAAAAAGTCGCCGTCGCCAATTGACGGTCAACTCCGCGCCCACGGTTCCCGCCAGGCTGGCCGGCGCGCGAAGCGTCCTGGCGCTCAGCGGATGACTCTCCTCGCCCTCGAAACCTCCTGTGATGAAACCAGCGCAGCGGTGGTCCGGGAAGGACGGGTCCTGGCCAACGTCGTTTCTTCGCAAATCGCGCTTCACGCTGAGTATGGCGGCGTGGTGCCCGAACTGGCCACGCGCGAACATCTGCGCAATCTGGTTCCCGTCGCGCAAACAGCCCTGAGCGAGGCCAGGGTGACAGCGAAGCAGTTGGATGCCCTGGCGGCAACGCGTGGTCCGGGACTGCCCAGCGCGTTGAGGGTCGGGCTCAAGGCCGCGCAGGCGATGGCTTTCGCGCTGCGAAAGTCCTTTCTTGGTATTCACCATCACGAGGCCCATCTCTACTCGCCGTGGATTGGCGGCGATCCGCCAGTTGCGGATTTTGCTTCCTTTCAGCCGAACGTCTCGCTCATCGTCAGCGGCGGGCACACCATGATTGTTCACGTCGAAGCGGAACTGAAGCATCGATTGCTTGGCTCGACCGTCGATGACGCCGCAGGCGAATGTTTCGACAAAGTGGCGAAGCTCATCGGCGTGCCCTATCCGGGCGGGCCCGCGCTGGAAAAACTGGCCGAGGGCGGAAACCCGCGGGCTTTTAATTTCCCCCGGCCGATGCTGAACGAGCCGAGTGACGATTTGAGCTTTAGCGGACTAAAGACTTCAGCGCGCTACTTTTTGCGGGATCATCCTGAAATTCTCAATGACGGCCGGCGTTTGGGCGACCTCTGTGCCAGCGTACAGGCGGCCATCCTGGAGGTACTGGTGACCAAAACCGTGCGGGCAGCGAAGCGGCTGGGCCTCAGATGTGTGACTGCTTCGGGCGGCGTCACCTGTAACCGTGCCCTGCGCAAAGAGCTGGCCGCCGCATGCGGGAAAAACGCTTTAACGCTGCGCCTCGCGGAGAAAAATCTCTGCACTGACAACGCGGCCATGATCGGCATTCTGGCCGAGCGGAAAATGTTGCGAGGCGACGCGCCCACGCCGTTGGATGCCGAAATCCAGGCGAGCTGGGACTTGGAATAGCCTCGACGCCGTTTTCGACGCGCCCTTGAACCAGCCAACGGCCCCCTCACCCCGTCCCTCTCCCCGTCCCTCTCCCCCCAATGGGGGGAGAGGGTGCCCGAAGGGCGGGTGAGGGGGAATTCGGACACCTTCTGAATCGCCGAATAGAGGAGGTTCATGGGAGAGCCTACACGATTCCAGAGTCGCGCATGGGCGCCATGAACCCAATCGTGCTCGTGCTCGTGTTCGTCCTCGAAACCAAGAGGAGGAATCGAGGACGAGGACGAGAACGACGAGGAGGACGAAGGGGCAGGCCCGCAGAACCGGCAGCCAGGATGGCTGCCCTACGCCCGCACCGTTCATGGGACTTTCAAAACGCAATGATCCGATAGAAGCGCACCGACGCTGTGCCGGTTGTGTCGGTGAAAGTAGCACTGGGATAATTCGTAATCGGATCGCCGGCGTCTTGCCAGAGGAGCTCGTTCAAATCGTTTTTGAACTGCACCTGATACGTTTTTCCCGCCTCAGTTTGCCAGTTCAAGGTGATGACGCCCGGTGAAGAAATTGTCGCGCCCGTGATTTGCAAACCACCGGGGTTGGTTACGGCGACGTGGATGGTCTCCTCATCGCTCAAGGCGGGTGAACCGTTGTCGGTGACCCGGACGGTGATGATGTAAACGCCGGTCCCTTGAGCGGCCGTTGGTGTCCAGGCGAAGAGTCCGCCGGCCGGGTCGATGCCGGCTCCCGGCGGCGCGTTGGCGCCCAGCGAGAAAGTCAAAACCTGCGCGGGCAGGTCGGCGTCGCTCGCGGACACGATGAAACTTAACGGACTGCCAAGGGTGACGGATTTGTCGCCGATTGGCACCAAAACCGGGGCGTAACGGCTCGTCGGCAATACGTTCGAGAAGCCCGGCGTCGGCCGGCTGAAGGAATAAAGACCCCCGCCACTGCCATCGGGCCAGCGGCCCTGACTGACATCATTGGATTGAGGACCGAACGTGACCGCGTCAATCAACGTGCCATCGGGCGCAATCAATCCAATCGCTTCGCCGTCTTTGTTGAGTTTGAAATTGACGTGCAGCTCGCTTCGGTTGGTGTTGTTTGCGCCTGCGCTCGAATCGGCCCAGACCAGCAGGAATCCTCCCGATGGAATGAATTTGCCGGTTGGAATGATGAACTTGGTCGTGTTCGTCAGAACGGTCGTCAGCCGATAGCCGGTCAACTCCACGGCGTTGCTGCCGGGGTTGTACAGCTCGAACCAATCGTCGAATTTGCCGCCGACCGGATTGGCAAGCGTGCGCGTGTTGGCGGGCATCCATTCATTGATCCAAAGTGTCACCGGGCGGGAGAGCGCGTTGTTCGTTGCGCCGGGAGAGGGATAATCGAACGGCTGCACCTTTCCGTTTTGGCCGTCGGGATACCGGCCGAAGGACCGACCGGGAGACAGTTGATTGTAATTGAGGTAGTCAATCACTTGTGGCTGGTTGTTGATCAAGCGCGAAAGAGCAACGGAGCCGTTGCCGGAGGCGGGTCGGAAATTGGCGTGCAACTCGGTGGCGGTCGCTTCCGCCGGTTCGCCATCGAGCCAGACGACCAAAAACTGTCCGGCGTTGATGACCGCATCGGGCGGGAAAGCCCATTGCGTCAGGCTCGAATAATTGCCGCTCAGAAAATAACCGCTCAGAGCCAGCACGTTGGTTCCGGCATTGTAAAGTTCCAGCCACGGATCGAAGTCCCCCGCGTTATCGGCGAGGGTGTTGAGGTTGTCGGCTTGAACTTCATTCAACCACAACGGCGGGAAGGGGGGCAGCGACGCCAGCACGTTGTTCGGCGCGCCGGGCGTAGCGGGATCGAGCGTGGTTTGCGCCGGCTGAATGCTGTGGGTGCTGACAATTCCGCTGCCGGACAAACGAATGGTCAGCCCATTGCCGTTGGCGCTAGGCAAATACCAGTAACTGAGCGTGTATTGCTGGCCGTTGACCAATGGCATCGTGTCCTGCCACACCGAATTCGTTGCCGTCGTGCCGCCCGTGGTGGCGACCAAATGCAGACCCGCGTTGCCGGAGTGTTTCACGCCAGTGCTGATGGCCGTGGCGGCATGGTTTGGTGAAACATTCCACGGCGGCGTCAGGACCGTTTCGAAATCGCCATTCCTGAGCAAATTCTGCCCGACGCCCGGCGTGTCGCCCGCGACCAATATCAAGTCGTCCAGGTAAACATCGCCCGCTGAAGTGAGATAAACATACAAACGTGAGCTGGAAGCGGTGCCGGTGACGGTGACGAATTTCCACTGCGGCGGAGGCACGTTGTTGGTGTCCACCGCCGCCCAGTTGCCGACGCGATTATTGTCCTGACCGGGATCAATCAACTGCAACGAAGCACCGGCGCCATCGGCGAGAGCCGGCCAGGGCGGATCGCGGTCGTAGCGGACACGCGTGACGACGACGTCCTGGTCCGGCGTCGCGCCGGGTTTGATCAATGTCAGCGTCTCGCCTCCGTTGTCGAGTTGGCCGTTGAATTCACCGGCAACCGGAATCGAACCGCCATAAGTCGCCGCGAACACGGCACGGTCCTTGGCGAGCACGACGAAAGTGTTCGGCGCCATCGTCACGCCTTCGGAGAAAGAATAATCGAGTCCGTTGAAGCGGTAGTTGGACAACTCGAAAGTGAAGTCGGGCGAGTGGTTGTAGAGTTCGACGAACTCCGCGCCCGGCACCACCGGATGATACATGATTTCGTTAATGACAATATGGTCCTGTGGCTGTTCGACAGCGCCCGTGTATTGAACTGACACGGTGGCGGTATAGTTGGAAAGCAGGTTGCCGTGAATGTCGTATGCCTGGATCGCCAGGGTGTTCCGGGCGGCGCTGAGCGGCACGTTCAGACTCCAATTCGTCACGGAGGTCCAGGTGACCGGGTAAGCGATGCCGTTGACTCGGATCGTGTTCACCTCGACCGGCGCATTTCCTGTGAGCGCGACGAGGTTGTTCGCCGTCGTGTCCGGCCCGCTGGCGGTGAAGTTCGTCGTGTCTGCGGCGGCCAACCTGGACAGAATGCTGGTGCGCGCGCTGGAGAGATAGCTCTTCAAGCTGGCGGGCGTGGCGACGTTGACGCCGCTGGCCTGGAACGCCGCGAATCTGGCGTCCATCACGGGATTAACGTTGGTGGCGAGCATCGGTCCTTGGCACAGTTCCTTGAGCGCGCGCCAGTACGCGCGACGGAAGGGCGGCGTTTGGTAAATCTGCTGCATCGGGCCGTCGGCGAAGTTGGCGGTAAACAGCTCCTGTCCCGGCCCCCAGGAACCGCTGTTGCCGAGGACAATATTGTAGTCCCAGATGAACAAGGTCCACTTGCCGTTCACCGGCTTGTAGCCATACATGTTCTGTTCGTTCTGGCAGCCAAAAGCATCCCAATTACCGACGGCATGTTCGACCGCAAACGTCCGCATCCATTGCTCCATGTCCGCGACGGATTGCAGGCTCGCCGGATCGGACGTGTTCGCCGCATCGATCAGCGCGAAGACATTGGTGTAGTTGTTGGCGGAGCCGTTGACGGCGCGCGACAGGTAATTCCAGCGGTAACGGGCCAGCTTTTTGTTGCCGTCCGCGCCCGGGTAATTGTTGAGCGTGCACCAGGAATTATTGTTGAAGCCCATCTGCTGGGAATTGGCCGTGTTGAATTCGAACCACGGCTGAAGTTTGTAGAGAAAGCCGTCCGCGTCGTCCGGGAAATATTCATTGATCATTTCGTTGCCCGGCACCTGGGTGTCCTCCATCAACGTGCCGCGCCGGCTGCCGTTGACGAACATGGCGACGTAGCGGCGGTAAAGCCACGGCAATCCAAGCTTGCGCACCAGCCAGAAACAGGTTTGCTCGCGCTGGATCGAGTTGTCGTCAAACGGCCCGTTTCCGGGCGCGTGAACCTTGTTGAAGTTGTCCGTGCCGAGGAGCAGGTCGTCGAGCGGGAACTCCATCGAGTAATGGCAACTCCCCAACGGCGACGAAAAGCCCTGGTGATACGGGCTGCCGGCATAACGCGAGCCGAAGTTGTAAATCACGCGGTAATTGCCGTAAACGAACGTGCCGTTTACGCGCTCGTTGCTCAACACGGGCCGGTTGACCCAGGTTGTGATGGCCTTTTGCGCGAACCATTGCCGGTACACCCCAAAACTCATCGTCGGCGTCGGGTCATTGAAGCGCACCAGACATTCGCGCGACGGCGCGTCGTCCGGGAACGCGGCGATGGCGCCGCGACTGTCCGCGGCTTGAACATAAAACGCGACGACGCCACCCGCCTGGCCAGGAATCTGCGCGGTGAAAATTCCGTCACCGGCGATCGCATCGCCGCCTGTGCCGTCATCGGTCATCGTCACCGCTGAATAGTTGGTGGCCGGATCGAGGCGGTAGTTCAGCACGACGGAAGAAACACCGTCCGGATCATGTACGCGCGCCGTAACTGCCACCGGCTCGTTGGCCGCCGGCACAATAGGATTGTGCGCGGCCTGATAAATCGCCGGCCCCGCGTTGTTGACCGCGCGGCTGTTGGGCGCGCCCGGCGAGCCGAGATTAGTCGGCACGGTCATTCGCCCGGTTGCTTCCATCCAATTGCCGTGCACACGCATGACTATCTCCGGCCAGCCGTGGAGCCAGCGCACTTTGGCCCGAATCGCGGCCGTTTGGAACAGTCCAAGGGGGCTGGTCAGCCGTGCCCAAATGCGATTGGCGCCCGTGTCACCGCGGGAACTGGCGCGAATATGGAGCGACTGGCTGCTGTTGTAACCACTCGTGGTTTCGAGCGTCGAACGAACGTGGTTGCCTTGCGGCGTCCAGCCGATCAGCCCGCTTTCAAAAGCGGGATTGGTCACGCGGTTGGTTCCGCCGGAAGAGCTGGACACTTCGACGTTGTCGAGCAGACACTCGCCCTCGCCCAGCAGAACAACTTGCAGGTTGTCGGGCGGATCGGCGCCGTTGTCGAGCACGTCGGTGGCCTCGATGTTGGTCCAGGGCGCTTTGCCGGTCTCGTCACTGTCGGCCCAGTTTGAGGGCAGGCGATGGTTCGCGCGCGGGTCAATCAACTCCAGACTGCTGCCGCCTTCGTTCGCCCAATGGCCCCAGCGTCCGCCGGTCGCATAAGTGACGTCGTCCACGTCGATATAAATCGTGTTGGTTTCCACCCCGCCTTGCTTGTTGGTCGCGATGATCTGATCAGGCATGGCCAGCGCAATGCGCTCACCTTTGCCGAGCTTGCCGCCGAAATCACCCACCGTATTCGCGCCGGTCAGGTTTGGATAATGGGTCATCAAGTGCGCCGCGTTCTTCGCAACGACCAAATAGCCATTAGCCGCGAGTACCGTGTTCGTCGGGAACGTGAAATCAATGCCGTCGCTGAATTTCCAGCCACTGAGGCCCACCGGAGCAGGTCCCTGGTTGTAAAGCTCGACGTATTCATCATCGCTGTTCCCGGAGATCGGCGCATACATGATTTCGTTCAGGACGACGTCGCTGACGCGAATGGCGCTGTTCGGCAAGCCGGGCGTGCGCGTTTTCAATCGGTAGAACTCATCCGCGCCGTCGGGATACCGTCCGGTGGAAACGCCGTTCTCCTGCCCGCCGAACTTCACGGCATCGAGAACGCGCGAACCATCGGGGTTTTTGAAATAAATCCTCTCGCCGCCCGCGCTCAGCGCGAAGCCCAATTCGGACTGATCAAACACCACGAAGCTGCGCGCCTGAATGACCGTGTTGGTTGGGATGACGAACTTGTTCGTATGCGCGTCATCGGTAAGGATGCAGTTGGAAAGGTCCACTTCCTGATTGCTGTGGTTGTAGAGTTCGATGTAATCGAGCAATGGATCGTCCGTGTGCGCTAGAAACTCGTTGATGACCACCGACCGGAGCGGGCCGGGCCGATACGATTCGACTGTGCCGGGCGAGCCGCCGACAACCTCACTGATGTCCCACGATTTGGCGAAACCTTCGCCGTAGGAAGGCCGCGCCAGCACGAGTGAGTGGCCCGTGCCGTCCGCCGCGACCGGCCACGGCGGTTCGTTGGAGTAGGGGACTTCGAGATAGATCGCCCCGGTGTCATTGCGCAGCCGCACGGTGCCGGAATTCTTCAGCGATCCGGCGTATGGCCCGACGACATTCGTGATGCTGTAAACGCTTTGGATGTCGGCCGGCGATTTGGCCACGACGAGGAATGCGCCGCCCGGCAGAATCGTATTGGTCGGGAACGTGAAATCGAGGTCGCCCGACAGCCGGTATCCGCTGATATCCTCGGAGAACGGATTGGAGTTAAACAGCTCGACGTATTCGAGCAGCTTGCCGTCGGTGCGCGGCGCAGGCTGGTACATGATTTCGGAAATGACGAGACCGGTCTTGCGACTCGATGGTCCGAGTGGTTCGCTCGGGGATATCAGGTTTCCGATGATCCCATTGGTGACGAAAGACAAATCGCGGAACCTGGCAGAGGTCATCAAGTTGGTTGTGTGGCTGCTCGCGGCGAGACCAAAATAAAGCGGATTGGTGATGATTAAGCTGGTGCTGCCGAGCAGACTCCAGGTTTGTCCATCCAGACTGGCGTAGCCGTTGAATACGTCCCCGGTGCGCTGCAGGCGCAACCAATTCTGCGGAAAATTGACTGGAAACGAACCTTTGAGAGTCAAAGCACCGCCGGCAACGGAACGGGTTTCAAAAAAGCAGCCGCTGAGGGTGGGCGAAGCCAGCACAGTGACGCCGGCGCTGTTGGCATCCAGGGTTTCGCGCGCCAACAGGCCGGCCTTGGCCCAAACGTCCGAATTGGCCAGAGATTCAATCCGTACGGACACGTCAAAGTCGTTCGAAAAAGTTTGATAAAAGAAATGGAACTGGTCGGACTTTCCGCCGATGTCGGTCCCGCCCGCCACGATGTCCACGCCCCCGGGCGCCGGCATCGAGGTTCCGGCCAACGCGGGGCTCCCAATATCTGCGGCCGTAAAATTGGAAAGGTTCAGATCGTTGGCAGAAGCCTGATAAGCCGGAAAAACACTCGCTGCGAAGAGCGAGAGGAGGACGAGGCCAATCGACTTCATACGGTGTCGTGACATGGATCGTGCGCAGAATAGCAGGTTCAGAGCCAAGGTTGAAGAGTTTTGTCCGGGAAAGATGCGCCATCGGACGCAACTCGACACCGCCACCAAGCTGATGTGACGCCCGTATTCCCCTCACGCGGCCCGAAGGCCACCGTCGGATGGGGCAGGGACAGGGATGAGGGGTCTTCGGAAATCACCGGACTCGATAGGGTGGGAGCCCTGCGCCATCGGACCGCGGGACCGCAACTTGGGCACTACCACCATTAAGTGCGCAGGAAATATTTCCCTCTCCCCACGACGCAGGAGTGGGGAGAGGGTAAGGGAGAGGAGAAATCCGATGATCAATCTCTGTTCTTACCGTCCCTCTCCCCGCTCGTGCCTCGCGGGGAGAGGGAGAGCAGCCGTGCAATGGTAACTGGAACGAGCCGGTTTTTGGCTTGCCGGTTTGAGCTGCAACTTTCAGTCTGAGCCATCGCCCCTCGTTTGCAGAAGCGTGCTTTTTTATGACTTTTGGCGTTTGGCGATGTCTATAGACAAGGCAAATGAAACTCGTTCGATGGTGCCAATTCCTTTCGCACAGTGCGGCGCATTATCGGCTAATGACTGCTGCGATTGGTTGCTTTGTTTTTTGTTTGCAGTTGGCGGCTCAACCTCCCCGACCACAAAAGTCTGATCCATCTTTGGGGGCGATACTTGGTCCTGACGGCACCCTGGATCCTTCCCCTGGATTTATCGGCGCGGTGAATGCACAGGGCTGGCGGTTGGTTTCCGGTCCTGATCAGCCGCCGCGATTTGCGCCAGCGCATCAGCCGGCCAGGCAAGGCGGCTCGCCCCAGGCGGTGGGCGATGAAGATTGGGACGGGCGCTTTGCGGGACCGCCGGGGGTCAACGGTGTGGTCCGCACGGTGGCGGTGGCGCCGAACGGAGACGTTTACGTCGGTGGCGATTTCGCGATGGCGATCAACAGCTCCGGCAATTACTTCGCCGCCAACCATGTTGCCCGGTGGGATGGGAGCGGGTGGTCAACGTTGGGAAGCGGCGTTGACAATTCGGTCTATGCCTTGGCGATCGGGCAGCAGGGGGAGGTCTATGTCGGTGGCTATTTTACGAATGCCGGCGGCCTCGCTGCGAGTCACGTGGCCAGGTGGAACGGCCGTGTCTGGTCACCGCTGGGTAGCGGAGTGAACAATGCCGTACTCTCGATGGCGGCCCTCGGCAATGACCTGTATGTCGGCGGTTACTTCGACAAGGCCGGCAACGTGAACGCCAGCGGGGTTGCCAGGTGGAACGGCGCGACGTGGTCAGCGCTCGGTGGAGGCATCAGCGGCGCTCAATTCAGCATTCCGAGCGTCAGCGCCATCGCCGTTGGATCGCGCGGAGAGATTTATGTCGCGGGCATGTTCCAATCCGCCGGCGGTGTCAGCGCCAACAACATCGCGAAGTGGGATGGCGCGGGCTGGTCGGCGTTGGGGGGCGGCGTCGGCGATCCCAACAACTACAGCCAGGTCAGTGCGCTCGCACTAAGCGACAGCGGCGAAGTGTACGCCGGCGGTTATATCAGCAGGGCCGGGGGCGCGAGCGTCAATAACCTGGCCAAGTGGGATGGGCACAACTGGTTGTCCCTCGGCGGCGGAGCATCCGGCTCGGTCCAGGCGATCGTTGTGCACGGCACGGACGTTTATGCCGGAGGTAATTTCAGCAGTGTCGGCAATGGTCGCAGCATTGCTCGAATTGCCCGCTGGAATGGCAGTCAGTGGATGGCCCTCGACTCGGGAGTGGGTGGCGCCGGCTTCGCTTATGTCAACGCCATCGCGCTGACGGCTCAAGGCGAGTTGTATGCCGGCGGGAATTTCACCGCGGCGGGAGGAGCGGACGCGAGTTTTGTCGCCAAGTGGAACGGCGATAACTGGTCGGCTCTGAGCGGCGGAATAAACGGGGTGGTTTATGCCGCGGCGCTTGGTGCGACGGGCGAGTTGTATGTCGGAGGCGATTTTACCGGGGCGGGCGGTCTTCCGGCGAATCACATCGCGCGCTGGGACGGAACCAACTGGTCGGCGTTGATCGGCGGCGTCGGCATCGGAGTAGATGGCAGCGTGAACGCCGTCGCGGTCAGCGGCAATCGTGTTTACGTCGGCGGTGATTTTACCACGGCGGGAGGCGTTGCAGCGGATCATATTGCTCAGTGGGACGGGACTAATTGGACCGCTTTAGGTTCAGGCGTCAACGACAACGTGTTTGCGCTGGCGGCGGGCGAGGGAGGGGATTTGTATGTGGGCGGCAGTTTTACGAGTAGCGGTGGAAATACGGCGAACCACATCGCGCGTTGGGACGGATCAGGCTGGCGGCCATTGGGGAACGGAATTCAATTCAGCGACGGCGGCGGGTTCGTGCGGGCGATCGCCGTACGCGGCCACGAAGTGTTCGCCGGGGGGGATTTTGATTCGGCGAATGGAAGTCCAGCCGGCTACGTCGCGCGCTGGGACGGAACCAATTGGTCCGCGCTGGGCGGCGGAGTGAGTGGACCAGTGAGCGCGCTCGCGTTCGTCAACGACCAACTTCATGTCGGCGGTTCTTTCAAACTGGCCGGCGACCTCGTCGTGAATCAAGTGGCTCGCTGGGACGGGACAAACTGGTTCGCGTTGGGTGACGGGATCAGCAGCAACTATGCCTATGTGCTTGCGTTGGCTCCCGGCAGCAGCGGGGAACTGTTTGTCGGAGGATTCTTTGACCAGGCCGGCAATCTCCCGGCTTACCGCGTCGCGCGCTGGGATGGAACGAATTGGTCTGCGTTGGCCAACGGTTTGGGCGGTGCGTATCCGTTTGCCTACGCACTGGCGACGCGCGGCACGAACCTTTACGTCGGCGGCAGCTTTGACACGGCGGGAAATGCCAGTGCCAGCCGCGTGGCTCAATGGGACGGGGCGAATTGGAACACTCTGGTTCCGGGACAGAACACGCAGCGGGACAATTTTCCCAACGGCACGGTCAACGCGGTGCTCGTGACGGGCGGCGAGGTTTACGTCGGTGGGACCTTTACTCGCGCTGGAACAGTCAACGCCACGAACCTGGTCAGGTGGAATGGTCTCTCCTGGTCGGCTTTGGCCGGCGGACTGACCTCGCCCCTGTACAGCTCGGTTAATGCGCTGGCGGTTTCCGGCGACTATCTTTATGTCGGCGGCAGCTTCACGCGGGCGGGGAGTATTGCGGCGAACAACATCGCCCGCTGGAACGTCGCCACCAGAGTCTGGTCGGCTCTGGGCCGCGGCGCGGACAGCACGGTAAGCGCGATTGCGGCGGGCCTGGATGGGCAGATTTATGTCGGCGGTTACTTCAATACCGCCGGCGGCGTGAGCGCTCACTCCGTTGCCCGGTGGAACCGGACGAACAGCGTTTGGTCCGCGCTCGGCAGCGGCGTGAGTACGGTGAACGGTTTTTATCCGACGTCGGTGAACGCCATCGAGGCGCATCCAAACGGCGAAATTTATGTCGGCGGCAGTTTTAACCGCGCGGGCGGAATGGTCGCCAACGGCATCGCCAAATGGAGCAACAATTCCTGGACCACGCTGGGCAGCGGTGTCACGGGCAGCAGTTTCGGACTGTCGCAGGTTATCGCGATTACGGTCAGCAGCGACGGAGCGGTGTATGCGGGCGGGCAGTTTTATTCAGCGGGTGGGATTCGGGCCACCAATATCGCGCGCTGGAACACAAACAACACCTGGTCGGCGCTCGGCAGCGGTTTGGGACTCACGTACGATAGCGTGAGCGCGCTCGCGACGAGCGGCACGAATCTATACGCGGGCGGGAGGTTCAGCGCCGCCGGCAAGCTCCCGCTGGCAAACATCGCTCGCTGGGACGGTGCCTCGTGGCAAACCATGGGCAGCGGCATTACCGGCGGCGGCTATGCATCCGTTGCCGCGCTTGCGGCAGCGGGGGCGGACGTTTATGCGGGAGGCGAATTCACCACCGCCGGCGGAAAGCTCTCCTATTTCTTCGCTCATTGGAATGCGCTCGGTCAGACCGGCTATGTTCCGACATTGGAATTCACTTCCTCGTCCAACAACCTGGTCCTCTCCTGGCCGTCCGCCGCTGAAGGATTTGTCATCGAAACCACCGGCCAACTCTCGCCCACAACCACCTGGACGCCCGTAACCTCGACACCTCAGGTAGCCGGAGACCAAAGCATTCTCACCATTCCCCTGTCCAATCGCAGCGGGTTTTACCGGTTAATCGGAGCGGCATCAACCGCGCAAGCCGCAGGCAATTTACATTCGGTGGAATGACACCCCCGCGCTTCGGAATTCGGAAAGACCCGATGTCCCGAACGAAGCCGGCAGCGAGGCGCCGTAGTGTCTCATCCTTTGCCGTAATTGTACAGCTGCGCATGAGAACAAGGCACTCGACATTCATGAGTCGAGGTATCAAAGACGAGCAGCCTGATGTATTGGCATACCACGCTTGTGATATGCGTTGGAACGCCTACGAACGCTTTTCCGAGGGAATCGAGAAGATTCGGGTGACTCAACCGAGCGAATGACGTTACAAGCGCCGAAGATCGTGAATGTCGGCCTCTCACAAGTTGAAAATCGGTCCCTGAGAATCTTGCTCCAGCTTGTCGCTCGGTTGATGCCGCCCCGTGATCATTTTCCTCCGCAGACCCTCCAAGGCTTCGTCGTCGTCCATGAACCCGTCACACTCACCAGGCGCGTCTTCGCCAGGCCCTCCGCATCGGCATAAAGGCACTTCGAAGCCGCTTGCCGTGCCGCTTGGGAAGGTTGCCGTTGCCATTGTGGAAGATGACGAGAGATTCCGCTTCTACCTCCAAGAAATCCTCGGCCAGTCGCGTAAGTTCAAATGTGTCGGTTCCTATTCCAGCGGCGAGGAGGCCTTGATCGGCATTCCGCAGTCCGGCGCGCAGGTCGTGGTTATGGATGTCAAGCTGCCAGGAATGTCAGGCACCGAGAGTACGCGGCGACTCAAATCACTGCTGCCGCACCTTACCATCGTGATGATCACCGGGCTTGATGATCCACGGACGATTGACCTTGCGCGAGAGTGCGGCGCGGATCAATTCCTGCCGAAACCGTTTACCCCCAAGCAGCTCTTGGTCACGCTGTCATTCTGCATCCCGCGCCCGAAGGTGCATGCTCTTACACATCAGTCGAGCGGCGAGGTGGGGCGGCGTGAGGGGTTACGTCGCCCGCCACTGACGCAGCGGGAGAACGAATTCATGAAGTATCTGGCTGAAGGAATCCCATACAAGCAGATCGCGCCGCGAATGGGCGTAGGATACTGGCGGGTCCACAAACTCCAGCGTCAAGTCTTCAAGAAGCTCGGCGCGCACAGCGGAATCGAAGCGGTTCGCAGGTGGCGCCAGAACCACTGATTTTGTGGGTCGCACCTGACGGACAAGCATTGTTCGTACCTTCAAGCGGGAAAACAGCAGTTTAGGGGTGGGCCATTTTTGGGTCATTGGCCGCAGTTCGCGAAAGATGTAATCACTCCAAGCGTCGGGTTCCGTCACGTTTTTGAGTGATGGAAATGCAGGGTCAAAGTTAACCGGATGATTGGATCCATACTGGAGCGAAGCGTCATGAAACCGAATCTTCTTCCCCCAATGCGTCGAATCATTTTACCGCCGCTTGCCGGCGCCACGCTCGGGCGGCTGGTTTTCGCTGCCAGCGCGCGCCAAGCAGTTCAACACGGATGCCGAGACCGTCTCCGACAGTTGCTTTCTCCGCGCTGGCACTTTCCCGGATCGGAGAAGGGGCAAGAACAGATTTCGCTCCGCCAGCAGAACGTAAACAGCGCCACTTCGGGTGAAGCGGCGCCGGCTTGGAGGCCACGCCCTGACCAGCGGAGCGAAAAACAAACATTATGAAAACCTTAAAACATCTGTTTAGCAAGTTGCGCGTCCCACGGCCCTCCCGGTCCGCGTCCGGACAGCCCGTGCTGGTCCGTCTGTCCGCTAGTCTCTTTGCAATAGGTCTGCTCCTGCCAGCAGCCGTCCGAGCGGCCACGGCGCCTCCTGCCACGTTGATGTACCCCACAACGAACAACGCGCCGGTCCACGGCGGCGTGGCGACCATTGGCATAAGTGGCGTCACTTATTTCTCGATCCTCAGCACCCCGAACACGTGGGCGAACGTGACGAAGTTGAGTTCTAGCGGGACTCTTCTATGGGCGTTCACGGTCGGGGACGGCCCCGCCAACGATATGTACGCCATACCGGCGCTGGATGCTGCAGGCGCAAAGCTGTATATCGGCTCGGACGCCGGCAAATTCTATTGCCGCAAACACCTCCGACAGCTCGACGCCGGCGGGCTGGACTGACTTCACGGTGCCTACCGGCACGGACAAGCGCATTCGTTCCGGCGCGGCACTCGATCCGAACAATCCGCTCGGCCCGACTGTTTATTTCCATTGCAACAACGGGTCGCTGTACGCCCTGGACGCGAACACGGGCGCCTTGCGCTGGTCGGCCGCCACGGGAAACGCAGGCGGTCCGCCAGTCGATGCAACCTGGGACACCCAACCCGTATCGTCTTCGCCTGTGGTTGATTCGAGCGGGGTAGTGTACGTCGGCTCGGCGGACGGCTCGGTCTATGCGTTCAATCCTTCCACCGGCGCGCAGATCTGGCGCGTGGTCCTGAACTCGGCGGCGGTCGAACCGGTCGAAGCCACCATCGCCATCGGACAGAATGGCATTCTCTACGTGGGAACGCGCGTGCATCCAGTCACGCTCATTGGCGGCGCCATGTACGCTATCAACCCCGTGACTCACACCAAGGTCTGGTCGCAGGTCGTCGGCGGCAACGCCGGTTACGTCGCCAGCCCGGTCCTTGACCAAGCCGGCTTCATTTACGCGCCGCATTTTGACAAGACCGTTCGCAAATTGAATCCGGCGGATGGAACCACGGTTCAAACCTGGAGCGATTTGGGGGGCAAACTCTGTCAGACGCCCTCCATCAACCAGAATGGTCTGCTGATCATCGGCACGTCGGCCTTTCCGGGCCATCTGGAAGTCAACGAAGTCGCCGCGATTAAAATCAGTGACCCGAATTCATCGGTTCCTTATTGGGAACTCACTCAAGTGGGCGGCCTGGACCTGGGCAACACGCTTGGCTCGCCGGCGATTATTTGTACGTCGAGCGGAACCACGTACGTGGCCGACATGCTCGGCAAGGTGTTTCGCTTCGATTCCGGCGGAACCATGATGGCCGCTGGCTGGCCCACCTTCCAGTGTGGCAACCGGCGCGCCGGCAAGTCCATCACTTACCCTAGTGCGATTGCGGAGTTGCCGCCGTTCACCACCGGCGATTCCGCCTATACGGCTGTGAGCCGGCTGGACGTTTTTGGCCGCGCCGTGGGACAGTCTTACGGTTATTATGACGGCCCTTGCGGATATCAGGACAATGGTTACGCCGCCGCTCTCTGGGTCAACAACGGCATCAGCGTCCCGGGCGGTTGCAGCGCGTCCTACTATTTGGGGAACACTTACGCCACTGCGTTGAGCGGCGCCGGAGACGTCGTCGGTTATTACTCGACTAGGGCCATCGTCTGGCCCGATGGCGCAAATAGCAGCACCTTTTTCACCGACCTCACCCCGCCGTCAGGCTTCACCAGCTCAATCGCCATGGATATCAACAGCTCCGGCACCATCGTTGGCTACGGCAATACCGCAAGCGCAACCGATGTTGTGAAGTGGACCAAATCAGGAAATGCATGGAATACAGGAGTTGACTTTGGGACAACGCCCGGAAATTGGACTGTGCCGACCTCCATTTCCGACGGTGGTCATCTCGCTGGCCGAGCTAAATTCGTCTCTGGTGGACAGCCTCACGCGTTCCTCTTTGACCCACTCAATGGAATTTTTAACGACCTCGGCACGTTCGGCGGTTCGCAAAGCTGGGGATGGCAGGTGAACGACGCGAGCGGGACCGTAGGTTGGGCGCAGACAACGCAAGGTTATCACCGGGCTTTTCTGATACCGATTGACTGCACGACTCTGAACGGCCATCCAGAATACGAAGTGCCAGCCTTGCCCGGCGTGAGCCGGCTTGATTGGTACAGTGAGGCTTACGGAGTGAACGGCCTGAATCAAGCGGTTGGCCGGGCGCAGAATCAGAGTCTGGCCTATCGCGCCTTTTTGTATAAACCGGGAAATGGCGGAGTGATTGACCTGAACACCATTACACTCGATGGCGGCCAGACGCCCGCCAGTCTGGGCTGGACGCTGACGCAGGCCCAGGCAATCAATGACGGTGGCGTGATTGTCGGCTACGGCAGTATCAGTGGCAGGAACACCGCGTGGATCATCTATCCCAAATGCCAGGATTGAGCGACGTAGCGCAGGCATCCTGCCTGCGTCTGGGCGCAGTAGGACAGGCGTCCCGCCTGTCTCCGCTCGGCCAAGCGGGAAGTGTGCTTTCAAACGCCCACTCCCGCTGGCCTGAGTTGTGCTATTTTTGACGTGAGGTCGGCGATGAAAATACGCCATTGTAGCGGGGCTCTACGAGCGCCGAGTGTCTTTGCGGCGGTCACCGACCGCCGCTACAGACTGATTACTGGCTTCACGCTCGTCGAACTCCTGGTCGTCATAGCCGTCATCGCTATCCTTGCCGGGCTGTTGTTACCCGCCCTTTCACGTGCGAAGGCCAGGGCGCAAGCCATTGTCTGTCTGAACAACCTCAAACAAACGACGTTGGCCTGGTACATGTACAGCGAGGACAACAACGATTGGCTGGCGCCCAACAATCCGCGGATGAATACGCCCAACACGAATAGCTGGGCGTTGGGCGACATCCGCTACGGCAATCCCGATGGAACCAACATTGATTACCTGATGGCCCAGCGTCAGGGTTCGCTGGGGCCTTACGTCAAGACCCACAAAATCTTCAAATGTCCGACCGACCGTTCGATGACCAAACTGGCGGATGGCATCGCCTACCCGCGGGTGCGGAGTTATTCGATGAACGCCGCGGTGGGTTCCGATTGGGGTGATGTGCCGGGCGTCGTCAGTTTTTTCAGGCGTGAGGACTTTTCAAAGGTACCGTATCCCATAATTTTCGTCTTCATTGACGTGCATGAGGATTACGTGGACTACTCTCATTTCGCTGTCCCGCTTGGCTGGGACAATAACGCGTATGCCTGGGCTTATCTGCCTGCAGGTCGTCATGCTGGGAGCGGCGTGCTCTCTTATCAGGATGGCAGCGCGGAAATTCATCGCTGGCGCGACGCGCGCACACTGCAACCGGTAACAGGTGTCTATCAAGGCTCCAATGTCGTCAAGCCAGTGGCAGGGAGTCAGGATGCGCGCTACGTTAGAGAACGCGAAACTTATTACTTTCGGCCTCCGTATTGAGCAAGCCAACTCAAGCGGATTCCGTCTCGGCCTCCAGGTCGGAGAATATCTGCCCGCTCTTTCACGCGCGTGAACGGGTCAGTCCCGGCCTTTGTAGAATTTCCAAGAAAGGTTTTGAGCCAGGCTTTGGCCAAAATCGGGGCATTGGTCAGGAACGGTCGCGCCGCAGGCGGACTATGCTCTCGCCATCGTTGCGCCCTCATCGAGCCACCAGCGCACACGCCGTCGCAGCCGATGCACGCACGATGCACGATGCACGATGCACACAGTGGTTACAGCGGTTTGAATCGGCCAAAAACCTGTCAGACATCTTCCCGAAGCAGAGGTTTGACGCGCGGACGACAGCCGGGAATTTCGCGCGAAATTTGCGCAACAATCGCGCGATGACTTCAACGTCCTTCAACACCCTTCAACGCGTGAACGGGTCAGTCCCGGCCTTTGTAGAATTTCCATGAGATCGGTCCTAAATAACCGGACGCTTTGGGCTATGCGTGGACTTGTTCCGCCGGGCAGGATGCCCGACTCTACGTCAGGCGAGGCGCCCGCCACTACGCCGCTGAAACACATCCGACTATCGCATAACCACGGGACTCCTCAGTACGGCATCGCGGGTGTGGTGAGGCGGTAATATCGCTCGCTGACATTCGTTAACGGCGCGTCAACCCATTCTATCAAACGATTCGTCGGCTGCGCCGCGAAGTCTTTCATCTTTATCCACGCGCCGTCGTCAAGTCTGTCTCGAGCCTGCACTGTGTAGGACCTGCCAGCGATTGCATTGAAACGCAATCCCACACCCTCGGTCTGTGCGCTGACCGATTCAAATTTGAGCGCACTCGCTGCGTCACGCGGATTCGTTCCACTCAGATATTCCTGGAGGTTCGTCAACCCGTCACCGTCAGAGTCCAGGCCGGCGTCGGCAGCGTCATCCGGGTCAAAGGAATAGGCCGCCTCCCAATCGTCCGGCATGCCGTCGCGGTCGCGATCAGGAACCGTCCCTCGCCCCGGAGTCGGAAACGCCGCCGCCCAACTGCCCGGGTTGTTTCCGGAGCCGCTGATCGATGTCCGTTGCAGCGAGGCACCCGCCCCGTTCGCCGCGGTTGGCCACGGTGTCTGGTTGCCGTAAATCACTTCATCGACAATCACCCACGAATAAGGATCGCCGGGCAGGTCGGGATATTGCGGCTTCTCGATCGCGATGCGATCGCTGCGATTGCCGAGTTTGCCGGAATAGGGGCCAAAAAATGCCACCGCTGAATTGGTCATGCCGTATTTGTCACGGAACATCGTGAGCGCCATGGAATCCGCCGGATCGAAATTCACGATCAGCATGTGGCCGCCCGCCTCCAGCGTGGTGTCAGCTGGAAAAGTGTAGCTCACGCCGCCGTCGATGCGCCACGCGCCATTCGTGTTGAAAAAATTCACCGCGCCTGTGGTGGGGTTGAACAACTCGAGGTACTCGTCCAGCGTGTTGTCGTTGGGTCCTGTGTCCGGCGGATGATACATGATTTCGCCGACAACAATCCCCTGCTGCGGCGCGGTATTCGCCGCGTCGCGAGTCGGCAGCACGGTGAACCAATCGATCTCGCCGTCCGGATAGCGGCCGAGCGAGACTCCATTTTCCTGTCCCTTGAATTGCACGGCGTCCACCACGCGGTCCTGGCCATCACCCGGCAGGTGGGACAGCAGCACCTGTTCGCCCGCCTTGTCGATACCAAAGCCCGTCGTGATTGGATTGTGGAATCCGCTCACCTCGTCGAAGCTCAAATGCCCGCCCGCCGGAATGGCCACTGCCGGAATCGCCCACTGGCGCAGGTTGGTCGGATCGTCACTCAGATACCAACCGCTCAGCGAAAGGTTCGTGGCTGCCGCATTGAACAGTTCGATCCAGTCATTCGAGTCGTACTCGGGCCGCGAGGGGTCGAAGTAGTCGGTGTGCGCCGCGATTTCATTCAACACGATCGTCCGGACGGGCGGCGCCGGATCGGCCCGGCCCGGTGAACCGCCGATGTACGCGCTCGCCCGCCAGTTTCCGGGATAATCCAACGTCCCGGTCGCCTGGCCGTTCATCGCCGAATCCAGAGGCACCAGCGAGTGTCCCGCCCCATTGGCCGCCACGGACCAGCCACGACCGCTGGAGTAATCAAACGAGAAAAGCACGCTGCCGCCCGCGCCGGCTTTCAGTTCCAGCTTTTCCCCGCCGTTCGCCAGATTGCCTGAGTACGGCCCAACCATCGCAACCGACGCGTCCAGTCCGTAACGCGCACGAAAGGCGGCGAAGTTCGTCGTGTTGACGAGCAAAAGAAAGCCGTTTGGGGGGATCAAGGTTCCGGCTGCAAACTTGAGGTCCACGCCGGCGGTAAATTGCGCGCCGTCGAGATCCAACACGAGGTTCGCGCTGAGGTTATGCAGTTCGATGAACTCAAATTCATTTCCATCCGGCGGATGATACATCAACTCCGTCACCCGCAGGTTGTCCGCCAGAGCGGCGGCGTTGTCCGGTTCGCTCACGACGAACTGCGCGGGTTGCGACCAGTTGCTCCAGCGGCCGGTGCTGTCTTTCATCCGCGCGCGCGCGCGGTAAGCGTGACCGACTTTGACCGCACCGGACGGGATCGTTACGTCGGCAGTGAAGGCGGCCAGTTCTTCGCTTTCCCAGTCGGCGTTGATTTCGTATTTGCGCGGCCCTGCCGGATCGTATGCCGGCGGATTTGTGTCAGTCACTTCCGCGACGCGCCATTTCATCGCGGCGAAAGGGTTCATACCGGTGTAGCCCGAGGCGCGAAACGCCAGCCGGTTCAATGGGGAGTTCGTCGGGCCGTTGGCAGTGATCGTCGGCCGGACCGGAATCGATGGGTCACTGGAGATGGTATTCAGATAATTGCCGCGGGCGTTGACGTAATTTTTCATCAACTGGATGCATCCGTCGAAATTTCTGCTGACGCCCGGTTCGTTCGGCCATTTATAAAAGAGGCCCTGCCCTGCCTTGCTCAATGCGGAGCTATAGGCGCCGTCGATCATCTTCGGGTTGTAGTCCCACCGCGAACGGTCGGCGTCCAGAATGGTCGGTCCGTTGGTCGGCCCGCGCAGCAATTGCGCGTGCTCGTCAATCAACTGAAACGCCTGGTCGCTGTTCCAAAGCAGATCGCGAAGCTCGCGGACGCGATTGCGGAATTCGGTC
>QHNT01000256.1 GCA_003218515.1 Verrucomicrobiota bacterium | reverse complement strand
AATGTCGTAGTGATGAATGCCCTGAACGATCGTCTGGTAGCTGTAATACTTCGCCAGATTCAGGTTCGTTCGCCACCAGATATCCGGCCGGCTCGCGCTGTTATAAGCGTTCAGGAAAGCGTCGAGATCAGAGCGGTCGATCGGGCCGTCTGGACCAAGGTTGTTGAGTGTTCCGGTGCCATTTTCCATCTTGTAAAAGTTGCCATCCGGCAAATCATGTTCGTCGAGAAAACGTCCGTCCTCCTGTTCCACCGCCAGATAGACACCCCAGAAATCGCCGGCATATTGGTTCGCCGGATC
>QHNT01000237.1 GCA_003218515.1 Verrucomicrobiota bacterium | reverse complement strand
GTCTTTGACGCGCCGATGACATTTGAGATGCATGACGGCAGTGGATTATAGGCGCCAAAAAGCGGCTGTGAAGAGCCTGGGTCTGCCCCACAACGCCTTTGAAAAAACCGCTCGTAGCCGCTCAACAGCTTACGCCTGCCACCCCGCCAAAATCTGTTGATTTCCCCCTCCAGTTGCTAAAGTCGGGTTAGTCGACAATGTCTCGCCAATCCCTCCTTTCCCGCTCTGTTCACCAGCTGCAATCCATCCGCGCCCTTTCACGCCCACAACTGCCGGTCGAGCGAGCGATACTGGATCGCCTCGGAAATGTGTTCGGAGGTGATGGGCTCCGAGCCGGCTAAATCGGCAATCGTGCGTGCCACCTTTAGAATCCGGTCGTAAGCGCGGGCGCTCAACTTCAATTCCGCCATTGCCATCTTCAGCAGTTCCATCGTCGCTTCGTCCAGCGCGCAGTAAGCCTTCAGTTCGCGCGTTCCCATCCGCGCGTTGCAGGTGACGCGCGCTTTGCCTTTGAAACGCTCCTGCTGACGATGGCGCGCGGCGACAACACGCTCGCGGATTTGCGCGGAAGTTTCCCCGGTCCGTTCCGAGGCAATTTCGCGGAATTTCACCGCTGGCACTTCGACATGAATGTCTATCCGGTCCAGCAACGGGCCGGAGACACGATTCAAGTAATTTTGAATTTCACGAGGCGAACAGCGCGATTCGCCCGGCATCCTGCCGTCGGGCGTCGGGTTCATCGCCGTCACCAGCATGAATTGCGACGGAAAGGTCATCGAGCCGGCGGCGCGCGAAATGGTGACCCGTCCTTCCTCAACCGGCTGGCGCAGCGTCTCCAACACGTTGCGTTTGAACTCCGGCAGTTCGTCCAGAAACAGCACGCCGTGATGCGCGAGTGAGATTTCTCCCGGCGTCGGATTGATATTGCCGCCCAACAAACCGGCGTCGCTGACCGTATGATGCGGGGAGCGAAAAGGACGTTGCGTGACGAGCGCCTGGCCCGGCGCGAGGAGACCGACGATGCTATGGATCTTGGTCGTTTCCAGCGCTTCTTCCAAAGTCAGCGGCGGCAGGATGGTCGGGAGCCGTTTTGCCAGCATCGATTTGCCCGTGCCCGGCGGGCCGATCAGCAGCGCGTTGTGGCCGCCCGCCGCGGCGATCTCCAGCGCGCGCTTCACGGACTCCTGTCCTTTCACATCGGCGAAATCGAGTTCGTCTTCGGGCGGATGCTCGAAAATTGTTGTGATGTTCACTCGCGTCGGAGGAATTTTAACCTCCCCTTCGAGGAACCCGACGGCTTCGCGCAGATTTTGAATCGGGACGACCTGCAACCCCTTCACCACGGCGGCTTCCGGCGCGTTGTCTTTAGGCACGAGAACGCCGACCTTGTCCTCGGCCTGGGCCTGGATCGCGATTGGCAAAACGCCCTTCACCGGCCGCACGGCGCCGGTCAAAGCGAGTTCACCGACGATCACAAAATTTTCCAACTGATCGGAAATGAACTGCTCGCTCGCGGCCAGCATTCCCAGGGCGATGGGTAAATCGAAGCTCGGCCCCTCTTTTTTCACATCGGCGGGCGCCAGGTTGATCGTCGTGCGGCCCATCGGGAATTTGTAACCGGAATTGGTGAGCGCGGTGCTGACGCGGTCGCGGGACTCCTTCACGGCGGCGTCGGGCAGACCGACGATGACGACGAGCGTGTCGCCCCAGCCCGCGTTGACTTCCACCTCGACGGGATAAGCCTCGATGCCGTTGACGGCCGCGGAACAAACCTTGGCTAACATGGTCCAAGTGTATGAACCAGCATGGGGCGGACTGCAATTCAGTTTTTGATTTTATGCCAGCAACGGACAGGAAGCCGACCAAAATGAATCGCCGTCGTTTCCTGCGCCATACCATCTGGGCGACACCTCTGCTCGCCCTCGCCGACGCGTTTGCGGTCGAACCGGAATGGCTCAAGGTCCGCACCGTGCGCGCCTCCTCGGGCAAATCCACCCACCGTCTCGTTCAGTTCACGGACGTGCATCACAAAGGCGACCGTGCCTATTTGCAATCCGTCGTGGACAAGATCAACAAACTCTCGCCCGAGTTCGTCTGTTTCACCGGGGACATCGTTGAAGACACGAAGTTCCTGTCCGAAGCGCTGGACTTGATTCAGGCAATCAGATCGCCCGTGTATGGCATCCCCGGCAATCACGACTACTGGTCACACGCCGATTTCGATGTCATCGCCAAAAGCTTCTCGGCAACCGGCGGCGCCTGGTTGGTCGATCAAGGAATCGTAACAACGGATGGCAAGATCAACATCATCGGCGCCACTTGCATGAAAGCGCCAAACACCAGGCTTCGTGCGGGGATGAAAAACATCATGCTCATCCACTACCCAGCCTGGGTCGAAAAATTGGCCGATCAAAAATTCGATTTGATTCTGGCCGGTCATTCGCACGGCGGGCAGGTAAGGATTCCGTTTTATGGACCATTAATGCTTCCCTTTGGCGTAAACCAGTATGATCTGGGTCTGTTTCAAACCCCATCCGGTCCGCTTTACGTGAACGCCGGCATCGGCTACTTCCACCTGAATGTGCGGTTCAATTGCCGGCCGGAGATCACGGTATTTGAGATTTAGTTTCTTTTCTCTGGTTGTTCGGCGATCTGCAAATAGCCGGACGCTTTGGGGTATGCGTGGACTTGTTCCGCCGGGCAGGATGCGCGGCTCTACGGCAGGCGAGACGCCATTTCTGTTCGGCAAGTAGTTTGCCTGGAGCGCACGAGCGCTTCCCTTCTCCCTCTCCTCCAAAAAAGGAGGAGAGGGGTCGGGGAGAGGAGGCCGTTTTTTATCAGTTTCCCCTCTCTCCAGCTCTCTCCCCGCTCGTTCCTCGCGGGGAGAGAGGGAAAAACGCCCTCGGCGTTTTTCATGCCGAACACAACACTATTGGCGAGACGCCCGCCGCTACGCCGTTAAACACTTACGGCGATGTCTCATCGCGCCGTACCCGCGCCGCGGCGGGGATAGACCGCCCTGCCCTGTTCCGACAGTTCGCGAAGGCGCTCGCTCTCGCGAGCTTGTTTGATTATAGTTCATCCATGCGCATCGGTTCGCTTGAACTGAAGTCAAATCTGTTTCTCTCGCCGCTGGCAGGTTACACCAACCTGCCGTTCCGGCTGACTTTGCGCGAAGTCGGCGGGCTCGATCTGGCGACGACCGACCTCGTCAACGCGCGCTCGCTGCTCGAAAAGAACCCGAAGGCGCTCAAACTCATCGAGACCTGCCCCGCCGACCGTCCGCTGGCGGTGCAGCTCTTCGGGTCCGTTCCGGAAGAAATGCGCCACGCGGCGGTTTATCTCGAATCCACCGGCATTTCGTCGGTGGACATCAACATGGGCTGCCCGGTGCGCAAGGTCTGCCGCGTCGGCGGCGGTTCGGCGATGATGTCCGAACTCGGCAAGACGACGAAGCTGGTCAAAGGCATGGTGGACGCGGTCAAAATTCCCATCACCGCAAAAATGAGGCTCGGCTGGGACGACCGGAACATCACTGCGCCCGACCTGGCCCGCGCGCTCGAAGACGTGGGTGTGGCGGCGATTTTCGTGCACGGCCGCACGCGCGAGCAGGGTTTCAGCGGCACGGTGAACCTGGCTGGCATCCGCGCCGTGGCGCGGGCGGTGACAAACATTCCCGTCATCGGCAACGGCGACGTGACCACGCCGGAAGCGGCGAAGAAAATGATCGCGGAAACCGGCTGCGCCGGCGTGAGCATTGGTCGCGGCGCATTTTACAATCCGTGGATTTTCCTGCACACGCTGCGTTACCTGCGCACGGGCGAACTTTCGCCGGAACCGGGCTTCGAGGAACGTGTGCGTGTCATGTGCCGGCATCTCGACCTGATGGTTGAAGTGTTCGGCGAGGAGCACGGTTGCCGCATGTTCCGTAAAGTGGCGCCGTGGTATGCCAAACGATTCGGCCCGGCGAACATTTTCAACAAACGCATGGTGACTATTTCGTCGAAAGCGGAGTTCCATAAAATCCTCGGCGACTACCTTGAGTGGCGGAAGCAGTTCCTCGACGAAAACGGCGAACTCAGGCCGCACTATCGACCGCCGCCGATGATCGCGTCGTTCATGGAGGAACCCGGCGT
>QHNT01000236.1 GCA_003218515.1 Verrucomicrobiota bacterium | reverse complement strand
GACGCTCGTGCCCACGCCAGGCATTCCGTCGGACGGCTTGATCCCCAGCTTGCTCGCAACATCCGATGTTCTCGGCACTGGCTGGTTTGCCGCCGTCGCCGCCAATGTCAAACCGGGCAAGACGGTCGTCGTCGTCGGTGATGGCGCAGTCGGCCTCCTTGGAGTGCTCTCGGCGAAGCAGATGGGCGCGGAGCGAATCATTGTCATGAGCCGTCACGCAACGCGGCAAAAAATAGCCCGTGAGTTTGGCGCAACCGACATCGTGACCGAGCGCGGCGACGAGGGTGTTGCCCGCATCAAGGATTTGACCAATGGCATCGGCGTTGACTCCGTGCTGGAATGTGTCGGCACTCAAGAATCAATGATGCAAGCGATTCGCTGCACTCGACCTGGTGGCGCGATTGGTTACGTCGGCGTTCCCCACGGAGTCGAACTCGGTGGCGAAAAATTGTTCTACACGCATGTCCATCTTCACGGCGGCCCTGCGCCAGTTCGTCAATACCTCCCCAAGTTAATTGACCTTGTATTGGACGGGAAGGTCAACCCCGGCAAAGTCTTTGACCTGACCCTGCCTCTCGAACAAGTGGCGGAGGGCTACCGCGCAATGGACGAACGCCGCGCCATCAAAGCACTGCTGCGTCCGTAAAATCCTGAACGGAGAAAACCATGCCTCATGTCATCGTCAAACTCTGGCCCGGCAAATCCGAGGAGCAGAAAGCCCGGCTCGCCGAAGCCATCACCAAAGATGTGATGGACATTTTCCATTACGGAGAAGAATCGGTCTCGGTGGCGATGGAAGAGATCAAACCGGAGGATTGGGCGGAGAAGGTTTACAAGCCGGACATCGTTGGCCACCCGGAAAAACTCTACAAAAAGCCGGGATACGCGATGTAATTCATTGCTGACTTAACGAAAACAGAGAAAGGACATTGATATGGAAATCAAAAGAGCAGGCTCGCAGCCATCCGCCAAAGGCCCAGCAGATTGGTTCACCGGCACGGTGCGGATTGATCCACTGTTCAGCGCTCCCGCTCCGGCGCGCGTAGCCGGCGCAAGTGTCACCTTTGAGCCGGGCGCACGCACGGCTTGGCACACACATCCGCTCGGCCAGACTTTGATTGTTACTTCCGGCTGTGGACGCGTTCAGCGCGAAGGCGGCCCGATTGAAGAAATTCGTCCGGGCGACGTCGTATGGTTTCCGCCCGGCGAAAAGCATTGGCATGGCGCGTCGCCAACCACTGCCATGACGCACATCGCCATTCAGGAGAACCTCGACGGCAAGGTTGTGGACTGGATGGAAAAAGTCAGGGATGAACAATACCACACATGAGAAGGTAACTGTTGGCGAGCCGACTATCCCAGAGCTTTCTACTCCTCAATGCGAAGAAGCTTCGTCGAAGGCTGGAACGTCACGCCGTCAATGCTCTCTTCCGGCAACTGCACAGGGTAAAGCCGAACGCTGCCAACCTGGTTGCGCTGGCGCTGCATGGACACGTAAAGCCAATACTGCTGCTTCACCGCGTCGCTTTTCCCTTGTCGTAACCGGCGGCGTAAGCCTTGTCGGCCTGTTTCTTGGCAGCGTAGTGGAGTCCTTCGCTCACGATAACACCGCCGGCCGCGCCGGCGGCAGTGGCGAGCGGATCGCCGTTGGAGAGTTCGTGGCCGAGATAAGCGCCGCCCGCACCAAGCACGGCATCATCAATCGGCCGCATGCCGGCGCAGCTCGTTAACAGGCAGACAACACCAGCAGAGAGAATGAATCGGGTCAGTAATGAGTCTTTCATAATGATCATTGGGTTAAGGTTCAAGTGTTTTAGAGTCCGCACATGCCTTCACATTCGTTGTTGAAGCCGAGCAGGGTTCGCTCACCGGGCGATTCAGGCGCGTCGAGGTCGGCCTCGTAAAGCGGGACACACGAGTGGTGGAGGAAGCGTGGGGGATTCAGGTCGGTGTCCGGGTGGCGCAGATTGATATCCATGTCAACCGCGCGCTCAAACGCATCCGGGTCATGTTTGCGCAGCCACTTCCACTCCTTGTTGGTGTGGAAGGGACAAAAGGCGCGGCACCGGGAGAGGAAAGTGGCCATACTCGCGTAGCCAGTGCCGGCAATGCCACAGAGTCATCTTCCGCTCAATGAGCGGAAACACGGGCTTGAGCCAGGGATATTCCGCCAACCGGCGACGGATCAACTCGGCGCGATTGCGTTGGTCATAAGTAACGGCCAGATACAGAATCACCGATACCTGACGGACGGGGAACCGTTGACGGCCTTTGAGTCCCATCGTTTCGCGGATTTTTTGTATGATGACTTCGAGTTTGTATTCCTTGGTCAACTGACAGACTGCGCCCGGCGAATCAATGGTGTGGGCGGGAAGGCGGGCAAGAAGCTGGCTGCTTCGCGGCACCTCATTGGCGAGGTTTCTGCGTCCACCGCCTCCACATCAATTTCCGCAACGGCGTTGCGGAAAAGGGCGCTATTTTACAGCGGGACGTGTTGACCACTGTCGGGAATCGAGTTGCGATTCCAGCTTAGGGGGCTATTATCCAATAGCATGGAATTTTTTCCATTTAAAGAATAGGCCGCGTCACACTATGAACAGTCAACCAACACAGCGTCGCATCTGGCCAGCGGTTATCTGGGTCCTCGTCTTTGCGATACTCATGGGCGTGCGACCAGAGTTTTCTTCCATGTGGGTTAGAGCAGTAGTCGCAGGTTGTGCGGGTGGTGCTCTCGGCTGGGGCATCTGGGCTGCTTCATCCCGACGGTCATGACAACGCCGCCGTCGCTATTGGGTCGTTAGGCCGCTATGTTGCGACTTGCTCTTTCAATATTGATTGCTTCGCTTCTCGCGGGGTTGGTTGGCTGCTCCCGCGGGGATGATAATCACAGGGGGTATGATTCGAAATCCGGAGATTTGGGCGCGTTCATTCTCAGGATGGCACCCCAATACGGTGTTTGCCTCCTGACGACGAATGGCCTTCCTGCTATTCCAGCGAAATGGCGCTTCAAGGCAGACAGCAACGAATTCAGTCTGGTTCTTGCGGGCGATTACTTTCCACAACTCCACACCTTTCTCACCAGAGCAGTCGGTCCGGCGTTGGGCTCACCAACGACGAACAGCCCCGGCGAACTGCCCGGCATCACCGCGTACTACGGAACGAACTCCGGCGTGACTATAAGTTGTGGCTCTGGGAAAGATGATGACGGAAAGCAGCACACAGGTTTTGCTATTGTGAATTACGGCGCGGCAAGTGTCGGCTCAGGAGCATTGAGCGCAGCCCAGGATTCGCAACTATTTCGCAAGATCGTTTCCGAGTTGGAAAAAAATCCGCTGAAAGAATATGAGTGCCACGACAAGGCGGTCGAGCATGCTGTGGACATTTTGACCTTCCCCAAAGAAGTCGAAACACTCTTTGGTGCAACCAATGTTGATCACTTTATCAGCAATTTCAGCGGCGCAGCGATATGGAACAGCGCTGCCTATTTCGCCGGGAGATACACGTTGGAACTTCGCGTACCGATTGCGATCGACTACGAGCATTGCCGCGTTAAGAACGTTCTCGGTCCGGCAGAGATCTGGATTGACGAGGTGACCAAAGTGGATTTTTCGAGATCAGGCGCGCCCGGAGCCAGATTGGAAGGAGGACACTGGCGGCTGAAGGAGAACGAGTGGAGGTCGTTGGTGAAGAACGGTGGAAACTGGTCCGTCGTAAATGTGCCGATTATCAGCAATGCACCAGTCAAGGGCTTCGACGCGTATGCCAACTCAGTACGAGATCCGATTCGGTATCGAAAGGAGAACTATGATAAACCGGTCAGAGAAGCGTGGGAATTGCTCCGTAAGCTCGGAGCCAAGACGAATACGACGCCAGGTGCCGAAAAGCAGAACCGGTAGAATGCTGTATGACAACTGGGCGGCCTAACCAGCTTGAGCCAACCGGATTAAGCTTTTCTGTTTGGCCTTGGGACTCGTGCTTATTCATGGTCGTTTCTCCGGTGGCTCAGCTCGTTGGCCGCATCGCACCATGAGCGTTTACTACTACGTCACTCGCAATTCTGGTCCTTTCGTCAAAGAAGGTCGCCGCGAGATTACGGAGGCTGAGTGGCGGGCGGCTGTCGCTGCTGACCCGGAGCTTGCGGTTGAGCAGCCGGAGCAGTCCGGACCGCGGGGTGCCTCATCCGGTGTATGGGCTGTGTGGCATTCTTA
>QHNT01000235.1 GCA_003218515.1 Verrucomicrobiota bacterium | reverse complement strand
GGTGCTCGTGACCACCACAGCGAAGTGATCGCCGGGACCGCGTTTGGCATGTTGTTGCCCGCTAACCATGGAGCTTCCCAGCCTGCGGGCGTATCTGTTTAGCGCCCTTTGGACGTACAGGTTTCCAAACCTGCCGTATCGCCGATTTCCAATCGGCAGAACCGTCGCCAGTTCCGAAGCTTTGGAGGCGGCGAAGCGTTTGCGGGTTAGAAACCCGCGATACAGCAGGTTTGGAAACCTGCTACTGCGCGGTCGCCACGCTAAACACTTACCTGCGGGCTTCGCAGCCCGGCAGCTCTTGACTCAAATCCGTGTTTCCTCTCGGTGCAATCTGTGGCTCAATGAGACCATGAAAATCATCCGATTCTTTTGCCGTTGGCGGTCGCTTGTGTTTGTCGCGATCCTGTTATTTTTCTCCGGCCGGGCTTCGGCCCAACTGCTTCCCGGCGTTCGCGGCCTGGCTACGCGGGCGCCGAAGAACATGAAAATCGACGGCGACCTGTCCGAGTTCAAGGACGCTTTCTGTACGCCGGTCGAATATTTCAGCTTCGACGCGAAGACGCTGCGCAATCGCGCCGCGCAGTTCTTTTACCTGTGGGACGAAGAGGCGTTTTACGCCGGTCTGCGGACGCTGGACGAGACGCCGGCCAACCTCGCGGACGACGCTCACCTCTGGGAAGGCGACGGCGTGGAATGGTATTTCGACACGCGCCAGGACGAAACCTTTCGCAGCCAAGCCTGGCCAACAAACGTCTCGCCCGGCGCGGTGCATTGCTACTGGACCGGTTTGAAAGGGACAAACGTGCACCCGCGTTTTTGTCTGCGACCGGGCTTTCTCGAAGCGATTAAGAAGATCGGCGTCGAAGTCGGTGCCCGACGAACGGCGCACGGCATGGAGGTTGAATTCAAATTGCCTTGGGCGAACTTTCCCGGTTTCAAAGCCAAAGCGGGTGTCGTCATCGCACTCGACGCGGAGCTGTGTTACAGCGACGGCGGACCGCGGATTTTTCGCACGTTCTCTTACGGCAGTCCGTTGTCGGTGCAACAACCGGCGAGCCTCGGCAGGATCCAACTGGTCGAAAAACTGGAACCGACGTTCTGCAAAACATGCGGCCCGGTCATGACGCCGGTTCGTTGCGACACGGCCTGGACACAGAACTCCAGACCGCAAATCACCGGTTACATGGCCATTCCTCCCAACCAGGCTGAACAGATTGGCAAAGTGGTTTTTCGTGTGCTTGACCTCGACGGAAAGACGCGGGGTGACTACGACGGCAAGATCGAAACGTTCGATGCGGAAGGCAACTTTCAGCGCGCCGTCGCGCAGTGGCCGAACGAATTGGCCGCGCCCGGCGCGTTTCATTTGTTCGGCATTGTCTATGACAAGCACGGCAAGGAGCTGACGCGAGTGGCGCCACGGATGGTGAGCGTAAACATGCAGTCGGGATATTGACGCAAAATTCCGTTGCCAGTCCGCCGCGAAACATTAGCATCCCCACTCCCGCCGAACCGGCGGGCAAGGACAGAGAACTGATGAAAAGCTACAACATTGCAGTCATCGGCGGGGATGGTACCGGGCCGGAAGTCGTGCGCGAGGCCATCAAGGTGTTGGACGCCGCCGCGAAGAAGTTTTCGCTCAAACTCAATTACACCCAGTACGACCTTGGCGGGGAACGTTACCTGCGCACCAACGAAGCGTTGCCGGACAGTGTCGTGGGCGAGCTGCGGAAGTTTCCCGCCATTTTGCTGGGCGCCATTGGCCATCCCGAAGTGAAGCCGGGCATTTTGGAGAAGGGAATTTTGCTGCGGTTGCGCTTCGAGTTGGAGCAATACATCAATTTGCGACCGGTCAAACTTTACGACGAACGCTTTTGCCCGTTGAAGGACAAGGGACCCGAGGACATCGATTTCGTGGTCGTGCGCGAGAACAACGAAGGGCTTTACACCGGCTCCGGCGGTTTTGTGTTCAAGGGGACACCGCACGAAATCGCCGTGCAGGAGAGCATCAATACCCGCCGCGGAGTCGAGCGCTGTCTCCGCTTTGCCTTTGAGTTCACCCGCAAACGGAACAAGGAGAAAAAGCTGACGCTCTGCGGCAAGACGAATGTGTTGACCTACGCCTTCGACCTGTGGGAACGCGCCTTCCATGAAATCGGCCGGAAGGATTTTCCGGATGTGAAGCGCGACTACGCGCACGTGGACGCGACGACGATGTGGTTCGTGAAAAACCCCGAGTGGTTCGATGTCATTGTGACCGACAACATGTTCGGCGATATCATCACCGACCTCGGCGCCATGGTGCAGGGCGGCATGGGCATCGCTGCCGGCGGCAATATCAATCCGGAGGGCACCAGCATGTTCGAACCCATCGGCGGCACCGCGCCGAAATACACCGGACAGGGCGTGATCAACCCGCTGGCGGCGATCTGCGCGGGCCAGATGATGCTCGATTTCCTGGGCGAAACCGCGGCGGCGGCGGCCATTGAAACGGCCGTCATCAAAATCACGCGCGAAAAAATCAAGAGCCTCGCGGCCGGCAAGATGGGTTTCACGACTCCACAAGTGGGTGACCTGGTCGCGGCGGCGGTTTAGAGTGGTTCCCGTTGAAATAAGCCCGGTCGCGCGATCGCACGGGCAGGCTCCTCATCGTAATCTTGCTCGGCTTTGGTTCTTGGAGATTACGAGTAAGATTACGATTACGAGCGCGAGGAAACCGTTCCGGCTTGATTCAACGGCGTGGAGGGACGGGGTGGGCGGTTTATTGGGAGCCTCCTTTTGTTTCTTCTCATGCGTGTGGCCATGAACCACCCCCTCACCTGGATTTAGAGAAGCCAAATACCCCATTGGTTATCTCCGACCCCTGCTACTGAGTGGCTTCGCTGGAGGTCACTATTCGTCCGTTCGTCCCGACAGCCACGAAGCGGTTCGGTCCTGACGCGATACCTGAAAAGTAGGTGCCTTCGGCCGGGGAATAACGCCAGTGCCAGTGGTCGAGGCCATCGGAATGAACGAGCACAGAACAGAGGCCCGCCCGCACAGAAAATGTCTATCAGCCGTTTCATACGTTGCTCCGTTCTGTCATTTACCTTGCCGCTGTTAACAACGTTCACCCGGTCGCGCTGTCAGTGGGGAGCGCGCCCGCCCCGGGCGCTGTGGTTGGCGCCTCGCCAACCACTCCGGGAGCGCTGGCGCTTCCCCGCCGTTTGCGGAACACGAACGCAACCAAGCCAACCGGCGAGGGTGCCGGTTGGAGCGCCCGCGGCGGGCGCGCTCCCCATGACCGCCCCCTCACCCCATCCCTCTCCCCCTCCGAGGGGGAGAGGGTGCCCGAAGGGCGGGTGAGGGGGATTCCGACCGGTTCATGGCTTCGATTCACGTCCGAATTTTGGAGGTGTTCCCTCCCCATGAACACGCGCATGCGCTCAGGGGGTAGACTATTATTCAAGGTTGGAGTGCTGCGCGGTAAAAGCGCTGCGAGTTGTTGGTAGAACCGGAATCGACCCACGTCGAGGGGCTGTTGGTGAGAACAAAACTGGCGACGGTTTCCCAACCGTTGGTCGCTCCGAGGTCTTCAGTGGCTTCAACCTGAAATGTCTTCCCACAGGTCCGAAGATCGAAAGTTCCAGTGGCGAATGCCGGCTGAGCATCAAGGAGGCGATGAGGTCGGATTGCATGAACTGGCTGCCGTTGTCGAAGCAGACGAAGGTGTTCTGACCGTGAGTTACGCTCGAGCTGACAAAATTCTTTCCCGGATCACGCTTGCGCCAATGAATCCCGTCGGTCGAGCTGGCAATTTGTCCGACGCCGACGGCAACAAACACGCCATCGCCATAGGCCACCGAGTACATTCCTCTGAACGCATCCTCTGCCAGCTTCCAATTCCTTCCGTCCGGCGAATAGACGAGGCAACTGACGAGGTTCACATCGCTGCCGACGGCGACGAACATACCGTTGCCGAAGGTCACACTAGTGAACTCGACTCGGTTCCGCCATAAAACGGAGTATGGCCAGAGAACCCAGTCAGGCACGAAAATGTTTTCCCAAGTGAAAGTGTCCGGCGAAATCCGCA
>QHNT01000234.1 GCA_003218515.1 Verrucomicrobiota bacterium | reverse complement strand
TCTGGCTCAATTCCGCGTTCCGCACTCCGCACTCCGCATTTGAAAAGTGAGCCTCCTTACGTCGGCTGCTACGAGGTTCATGGGAAGCCTCCTTTCGCTTTTGCGCACGCATTGGGACCATGAATCGCCCCCTCACCCGACCTCCCGGCCACCTCTCCCCCACTGGGGGAGAGGGACGGGGTGAGGGGGCGGTTCATGGAGAGATTTCCCCGAAATGAAAATTCGCGCGTCATACGTTTGCAGGCTCCGGATGCACCCACGGCGTGCGGTAGGACCGGCGCAAAAGGCGGTTGGCCTCTTCATCGCCAATCACCTTCCCCTTTGCCGGGTCCCAGTTCAGGCTCCGGCCGAGTTGCATCGAAAGATTGGCCAGAATGCACGAGGTCGTGGAGATGTACCCTTGTTCGATGTCGGCAACAGGACGTCCGCGCGAGGCGATCGCTTTGAGGAAATCCTTCATGTGCCCGCGAATGGCAGGTGCGCAGTGTTTTTCCAAGTCTTTTTCGGTTTTGTCTTCCGGATATTGTTCCAGCTCGTAGGTAACGTCCCTGTGCACGGGTTGAGCCCCGCCTTCAGGAATGAAATCGTAGCTGAACACGCTGGCTTTCAAAGTGCCCTTATCCCCATAGAACGTCGCGCTCCAGGGATACTTGTCGTCCACCGCCTCGCCCCACGTGCGGTGGTTCCAGACGACTTGCAGCTCGCCGAAATCGAACGTGGCGGTCTGCGTGTCGGTGATGTTCGCCTTACTCGCCTTGTCCACCAGAATGCCGCCGGATGACGAGACCTTTTTCGGCCAGCCGAGGTCCATCATCCAGCGAACCATGTCGAGCATGTGGATGCACATGTCGCCGACGATGCCATTGCCGTATTCCATGAAGGCGCGCCAACTGCGCGGATGCGTCCATTCGCAATAGGGCCGCATTGGCGCCGGGCCGGTCCACATTTCGTAATCGAGGTAATCGGGCGGATTTTTGTCCGGCGGATTGCCTTTGGCGCGCATGTGCCAATAACAACAAATCTCGACGTGCGCGATCCGGCCGAGCTTGCCTTCCTTGATGATCGTGTCGCGGGCCTCGATGAGATGCGGTGTGCTCCGGCGTTGAGTGTTTACTTGCACCACGCGTTGGTGCTTGCGGGCGGCCGCGAGCATCGCCTGGCCTTCCAGGATGTCCACGCTGATGGGCTTCTGGACCCACACGTCCACGCCCGCCTGGCAAGCCTCGATCATTGGCAGGGCATGCCAGTGATCGGGTGTCTCGATCAGCACGAGGTCGAGGTCTTTCTCTTTCAGCATGTCGCGGTAGTCACCGTGGGTGCGCGGTTTCTTTTTCGAGAGCTGGCGTGTCGCGACCATGTCCGCGGCTTCCGCGAGCATTCGTTTATCCACGTCGCAAAGCGACACCACCTCGACGGGCGCAACCTGAATCAAGCGAAACAAATCACATTTGCCATACCAACCGCAGCCGATGAGGCCGACGCGCTTTTTCATGTCGCCAAAGTCGGCGGCGTAATGAGGGAGAGCTGACAGGGCCAGCGCAGCGGTGGCGCCGGTTTGAAGGAATTTTCGACGGTTCATGGAGACCCTTTTAGCCACCCTCGGCGGCAAACACAAGTCATCATCATTTTTTTTCTGCAACCCACGAGTCCGGTTCCGGGTATTGGCAGATGAATGGGACATCGGAAAACAGAAACCATTAACGTCCGTAATCATTATGAAACACTCTATCCGCTCCGCTCTTACGCTCGCCGCCCTCGTGGGCGTCGCTATCCAGGCCGAAAACACGCCTCCCGGCTATGTTGACTTCGGCAAGTTCTCTCCGCCGAGCTCCGGCGGCGAATTCGTCGAAGTCCACATCACCAGCAACCTGATCTCCATGGTCGCGCGCCTCGCGGAGAAGAATGAGCCGGAAATTGCCGAGCTCCTCCGCGGTCTCCACCGCGTTCGGGTCAATGTCATCGGGCTGGACGACGGCAATCGCGCCGAGATGGAAACGCGTGTGAAGAAGATTCGCACCGACCTGGACGCTCAGGGTTGGGAACGCATCGTGACCGCGCAGAAAAAGGACGAAGACGTAGGCGTTTACCTCAAGACCCGCGGCGAGGAAGCGGTGGAGGGCGTGGTCGTCACCGTCATCGAAAGCAACCGTGAAGCCGTGTTCATTAACATCGTCGGCAATATCAAACCGGAGAAGATCGCTGTCATCGGGGAACGATTCAACATCGAGCCGCTTAAAAAGATCGGGCAGGCAGTTGAAAAGAAGTGAGGCCGTAACGAGCATGCCAACCGCGGACAGACATTCAAGGGTAGCTTTCTTCGGCTTTTGCACATGCCTTGGGGCCGTGAAAGGTGGGGCGAGACTCCGTCGAGCCCTGACCTCTCATGGACAGGAATTAGGGCTCGCGAGGACGCTCGCCCCACCGGGTTCACTGAAAGCGTCCGACGACTTTTTCGTCGCGCATGGGGACCATCATCGGTGGGGTGACCCGTCCTCCGTAGCAGTACTGCGGAGGGTGGAGACTCCGTTGAGCCCTGATCTTCCAAGAATGGCAGAAACACGGGCTCGCGAGTACGCTCGCCCCACCAAGACATGCGCGCGGTTGCGATTGGGAATCGCGTTTGTGTTTGCCCTGCTTTCCGTTGGGCTGACCGGGTGTTTCAAAGTCAGCTCTGATGTGGGTGCCTTGCGGGATAGCGTGATGAAATCCGCGGCTGCGCAGTGGGACGAGAAAATCGAAATCGGCGTCGGCCCGATCACCTTGTACCTCGCCCGAGCCGGCCTGGCTTTCGTCGATCTTGACCCCGAAGCGCGTACCGCCTTGCACGCAGTCCGTGGCGCCGAAGTGGGCGTTTACAAAATGCGCGAAGGCCACAAGGAACTCAAACGCGCCGTCATTCTATCGGCGGCTGACAAGGCGATGGCCCGCCGCGGCTGGGATCGCATAGTTGGCGTGATGAACCAGGGTGAGTTCGTCGCCATCTATGTGCGCCACGACGTCCGTTCCACCCGCAATGTAAGGGTCTGTCTCCTCACGCTCAGCGGCGAGGGAATGGTCGTGGCCTCCGCCCGAAGCAATCTGGAACCGCTCGTGGAAATGGCCTTCAAACGGGCAGAATGGCGCCAGAAAGGTCGGGCGCCGATTCCCTTCTAATCACAATTCGACACGCACTGGCGTCGGATGTCGCCGCGCCAAACCCAACTGTTCTGCGCGCCATTTGGCGTTTTGACAAAGGAAAATGGAAAAGGGGTTCAACCAGAGCGTGGAGCATCTAACGGGGGGCAGCCGTTGCGCTCAGGTTGCATTCGTGGGCCTCTGGCGGCTGCCTCCAGTGGCTCACGCTGGTCGTTCGGCAGCGTCCGGCAGGTCTGGGATTTCTCCGTGCTCTTTGTGTCTCCGTGGTTATTATTTTCACCACTGAGGCACAGAGGGCACAGAGAGTTTTGTGGGTCGGTTGCGGCGCGTCGCGGATTTGTTTTCGTGTATTTGGCGTGTTTCGCGGGTTACATTTCCAGTGCAGAGCCAGAGATCTTTGAAGATATGAACACATCGCAGAACAAGCCGCTGGCTGCTTGAAAAGTCCGCGACCCGAAAAAACTTCACCCACAATTGACTTGTCACGACCTCCGGCAGAGCTGACGGATTGAATTGATAAATGGCTCAAAGCCATGCAGCCTTTCGGGCAATGCTCACATTCCAGGACGAACGGGCGGCGCCCTCCGAGTGGCTCCTTTCCCCTCTCCCCTGGGGAGAGGAAGAAGCGTTCGCCGCCTTCGTCTCAGTTCGATCTGAAAGGTTCCGCTGAACCCTGTGATTTACACCTGATACTCCCGATTTTTCACCACGCCCGGCATCGGGATAGGATACTTGCCGTCGGAGTTCGACTTAAGGGGCGGCGGTGAATCCATGGTGAACTTGTCCACAGTTGGCGCGAACTCGTGCTCGCAGTTCAGCATTTCCTCGAACGTGATCTCCTGGCCGGTGTGTGCGGCCATGCGTCCCATAGAGGTCACCAGGCTGGCTTCCACACCGCGCTTGACTTCATTGTAGGGTTTGTCATTGCGGATGGCGTCAACCAGGTCATTCCATTCATTCAGATACGGATCCTGCTGGTCCGGGTCTACTTCGGATGTCCAGAGCACGCTGGCGCGGTCGGGATTCTGGCCCTTGTAAGTGCTGGAGGGCAATCCACAGTCGTTGGCCTTCGAGACGATCGCCATGCCTTTGCTGCCCTGCGCGAAGCT
>QHNT01000255.1 GCA_003218515.1 Verrucomicrobiota bacterium | reverse complement strand
TTGGGACCAAGACGTCGCAGGTTCAAATCCTGTCGCTCCGACCACTTTTGTTCCGCACCGAAGCTCCGCCGTTAGTCCATCGTAGGTTTGACAACCGGCCCTGTCGCGCGCATTCCTTGGACAATCCAATGCAAATCTCAACTGAAACCCTCGCCGCCTTGCGCAGCTTAACCACGCCGACGGTCTCGAACGCAATCGAGCTTTTCAACGTTCGCCCGCGCAATCAGGGTCACATGTCGCCCGAGGTTCACTGCCTGTTTCCCGACCTGGGCGTGATGGTGGGCCACGCGGTCACGGTGCGGTTCGCCGCGGAGCAACCCGCGACCAGGGCCGGCTCGCGCTACGAATCGTGGAAATACATTCTCGAAAGTCCTGAACCGCGGGTGCTCGTTTTGCAGGACATGGACCAGCCGCCCGGCGCAGGCGCGTTCATCGGTGAAGTGATGGCGACGATTCATCAGCGGCTCGGTTGTGTGGGCGCGGTCACCAACGGCCACGTGCGCGACCTCGACGAAGTGCGCGCGCTCGGCTTTCATTTCTTTGCGGCCGGCGTTTGCGTCTCGCATGCGTACGTCCACCTGCTTGATTTTGGAACGGCGGTGAAAGTGGGTGGACTCGTCGTTCACACCGGCGACCTCATCCATGCGGACAAACATGGCGTGCTTGTCGTTCCGAAGGAAATCGCGCACAAGATCCCGGAAGCTGCCGCGAAAGTGGCCGAACGCGAGCAACGCATGATCGGTCACTGCAAGTCGCCGGATTTTTCGCTCGAAGAATTGAAGCGGCTTTATGAGTCGTGACGCTCCAAGGAGCTGATGGCCAGACGATCCTCTCCGTAAACCTTCCCCCTCACCCCTTCCCCCACTGCCGTTGAATTAAGCCCGAACGGCTCGACGGAGTCTCGCCCCACCGTTCATGGTCCCGATGCGTGATTCTGAAATCGTGGAGGCTTAGCCATGACCCTCGTAGCCGCGAACGTCAGTCCGCGCACTCGCAAAGAGTCAGCGTCGACTCACGTCGTCGGCTACGGTTCAGGACGGAACACGGAGCCGCCCGGGCGACCCGGTCAGCGGGTTAGTCAAATAAAACGCGTGCACTCGCCGTGCGGCTCAATTAACGTCGCTGCTGAAGATCACCCGCGGCAATACCATGAGCAGCCCACCTGCGCCGTCCACTGTCTCCGAAGAATCGCCTCACGTCGCCCTTGGCGTCACCAACGCCCGCCGCTGGACCATCGTGTGGCTATTGTTCGCCGCCTCCCTCATCAACTATTTCGACCGGCAAACTCTTTCCTACGCACTGCCCCTACTAGCAAAGGATTTCCATCTCGACAAGGCCCTGCAGGGTCTGGTTGTGTCGGCGTTCTTTTGGACTTATACGACACTTCAAATTCCGATCGGGCTGTGCGCGGACCGGATAAATCTGCGCTGGCTCTACGCGGGCGCTTTCGCGCTTTGGTCGCTGGCGCAGGGACTAACCGGATTTGCCGGTTCAGTGGCTATGCTGCTGGGGTGTCGGATGCTGCTCGGCGTAGGCGAGTCGATTTACCTGGTAGGCGGAACGAAAGTGGTGAGCCTGTTGTTTCCCTTGTCACAGCGCGGGCTGCCCTGCGGGCTTTTCGACGCAGGCACACGCACCGGGCTGGTATTGGAAGGGCTGACGATTGGCTGGCTGTTGCAGACTTTCGGCTGGCGAACCACGTTCACCATCGTCGGGTTCGCCGCGCTGGCGTGGTTGGTGCCTTGGTTCCTGGCAACCCCGGCGCAAATGCGCGACACGTCGGCGGGCGCCGAGCGCACTCGAATTACCTGGGACCAATTCGCGACCCTGTTGCGCAACCGCGATTTGTTGGGAGTGTTGCTCGGCTTCTTTTGTTTTGATTACTACTGGTATTTCCTCATCACGTGGCTGCCCAGCTACTTCGTGGATGTGCGCCACGTTACGATTCTAGAAGCTGGCGTCCGCGCAGCTCTGCCCTTTCTTGTTTTTGGCGTCTGCCAGCCGCTCGGCGGGTGGATCGCGGACCGCCTTATCCGTCGCGGTTGGGATCCGGCCCGCACGCGCAAAGGGATCATCAGCACGGCTTTTCTCAGCGGCCTCCTGATCATCCCTGCGGCATCTACGACGAGCAAGGATGTCGCGCTGTTGCTGATCATGGGCGGCTGCCTGGTGGGGCTGTCCACTGCCAATCAAATGGTGCTCTTACAAGCCTGCACTTCACGGAAAGAAGTTGGTCTGGCGGTCGGCGTTTATAATTCTGTTGGCAACATCGCCGGCACCCTCCAACCGATAGTTACCGGCTTCGTCATCAAACTTACCGGCTCCTATACGACCGCGTTCGTGCTGGCTGCAGTGATGCTCGCCGCGAGTCAACTCTCCTACTGGTTCATCGTCAGCGAATTGAAAGCGGATCACGGCGAGCGTACCGCTTGAGCCGCGGCGTTCCTCCCGGTGTAGCCGCCGAGGTCACGAGGCGGATTTGGAGGCAGGCCGAGCCCGCCTCCTCACGTCGGCGGCTACAAATTTCAGCGCGTCACTGGAACCGGCGTCATGTTGTCGGCCCCCGGATACGATGCCCCTGCCCACGAACCGCTCCCTCGCGTGGCCGAGCCGAGGTAGGCATTGATCACCGCCTTCTGCTGAAACTGGTCGAAGTTCATTTTCCCTTTCGCGAACGCTTCGGTATCCGATTTCTCGACCCACGGCATACCGCCCCCCGCCAGGTCCTCCGGCGGCGCCGCGGCCGGCTTCCACACTTTCGCTACCGAAGACCGTGACGATGGCCGACTCATCCGATTTCAAACCGCGGATATTCGCCGCGTTCTTGAGCGCTTCAAGCAACGCCGCTTTCAGCGCGCCGACTTGCTCGGCGTCATACGGCACGCGCGCGCTCCCATACGGGTTGACGATGTCGCGCGATTCGCGGACTCCGTACAGTTCCTTTCGGGCCTTGTCCCAATCGTCGGAACCGGTCGTGTCTTCATTTTCCTTCGCTTTGTTTACCGGTGGCGGCACGAGCGGGAAATTGACGTTCACGGTGAATACCGCCCCGAAGCCGTCGAGATACAGGCTCTCGATGCTGCGTTGGCCAGAGCGGAGCAGTAAAGGAATTCCCATCTTGTAAGTCGGCGAATTTTCGCCCAGGGCGTCCTCCAGTTTCCTTTGCAGCAACAACGACATCACATTCAAATCCTCCTGCATCGCGTCCAGGTCCAGGCCCTGAGGGTCGGGCTGGGAAAACTGGATGACCGTCGTAGGTCCAGCGGAACTGCCGTGATAGCCGTAAGCACCGGGCTCGCCGGAATAACGCAGGCTGAGGTAATAACGATCGACAGGGACACCCGGGACAAAGACGCCACCTCCGCCGCCCCCGCCCCCTCCCCCTGGCACGGTTTTCGGGGCCTGGACGACTTCCTCTGGCGCGGGTAAAGCGGTCGGGGGCGCATCCTGAGCCGGCGCGAGGTTATGATTGAACGCCAGGACGGCAACGAGCAGAGCTGCCGTTGAAAGTTTCGGTTTCATTTTCCTTTCCTCTGGTTGGATGAGTTTCATGGTTTGCTGGACTGGTTTGATTTATTGGCGGCGAATTGAATCAGGCTCTGCCGGGCGCGGCGAATCTCCTCGTCGGTCAGCGACGCGACCGTCTCCAGATCGCTCCGCAGCGAGAGGTAATCCGCGGAGTGCTGTTTCTGCATTTTTTCAAACAACAAAAGCGTGGTTCGCCGGTCCTCCTCGCGCGCGGCATGGACAGCTTGAACGAATTCGTTTAACTGCCGGCGTGTCTCGGTGGCGGAGGCGTTCGCAGCTTCGGTCAACATCATGTTCAACTGCGCTCGCAATTCGTTCGTGATCTGACTGCGCGTCGCCGCCAGGGCCGCCTGCACGTCCGCGTTGAACTGCTTCCGCATCTCGGACGCGAGCGATGATTTGATCGTCGCTTCCGTCTGGGCCCGCATCGCGTTCAGATACACAGTCGTCGGCGCAGACAACCGGCCCAGGCCAAATCCCGCGCCCAGGACGAGCGCTGCCGCGATGCCCCATTTCAAAACCGGTCCGGCCCATTGCGATGATCGCGCCCGCGCCGCGGGCAATTTCCAGCGGTCAAGTGTCTTGAGGCTCCGCTGCCAGCCGGCGATTTCCGCGGCGCACTCCGGACAGTTTTTCAAATGTGCGGCGAGCTTTCGCCGCTCTTCCGCCGTCGCTTCATCGAACAGGTACGGGGCCCATTCTTCACGTTTTGGATGGTTCATAAGAGGACCTTTTGGAGTTGTAACCCCGGGCGCGAGGCAGGGGCTGAAATATCCTGGGAGCCCGACGCGCTGCCAGTCCGCCTCCCGGCGTTGACGGCGACGTTCGAGTGCATCGGGTTGGCGCGCCCCTGCCGGTCATCAAACTGCGGCTCCAGAATGCGGGTGAGCCGCGCCAGTCCTTCGGCGATGCGCGAATTGACCGTGCCCTCCGGGATTTCCAGAACCTCGGCAATTTCGCGCAGTTTGAGATTCTCGTAATGCCGCAGGACGAGAACGCTGCGATAGATCTCCGGCAAGCGCAGCAGAGCCCGCCGCACCAACTCGCCTTCCTCCTGGCCCGCCAGTTGCGCGTCGGGCGTCGGCGTCTCGGCCGCGAACTCGCACCGCGCCGCAATGCTTTCGCTCTCGTCGGCGTCGAGCGGCGATTCCCCTCGGCGATTGATTCGGCGCAATTCGTCATAGCAAAGGTTCAGCGCGATGCGCCAAAGCCAGGTGGAAAATCGCGCGTTCGGCTGAAAGCTCTTTCGTTTTTCAAACACCCGCGCGAAGGCTTCCTGCTTCAAGTCCTCGGCGCGATGCGTGTCGCCGGTCATGCGCGCGCAGAGCCGGCGAATCGGTTCCTCCCAGCGCTCCACCAGTTGCGCGAAGGCGTGATGATCCTCCTGCGTCTGGACCCGCCACATTGCCTGCTCGTCGGTCATCGAGAAAAGCGCAGACAAAAAGTTCATTTTGCGCATGGCCTGTCTCGAATTGACCCGTTGACCCGCATTCTGTTTGAACTCCGCGCTCGATTGGCCGCCTCACACGGCCTTCCATCGGCTCATCCAGTGATACGCAGACAACCTTCATTTCCATCGGAACTTTTTGATCAGCGGCGGATCATCTTGCGAGGCCGGCGGTCAGGCCCACAGACGAATCGGGTTACGGTTTTTCGCGACGGGCAGACTCTCGCGGCCGCGCTGGAAAGGTGAACTTGATTTCCAACGAGTCTTCGCCCGCGCTTACCAAAGGAAGGATTTTTGTTCTGCGAGCAGTTTGTCTCCTTCCCACAGCGTCGCACGCCAGGAAATCACGTCGCCGGCTTTCTGGTAGGACTCCCCGTCCAACGTGAGCGAACTCCAACGGTTGTACCAATGGTTGCGCCGCGCGGGCTGGTCCAAAACGAACGGTTTGCCCTCCTTGCTTCCCCGGATTTCCAAACGGAGTCTTAATTGCGACCAGTCCGCCGCCTTCACCTTCCATTGAACGTCGAAGCGGAGCCCGGAACATTTGTCCGGGTTCTTCCGCAGGAAAGCCTGGTACGCGTCGCGTTCGTACAAACTGGGGGAGAGCGTGTGGCGGCCTTCGTTGTCCAGGAGGTGGGGCAAAACCTTGACGATCCTGGCGGTGGCGGCTTCTGCGTTCAAAGCAAAACCCGCCGCCAGGATCAACTGCAACAACATCTTAAGCCGGCGCACCGGGTCAGGTTAACGGTCGGCAGCCGCGAACTCAACGTTGATTTGCTCGGTTAAGTGCTTGTTCTTATCCGTCGAAAATGAAACCCTGCCGCCAGGTCGCCTGATGAAAACCGTTGTGTTAATTGATGACGACGCCAGCTTCCGCAAGCTGATGGGCAAATGGCTCACGGTGGCGGGCTGGAACGTGCTGGAAGCCGGCGATGGCGAAGACGGCATCCAGCTCGCCCTCGCACACCAGCCCGCGGCGGTGATTTGCGACCTGCTCATGGCGCGCTGCAACGGGTTCCAGGTCTGCCGATCCATTCGCGAGCAGGGCGCCAATATTCAACAGCCGAGAATCATCGTCACGTCGGGAAGCGGTTACGCCACCGACCAACAGAGCGCGATGGAAGTCGGCGCCGACGAATACCTGATCAAGCCATTCAAAGGTGATGATCTCATCAGGATCCTGGAGCGCCAGTCCGCGCGCCAAACCTCAATTGCTGCCGCACCCGTGCCGCCGCACAAAGCGCCCGCCAGCCTGCCGGCGGACCAGCCGCCGCGACTCAAATTCTGGGGTGTGCGCGGCTCGATCCCCACGCCCGGCCCGAGCACCGTTCAGTACGGCGGGAACACTTCCTGCGTCGAGGTCCGCGCCGACGGCGAAATTATCATCCTCGACGCCGGGAGCGGCATTCGGCGGCTCGGTCTGGCACTGGCAAAGGAGTTCAAGGACCAGCCTGTCGAACTGACGTTGCTGATCACCCACACGCACTGGGACCACATTCAGGGGTTTCCCTTTTTCGTTCCGGCCTACAACCCGCAAAACAAGCTGCGGATCCTCGGTTACGAGGGCGCGCGCAAGGGTTTGTATTCCACCCTGACGCATCAGATGGAAAGTCCTTACTTTCCGGTCAGCCTGCAGCACGTGCCTGCAAACATCGATGTGACGGAGCTGAAGGAATTCGAGTTCCACGTCGGAAACGTCCGGGTGCAAGCCACGTTTGTGAACCACCCCGGGGTCTGCGTGGGCTATCGCCTGTTCACCAGCGCCGGGTCCATTGCTTATCTGCCCGACAACGAACCGTTCCAACGAATGCGCTCACACCCGGGCGGGCAACAAACATCGGACCGTCTCGAAGCGCTGAACTACGCCAGCGAGCAGGACCAGAAAACCATCGAGTTCCTCAAGGACGCGGACGTGTTAATCATCGACTCCCAGTACGATGACGCGGAATATCAGTCGCACGTCGGCTGGGGACACGGCTGCGTGGAAGACGTGGTGGCGCTGGCGCTGTTTGCCAAAGTGAAGCAGCTTTTCCTCTTTCACCACGATCCCGATCACGACGACACTCAGATTTCCAAAATGCTCGGCTGGGCGCGCCAGCTTGTGGCCATGCAAGGCGAGACGTTGGCGGTCGATGCCGCGCGCGAGGGTCTGGAATACGTTTTGCAGCCGTTGCCTGCGAAACCTTGAGTTCCTCAGGAAAACGGAAAAGAAGGACCCGCCGCTATCCCCCTCCCGCACTGCGACGAATGCGCCAGAGCGAAAGCAGCGTGTAAAACGTCACCGCCAGGGCATAGCCCAGGATGCCGAATCCGACGGCAAAGGGTATCAGTGATTCGCCTGAGAAATACATCAGCGCGCCGCCGACGCCCGCCGTGAGCAGTGTCTGGCCAAGCAAACAAAACAGATAAAGCGGCAAGCTCGTGTGCCGCAACTGTTCGACGTACCAGTCGCGATAGTTTTCCTCGCCCAGCGAACGCATCAGCCAGGCGGCCTGAAAATTCCGCGCGGCCACCAGCACACTCGTCGTGCCGATGACAATGGCCGCCAGCGGCCAGGCTGCAAATGCACCGCAGAGGACAAGGTTGATGAAGGAACCCCATTTCCAGCCCAGCTTTTTGGCCAGCGGATTGCCTTCCAGAACCAGGTTCGGCGTGGCGATCCACGTGCTCAGAAAATCCGCCCCCCGGCTCACCAACAACAGCATCAGGAAAAAAAAGTAAAGCCGGCCGCCGAGTGGAACCATGCCGTCCATTATTTCTTCCCGTAAATCCGTTCGGGCGTTTCGAGTTGTGGCTCGGTCACCTTGAACGAGCGGCCCTTGTTTTCCGCCGCACGGAAAAAGCATGATTGGTAGCCTTCATGACAGGCGGCGCCGATCTGTTCGACCTGAATCAGGAGCGTGTCGCCGTCGCAGTCGAACGCGATGTCCTTGACCTGCTGCACATGGCCGCTAGTCTCGCCTTTCATCCAGAACTTCCGGCGCGAGCGGCTCCAGAAATAGGTCTTGCCGGTTTCGATGGTTTTTTCAAGCGAAGCGCGGTTCATCCAGGCCATCATCAGAACGCGGCCCGTTTTTTGTTCCTGAATGATGGCAGGAATCAGTCCGTCCGCGTTGAATTTCAGTTGGTCGTAAAAGCTCATGGTTGCCTGATGCGTGCGTAGAAAGTAACAAAATTTGCGCGGCGAACCATGAAAAAGTTTTGGCCAGGACTAAGCCCGCCGTTCAGATACGAACCGGAATCCCTTTCCCGGCCAGAAATTGTTTCACCTCCTGAACGGTGTATTCGCCAAAGTGAAAAATGCTCGCGGCCAGCACCGCGTCGGCCTTGCCTTCGAGCAACACTTCGGCCATGTGCTCCAGTTTGCCCGCGCCGCCACTGGCAACCACCGGCACACCAACGGATTCGCTGATGCGCCGCGTGATGACCAGATCAAATCCGGCCTTCGTCCCGTCGGCATCAATGCTGTTCAGGACAATTTCGCCGGCGCCAAGTCCAACCGCGCGTTGGGCCCACCCGGCGGCCTCGAGTCCCGTCGGCTTGCGGCCGCCGTGCGAAAAAACCTCCCAGCGCCCGGGCGCGACGCGCTTCGCATCGATGGAAACAACGATGCATTGGCTGCCGAATTTTTCCGCGCCGGCGCGAATGAGGTCCGGTGTGGCCAGGGCCGCAGAATTGATGCTCACCTTGTCCGCCCCCGCCCGCAGCATCGCTTGCATGTCGTCCACGGCGCGGATGCCCCCGCCGACCGTCAGCGGCATGAAACACTTCTCGGCCACACGCTCGATGACGTCAACCATCGTCCTCCGACCGTGCGCGCTGGCGGTGATGTCGAAGAAGACCATTTCATCGGCGCCTTGTTCGTTATAGCGCAGGGCCAACTCGACGGGATCGCCGACGTTGCGCAATTCGCCAACCTCGGCCCGGCCGAACTGGACGCCGCGCGTGACCTGGCCGTCATGCACGTCCAGACACGGGATGACACGTTTAGCCAGCATCGTTGTTGTCGGAATTGTTTCCCGTGAAATCGTGCGGAATCATCGGAGTTCAAGTCAACCGCTTTCGCGGGCAGCGAGATATATGAACTCGCCAGCTCACTGCCAAGCAAGATCCGAATGGCAGGTGCCAATCTCCTGGGGACTTCGGAACACACTTCAGTCAAACCGCGCCTCATGCGTGCTTTTGGCAGACGCGATTTGCGAGTGACGTTTTGCTTCGAGCTTTCCGATTTACTCGGCCCAAGGCGATGTTATCCTCGTGAACAGCGATAGTTGACCACCGTCTAACGAGCGAGCTTTTATGAAAATGCAAACTTTGATCGGACCCGCGGTGATTTCTCTGTTGGTCGCGCTCTTCACCGGCTGCGCTTCAAGCGGCATAAAAAATCCATCGGGCATCGGCGTGACCGAAATGCGCGCCGACGAAAAGGGCTTCGTCGCCGGCACCGGCGTGGAATCGCAGGATCTTGTCGCCGTGACGGACAAGATGGCGCGCAGCATTCTCGACACGCCCCAGATCAAGAGTGCACAAAATCCGCCGGTGATCGTGCTCGACCCGGTGGTGAACGAAACGCGGTTCCCGATCAACAAGGACATGTTCCTCACGCGCATTCGACTCATGTTGAACTCGAAGTCCGCGGGCAAAGTGCAGTTCCTCGCGCGCGACCGCATGGCGGCGTTGGAACACGAGCGCGACTTGAAGCGTTCCGGTCAGGTCACCAGCAGCAACGATCCGAATGTGGCGGAGTTCAAGGGCGCCGACTTCTTTCTCACTGGCAAGCTTCAGAGCTTGACGACCCGCAATTCGCGCGGCATCAGCGATTATGTTCTTTACTCCTTCCAACTGGTGGACGCTCGCACCAGCGCGATCATCTGGGAAGACGGCGCCGAAATCAAAAAACAGGGGCTGGAAGACGCGGCGTATCGCTAGCCGCCGCTGCTTCATCCGGCCACACCGTTACGAAAATGCTGGCGTCGTGTCTGGTCGGAGTCCTGTCGGTTGGCTGCGCGACGACTCAATCGGACCAAGGCTGGCAGCGCACGGGCGATCCGGTCGTTGATGGCAAGGCCGCCATCGAACACGGTCCAAAGCGAGACCGGGTGCTCTGGGAATATCGCGCTGCGGCGGCCGCGATGCGTCGCGGACAGTTTGCCGAGGCGAAACCGTTGCTGGATGACGCGCTGGTGACGCTCGGCGGCATCTACGGGCCGGACAAAGAAGCCAGACGTGCCCGCGGTTATTTTTCTCCCGAAGCCAAAAAGACCTTCATCGGCGAGCCGTACGAACGGGTGATGGCCTACTACTATCGCGGAATTCTTTACTGGTTCGACGGCGAACTCGACAATGCCCGCGCTTGTTTTCGCAGTGCGCAAATCATGGACGGCGACGCCGAAAACAAATCCTACGCCAGCGACTACGTGTTGCTCGATTATCTCGACGGCCTGGCGACGGCCAGGCTCGGCGGCGACGGCAGTGACGCGTCGAAACGGGCCGAAGCGGAGGCGCGAATGACGAAGCCGCCGGAATATGACCTCAAAGCGAACGTTCTTTTTTTCGTCGAGTTCGGCAACGGTCCGCTGAAATACGCGACTGGTCACTACGGCGAAGAGCTGCGCTTTCGCCCAGGCTACTCGGCTGTCCGCTCCGTGCAAATCAAGGTGGACGGTCAAGCCGCTCGGGCCGAGCCTTACGACGATTTGACGTTTCAGGCCACGACGCGCGGCGGACGCGTGATGGACCACGTTCTCGCCAACAAAGCGGTTTTCAAAACGGCGACCGACACCGCCGGCAACGCGGCCATCATCAGCGGCGCCATTCTGGCGGGCCAGCAGGACCGGCACAGCGTCGCGGATGAAGTCGGGGTCGGGTTGCTGGCGGCCGGTGTCATTACCAAAATTTTTTCCGCGGCGACCACACCTGCGGCGGACACGCGGGCGTGGGACAATCTGCCGCAATATTTAAGCTTTGCTTCAACACAGTTGCGCGCCGGAGCGCACACAGTGACCGTCGAATTCCTGGACGCCGGCGGGAGACCAATGGCCAACTTGACGAGGACGGTTACAATAAATGTGTCCGATCCGGCGCGGGACACGGTTGTATTTGTGAGCGACAAAAACCAATGATCAACAGGTGAAGCTATGAAACCAAATGAATTTGTTCTCCTGATTGCGGGGTTCGGGCTGGTTGCGGCGACCGGCTGCATGGAAGTGTCCGAAAAAGTCGAGAGCGGAACGCGTTACGTCATCACCGGCCATCCGGGCGGCGCGTATCGACCGCGCAACGTCAACAAATACGACCTCGAAAACAGCGCCAGGTTCGTGCTGCTCGACAAGGGAGTCGAGCGGTCCGTCACCTGCCCCAACATTGAGGAGCGAGTGACCGACGACGGACGACTCGAAGTCGTCGCCAACTTGCGCAACCGGCTGAACCGCCGCATCGAGGTGCAGGTCAACTGCGTGTTCAAGGACGACAAGGGTTTCCCCACCAACGATGAAGCGTCATTCAAAACCCTCATTCTGGATGAGAATGCGCAGGAAGGGGTGCGCTTCGTTTCGATGAACACTCAGTCGCGGACCTACACCATCCGCGTTCGCCAGGCCCGCTGAATCAACCTCCGGCGGACTTCTCACCGTAATTGATGCTCATCACGCCGCCGAGCAGGTTCACGGCGCGGATGTTGGCGCAATTCAACTCCCGCATCCGCGCCGCCACGCCGTGCTGCGCCGGGTAGTGTTGCAAGGACTCCCAAATGTAAGCGTGCGTCTCGGAATCGCCGCAAAAGGCTTTGCCAAACAACGGCACGAACCGCTTCAAGTAGCCGAAGTAAAGCGAACGCCACCGCACGTTGTCCGGCCTGGCGAAATCGAGCGCCAGCAGCCGGCCGCCCGCTTTGGCCACGCGCCACATTTCGCTCAGCCCCTGTTCAAAGCTCGCCAGGTTGCGCAGCCCATAGGCGACGGTCACCAGGTCGAAGCTGTTCTCTGGAAAAGGAATGTTCGTCGCGTCGCTGCGCAGGAATTGCGGGTTGATCGATGGGCTCGCGGGCGGCGCTCGCCCCTTAAACCGGGTTTGAGCGACCGCCAGCATCGGCCCGTTAAAATCGAGACCGACGACTCGCGCGCCTTGCCTGGCCAACGCGAAAGCGATGTCACCGGTGCCGCAGCACAGATCGAGCGCGCGTTCGCCGGGTTGCACTCTGGCCAGTTGAATCAATCGCCGTTTCCAATAGCGGTGCATGCCGAAGCTTTGAAGGTCGTTGATGAGGTCGTAGCGCGGCGCAATCGCGGCGAACAGGTCGTTGACCCTGGACGCGCGTTGGTCGCCTGGTTCATGGAACTTGTTGGCCATGCAAGGCCCAGAGTAACACAGAGGCGCTTCGGCCGCAGTCATGATTCGCGCGGAAGGGTTGGGGGGCGCCGCTTCGGCAGGAACTGGCCTTCAGCAAAAAGCAGGGGTTGCCTTGAAGCGATCCACGCGGTAACGTCTGGCCGAGTGAAGTGGGAAAAGCCGATGAGAGCATCTGGGTCTCGACAAAGGCCTCCCAATCAGCAATTATTACCGGTTCGATGGCCGCGACGTTGACCGCAAACGAAGAAGCTCAATTGTTGCAAACGATTGAGATGTTCGAGGTCATTACTCAGTCGCAACCGCTCGACTATCAGTCGCTGGAAATCCTCAAGGAAGCCTATTTCAAACTCGGACGTCAAAAGGAAGTGGTCAACACCTCCAAGCGCATCGCGCAGGCTTACGTCCAGTTGGGCCAGCTTTCCTCCGCCATCCTCGAATACGAAAGCATCCTGCAGCGCTACCCTGACGATCCCGACGTGCAGGCGGCGCTGGCGGAAATCGAAAGCAAGGCCAGCAGTTTCGCCGTGCCCGGCGAGGTCGATCTTGTCGAGAAGGCGAGCGCGGCCAAAAAGGTCAAAGAAAAGAGAGCCCCCACTGAAGTCGATGATGGCAAGCCGGCAATGCAAAAGATTTTCGTGGATGGCAAATTGATTTCCTCCAGCGACTTCAACGGGCTTTGGCACACCCCTGATATGCACGATCCACCGGGTACAGTCGTCCAGCCGTTCATTCAACTCCTGGCCGACCGGGGGCTGTTGCCGCTGGACAAATCGTTGAGGCTTCTCTGTGACCGTTCCCGGCTCGGTTTTCTGCCGCTCGACAAATATGACATTGACATCGATCTGGCGCGGAGTTTCCCGCGCGAGGTTTGTCAGCGCTGGTGCATCCTGCCGTTCGACCGCATGAGCAAACTGGTCCTTGTCGCCACAGCTAATCCTTTCAACAAGCAGGCTGTTTGGGACCTTGAAAACGCGACGAAGAACCGGTTGTTGTGGTATATTTGTCCGCCTGCGGAACTGGTGAAAGTCATCCGGAAGGCTTTCCGCTGACCGTAGTTTATGCCGCCCATCAAAAGCTTCGGAGAACGCATCGCCGACGCACTGGTCGAGGACGGTCTGCTCTCGACCAAGCAAGTCGAGGAGCTGCTCGATCTCCAAAAAAAGGAAGGCACTCGCCTGCTCAAGCTGATTCTGGAGAAATCGTACGTGGGCGAGGTGGACATGGTCGTGTCGATGGGCCGTGTGCTCAACGTGCCGCCCGTCAACTTGAGCCGCATCGGAATTCCCCCCGAAACCGCCGGCCTGGTGCCGCGGGAAATGGCCACCAACCATAAAGTGCTGCCGGTCTCCCGCCTGGACAACAAGTTGTTCCTGGCGATGGCCGACCCGCTGAATGTTCTCGCCCTCGACGACGTGAAGCGCACCACGAAGCTGGAGGTCATGCCGATGATCGCGTCGGAAAAGGCCATCCTTGACAAGCTGAACAACCTGGACAGCGGTCGCGGCACGATGGAAGACATCATCCAGGACGCGCAGCGCCAGGCCGAAGACGACGCTGAGGCGGACACGCTCGAAATCGCGCGCGAAGTGTCCGAGGAAATGAACATCGACCAGTTGGCGGCCTCCACCGAGGAAGCTCCCGTCATCAAGCTCGCCAACCTCATCATCGTGCAGGCGATCAAGGATCGCGCGAGCGATATTCACGTTGAACCTTTCGAGAAAACTGTCCGCCTGCGTTATCGCATAGACGGTTCGCTGGTGGACGTGACGCCGCCGCCCAAAAACATGCAGGTGGCGCTGGCGTCGCGGCTCAAAATCATGAGCAACCTCGACATCGCCGAGCGCCGTTTGCCCCAGGACGGACGCATGCGCGTCAGGGTCGGCGGCCGCGACGTTGATTTGCGGGTCTCTTTTATGCCGACGGTCCACGGCGAGAAGTGCGTGTTGCGTATCCTGGACAAGTCCAATCTCTCGGCGAGTCTGGACAAACTCGGCCTGGATCAGGACACGTTCCGCCGGTTCAAGGCCGCCGTGGACGCCCCGCACGGTCTGATTCTGGTCACTGGCCCTACCGGCTCCGGGAAGACCACTACGCTTTATTCTGCGCTCAACGAACTCAATAATCCCGAATACAACATCATTACGGTGGAAGACCCCGTAGAATTCCAAATTCCAGGGATCAATCAGGTGCCGACCAAAAAGGAAATCGGTCTGACGTTCGCCAACGCGTTGCGTTCCATTTTGCGACAGGACCCGGACATCGTCATGATCGGCGAAATCCGCGACCAGGAGACCGCTGAGATCGCCGTCGAAGCCGCGCTCACCGGCCACCAGGTGCTGAGCACCATGCACTGCAATGACGCTCCCGGGGCCATCGCGCGCCTCGACGACATGGGCATCGCGCCCTTCCTGATTTCCTCGTCGGTCATCCTGGCGGCCGCTCAACGGCTCATGCGGCGAGTCTGCTCGGTCTGCAAGGAGCCGGTTACTTATCCGCCCAAGATGTACGAGGATTTGGGCATCGACCCGGCCTTTTTTGAAGGTGTGCCGCTCTACCGTGGCCGGGGCTGTGAGCGCTGCAAAAACACCGGCTACTCCGGTCGCATCGCCATCATCGAGGTGATGACCGTGACCGACGAGATTCGCAAGCTCGTCATCCAGCGCGCCAGCGCGCATGAAATTGGCAAGGTCGCCATCGCGCTCGGCATGCAAACGTTGCGCATGGCGGCGCTGAACAAAGTGCGCGAAGGCGTCTCGACGCTCGAACAAACCTTGATCGCCACTGCCAGTTACTAGAGAACCGGTTCCACAAGGCGGGGCGGGCGTCCTCCGTCCGCAGTTCTGCTACGCCATGAGCCATTCCACCGGACTTTTTGCGTCGACACTTCGAAGGCCACGAGGTACCAAGCAGATTCGCTCATGCTCGAACTCGAAGAGGCGATAAGCCGCATCCTTTCGGCGGTCCGGCCGCTCGGCCATGAACTGGTGACTCTCCGCGAAGCCGCGGGCCGTGTGCTGGCAGAATCAGTGATCTCTCCGGTGGATTTGCCAATCTTCGATAACTCCGCGATGGACGGCTACGGCGTTCGCTCGGCCGATCTGGCGAGCGCGAGCGCGGGTAATCCAAGCGCCCTCCGATTGATCGGGAAGGCAGCCGCCGGGGAAGTTTTCAAAGGCAAGATCGAGGCTGGAACCTGCGTGCGACTGTTCACCGGCTCACCGATGCCGAACGGCGCGGACGCCGTCGTGATGCAGGAAGACGCGCGGCCCGACCCGGCACGGCCCGATCAGGTTTGGATTCTCGACACAGTCAAGACGGGGGAAAATGTCCGGCTGCGCGGCGAGGACGTGAAGCGCGGCGCCGAACTCGTGCCGGGGGGAAATCGCCTGACAGCCGGCCGAATCGCTTTGCTCGCGGCCGCCGGCGTCAGCGAAATCAAGGCGGCCCGCCAGCCGCGCGTGGCATTGCTGGCCACCGGCAGCGAACTGGTTGAGAGCGGCCAGCCGCTATCGCCAGGAAAAATTTACGAAAACAACCGCGCCATGATTGTGGCGCTGATGAAATGGAGCGGCGCCATTCCTGAAATTTTTCCGTTCGTGCCGGACACATTGGAGGCGACAAAGGCCGCTCTGGAAAGAGCGGTGAATGAGTGCGACGCGGTGGTGACTTCAGGCGGCGTTTCGGTTGGCGAATATGATTTTGTGAAAACAGCCTTCGCGGCACTGGGCGGCGAGCTCGCGTTTTGGAAAATTGCCATCAAGCCCGGCAAACCGTTCGTTTTCGGCCGCGCGGGAAAGCCTTTTTTGTTCGGCTTGCCTGGCAATCCTGTTTCCGCGCTGGTCACCTTTCTATTGCTGGTTCGGCCAGCGCTGGCTGCAATGCAGGGCGCAAGCGAAAGGAGCCTGCCGAAATCAACCGGCGTGTTGGCGGAGTCGTTGGCGAATCCCGGCGATCGACGCCATTTTGTGCGCGTGGTTGTCGATGAAGTGGGACGCGTCCGTTCAGCCGGGACCCAGGCCTCGCACAGTCTCAGTTCACTGGCTGCAGCGAATGGCCTGGTGGACGTGCCCCCGCGAACCAGCCTGCCCGTCGGCGCTGCCGTGTCGGTGTTGCGATGGGACTGGTGAAATCGCCGGAGCGGAAAGAGCTGTTGACCGACAAAAAATCGAGGACCGGGCGAATCAGAATCTGCGTCGCGGAAACTCCGTTACGGTCGGCTTGGGCTGGGCGTGGGGAGTTTCTGTTGGCGCGGCGACAGCAGGCGAAAGGCTGGACTGCCCCAGAACCCTGGCATTCGGGTCACCCAACAGGCTCGAAGGACTTCCGATCGAGTCGCTGAGTGAACGCGGAGGATTCAAAACATCGCCGGCGGCTGGCTGAAGCGCGCCCGGTCGTTGCGCGGTGACTGGATTCAACGTCTGGCTGGTCGTGTCCACCTGAAGCTTGATCGGATCAAAACCTGGCGCCAGCGGATTGATCGCGCCCGGGACAGCCAGAAGTTTCTGAAATTCGTCCGCGTGATTTTGACCGCCTCGGTCGGTTGAAAGCGGGTCGCTCAAACCGGAGTTGCGAGAATCGCGCAGCCGTCCCTGGCTTTGCGAAATCCCAGAGAAATCCATGGGCAGCAAAAATCCGGCCGTCAACGTCCGCGTTGACTCAAACGAATTATCGAATCTCGAGTTTGCATTTGCCCCCACCTGGTCGTCTCGGTCGCGGGTCGGCCTTTGGCCGCGATCTTCAAAAAAAATCTCCAGCGCGGTTCTGGGCTTTTTGTCCGAGCGGCTGGAGTCCCTGAGGCCGAACACTTCGCCCATCTTCTGATCCCGCTCAAGGTCTTCGGACCGGACGTAGATCCAGTTTTTCTTGCGATCGAGCGCCTCCAGCAGACGCGCGTTGAGCGAGTAATTCGGGAGTGCGGCTGGCGCGGGGGCGACCAGTGGTTCAACCACGCCGCTGATGGAGTTCCCACGCTCAAGGAATTCAAACGGCCTGGACAATAACAGACGATCTTGCGGAAGAGCCGCCGGCGCGTCCACAACTTCGCTCGGGCTGGAGAACTGAATCTTTTCCCGAACCGGAGTCTGATCACCCGCCGCTCCCGAAATGCAAGCCGTCAAGGCCGCCGCCAACCCAACCGCTGCGATCGAATGATTCATCCGAGTTGTCAAGCGCATGTGCAAGATGCTATTTAACCACGATTCGGCCGTTCGTCAAAACAAAGTGTTCACTTCTTTTAGGCTCAAGTGACCCAACAAAATTGACGGGTTTGTGCGGTGGAATTAACGCTTTTACATTGACACCTGCCAAGCCGGAAACAGGAACGCCCCTCACCCTGCCCCCACCCTGCCCCTCTCCCCACTCCTTCGTCGTGGGGAGAGAGGGAAATATTCCCAGCTCACTATGGTGGCAGTCCGGATGCGCCCCTCATTCTGCGACCGGTATTTTCGCCTTGCATCTGAGCGCCGTTTTTCTAAGTTCAAAGCTC
>QHNT01000254.1 GCA_003218515.1 Verrucomicrobiota bacterium | reverse complement strand
GCGACATGCTAAAAGGGGGACGCGTATTTTTACGAGCAGAGCCGTGCTTTGTTTGATTGAGGCACGGGCGCAGGCTAAAGCCTGCGGCTACATTAATCGGTGAGCAATTTATGCCCGTCACGGAACAGATCCGTAGTAAGCTGAGCGACCTGCCGCACAAACCGGGCGTTTACCTGATGAAGGACCGGTTTGGCACGGTGATTTACGTCGGCAAAGCGCGTGATTTGCGCAAGCGCGTGAGCCAGTATTTTCATCCGTCGCGGCGGATGGGCTGGGACCTGAAATTCAACGCGCTGGTCGAGGCGATTCACGATTTCGACGCGCACATCGTCCGCAGCGAGGCGGAGGCGGTGTTGCTCGAGGGCAAGCTGATCAAGGAATTCCATCCGCGTTACAACGTCAGTTTCCGCGACGACAAACGGTTTCTTTTGCTCAAGGTGAACCTCAACGACCCGATTCCGCGTTTCACGCTGACGCGGCTCAAAACGGACGACGGCGCGCGTTACTTTGGTCCGTTCGCCAGCTCCGGCGCGCTGCGGCGCACGCTGAATCTCGTCCGGCACAAGTTCAACCTGCGCGGCTGCCGCCCGCTGACGCCGAGCGAGACGGATTACAAGCATTGTCTCTACGCGCACCTGAAGGTTTGCACCGCGCCGTGCATCGGCAACGTGACGCGCGAGCAATACCTGATGCAGGCGCTCGCCGCCTGCGATTTCCTCGACGGCCAGTCGCAGGAGATGAAGGAACAACTCGAAGCCGAAATGAAAAAGGCCGCCGGCTCGCAGGACTTCGAGAAGGCGGCGCAGTTGCGCGACATGCTGCTCGATCTGCGGCGCACGACGCAGAAGACGGAAAAATTCGAGCGGTTGCCGTACAAGCTGCCGGTGGCGATTGACCCGGACCGCGATCTGGCCGGACTGGCGAAAGTCTTGAATCTGCCCTCGCCTCCACCGCGCATCGAAGGTTTTGACATCTCGAACATCAGCGACACGTTCGCGGTGGCGTCGATGGTCAGTTTCAAAAATGGCCGGCCGGACCGGTCGAATTATCGCCGGTTCAAAATGAAAACGGTCGTGGGTCAGGACGATTTCGCCTGCATGGCGGAAACCATTCGCCGGCGTTACACGCGGCTGAAAAGCGAGACCGAGAGCGGGCAAGCCGGCAAGTGGTCGAATGTTCCCGATCTGATTTTGATCGACGGCGGCAAGGGACAGCTCAGCGCGGCCTGCGCCGAACTGGAGAAACTCGGCCTGAGCCACATTCGAATCATCGGGCTGGCCAAGGAGTTTGAGGAGATTTATCGGCCAGAAGAAAAGGAGCCTCTGCGCCTAAGGCACGATTCCGGCGCGCTGAAACTGCTGCAACGGGTGCGCGATGAGTCGCATCGTTTCGCCAATACTTACAACGCGCAACTGCGCCTGAAGAAAATCTCGGAGAGCATTCTCGACGAATTTCCCGGCATCGGCGAGCAACGCAAAGCGGCGTTGCTCAGGAAATTTGGTTCCGTGCACCGGCTGCGGCTGGCGACCGTCGAGGAAATCGCAAAAGTGCCGGGTTTCGGCGGGAAAGCCGCCGCGGAGTTGAAAGCGTTTCTGGAAGCGCGCGGCAGTTTGTCGACGAGTGAATAAGGAGCGTTAAAGCATCGGGAGGGCCGGCATATTGCCGGCCCAATTTCAGGGACGGCGGCACACCGTCCTTCCCACTCCAACGGCGGACAGGCGAGACGCCTGCCCTACTTTTGCTCTTTCCTGGCGGTCAGCCACTCGAAAGTGAGCTTCACGTCGTCGCCGGTCGAAAATACTCCCAGCTTCGTCGGCGGCGCGATGCCAAAACTGGTCATCTTCACCGAGGTGGAACCGGTGAACTTCAGCTTGTCCGCGCCGACACGGACCATGGTCACCGGCATCTGAACTTTGTTCGTCACGCCTGCCACGATCAATTCGCCTTTCGTGTCGAAGAGAAACGGAGCCTCAGGTGATTTGGGTGCTTCTTTGAGCACCATTTCCGAGAGGCGGTAGTCGATCCGCCGGTGGTCCTTTTCTTTCATCGAGTCATACATAACGTTGTCCATGTCGGTCTTGTCGCTCTTCAACTGGCGGACGAAGATTCTCACGTCGCAGTGCGCGTTGACCTTGCCCAACGCCGGTTTGGCCAGGTCGAAGGCCGGATCGAACTCGACGTAACCACCGAGCGCCGTGCTTCCGACCGACCAATCGTGAAGAGTGGAAGTGCCGTCCACTTTGACCTTGCTGCTGTTGGGCACGGCGTTGTATCGGACCCAGTCTTCGGCGGCGCGCAAGGAAACGGGGAGCAACGCAAGCGTTCCAACGAGTAGAAAACAGTTTTTTTTCATGAGATACTTCTCCTGTTTCGAATTTACCATGCAACCATTCGACTGAATCATTTCAGCCCAATTCAAACCATTCCTTTGGCAACGCCACTTTTTGCCCATGGACGACGGCTTCGTTGGCCTTGATGGCCAGAACGGTAGCTTCAAAGCCTTCCTGATAACCTGCCGCGGGCTGCAGTTTGATTTCCGAGATATACTTTTCCAAAGCCGCCTTGTCGTTGACGTCGAACGTGGCCGAAAAATCTTCAACTGCCGAGCTGACGGTGTTGGCGTTGGTGAGGAAGGATTCCAACGCGAAATAGAGCGGCTTGGTGGTGTAAGCAGTTTCGTCGGTCGCCTTTTCGGTCAGGTTCGTCAACTTCGTCGCGTTCGCGATCAGCGCGATGCCGGTTTCCTTGTAGAACTGGTCTTTGCGCGCGTAAACCTCCCAGCCGAGCAGCGGCGAGTCCACTTCCTTGAACATCCAGGCCTTGCTGCCCCGCATCATGATGGCGGCGTCCGTGCCGTAAAGCATTTCATAATCGGCATCGAAAGAGTTGGCCAGCGTGCACTCGTAGGTCAAATGCGCCCCGCCGGGATATTCAAAGAAGGCTTCCACGGTGTCGGGCACGTCGCGTCCGTCCTTCCATTGCATGATCGAACCAAAGCCGGTCACGGAAACGGGGCGCCCGTTCAAAAACCACGACATCGCGTCGATCTGATGGATGCCGAGTTCACCAACCAGTCCGGGCGACGTCTCTTTGCTCAGGCGCCAGTTCAGTTCGCGCTCGCGGGCGGGATTGGGGGAAGCCATGCGCCAGCTTTGCTTCTTATGCCATTGCGCGTGGGCCTTGACCGCTTTGCCCGACGCCCCGGCGCGGATGAAATCCAGCAGAAAACGGCGTTGCGGGTCCGAGCGCGTTTGCAGGCCGGCCTGGAAAACCTGTTTGCGCGCGGCTTTGGCTGCGAGCGCGATCGCTTTGGCGTCCTCAATGTTGTTGGCGAGCGGCGCTTCGCAATAAACGTGCTTGCCCGCCTGCAACGCGGCGATGACGATTTCGCGGTGCTGGTGCGTCGGCGTGGCAATGACCACGGCCTGGACTTCCTTGTCGTCGAAAATTTTTCGGTAATCGTCCAGGCCTTTTGCGTTGGGCGCGGAGTTGGCGGCCCGTTTCAACGAGGCGGGATAAGTGTCGCAGATCGCCGTGAGTTGGGCCGTTTTGAGCCGTGACAAAGTCGCGATGATTTCGCGGCCCCAGTTGCCCAGACCAATCACGGCGCACTTGACCTGAAACGGGACCAGGGTTGCGAGATCGGCGGCCTGGACCGGCGCGCGGGTGATCAATTCCACGCCCCCCAGCATGGTCATCAAGGTCGCAAAAGAACTCCCTTTAAGAAAATCGCGGCGGTTCAGTTCGGCGGTTTCGTTCTTGTTCATACGCTCCTCTGGACTGGAGCTAGATGTTTCCTGGACTCGCATCGCCCTCCTCAAGTCCTAACGCCCATTTGATTCCTCCGAGGATGTGTGCCTGATATCGCTTGTTCTCCCAAACGTCTTCGCGATGACCAAGCGAAGTGTAGAAGACTCTGCCCTGAGCGTAATTCTTGCACCAGGCGACGGGGAAACGGCCGGCTTCCTGTTTATTATTCGGGTGTTTGTCGAGATAAAAGAGTTGGTGAACTTTGGAAGCGTCGAAATTCTTGAACAGATACATCTCTTCCTGTTCGATGCAGTAGGATTGGAGCTTGTCTCTCTTCAGATGTTTGGTTGCTGGGTGATTTACGTCGGCCACAAGACACTCTACACCGGCCTGATCGCCGTGGGTTCTAAACTCGCCGCCAAGCATTTCGATGTAAGGGTCAATGGCGTCCTGCCCGCGAAACGTGTCACTGGCCGAGTGCATTCCGATGAACGCCTTGCCGGACTTGATTTCGCTCAGGAACGCCTCTTTGTCAGGAAGCGGCAGGATGCCGGTCGTATTGGCGAAGATGAAACCATCGTATTGCTTGAGTGCCGTGGAGGTCATTTTCTCCGCCATTTCCTGATCGTTGCGGACGTACTCCACGGTGAACGCGCCGCTCTTTTGTCCGAGTTCGCCCAGGATTTTTTCCGCGGTGGGAATGGAACTATGTCGAAAACCTTTGGTCACGGTCACCACGAGAACCTTCTTGGGCGTCGCCGCCTGCACTGAAACCAAAAAGGCGCAGAACAGACCGAACAAACAGGCTATGGAATTTGGAATGAATTTGTTTTTCATAAGTTCAACGAGTGGCCAGGATTTTCTTCGCAAGCTCATCAAGGACTCTTTTGCATGGGACGCCATTCATTTAGCGTGAATTCAGAGGTGGTCAAGGCTTCTTTAACATCGGCGCGAGTGTCGCCCCGCCGACCGCCGAATCAGCGGAGCAGCGCGTAAATCAAAGCGACCTGTCCGGCGCATAAGGCCGCCAGGGCGGCCCAGGTGAGGAGCTCGCGCGGCCGCAGACCCGTTTGGCGGGTTTCGCTCAACCAAAATCGAATCTTCACCGTGCCAACCCCGATCAAATCGCCATTTCGCAAAAGGGCCTGTTGAACCGGCTGATCATTGACGGTCGCCCTCGCTTGAGGATGGACTATCAACACGAACCCTTCCGGCATCTGCAAATCCAGTTCCAAATGCCGCTCCCAAACGCCCTCCTCTTCCAGCCGAAGATTTGCTGAAGCATCGCGCCCGACGATAAAAGGAAAACGGCGGGCCACCGTGACAGCGCCCGCCTGTTTGCCGGAAAGAACTTTGAGTTGCACCATTCAATACCACCGCTGCGGAACGATGATTTGATCGCCGGGATAAATCGGCTTATCCAGTTTGGGGTTCTTCAGGGCCTTGGCGCAATTCTCCGTTTCCTTCCGACCGTCCGCGCGGATAATCTGAACGTTCCTGCGGTTTGCATATTCATCAAAGTCGCCCGCGGCTTGAATCGCTTTGAGCACGGTCATCTCGGACAAATACGCCTTCTGCCCGGGGTTTTTCACCCGGCCACCAACGAAGAAATAGCTCTCCTGCCTTTTGACCGTCACGGTCGCGGCCTTGAAATAAGCGGGGACATACAATTTCTGAAGCTCGTCCTGCAGTTGGCCGATGGTTTTTCCGGCCGCCATGATCGGGAGACGCAGCAAAGGAGGGTAGATAAAGCCGTCCTCGCGAATCTGTTCTTCGTGTTTCTCCAGCGGAGTGGGGGTGCCAGCGAAGGTGATGGTGATGCGATCGCCCGTTCGGAGCAGGTCGGGCGAAAGGTTCGGCGGCGACGCGTGATTGGTCTGGCCGCCTGCCGCCGACACCGTGGTCTGAGAAAGACTGGTGGCTGGCGCAACGTTGGTGCCCGCCGCGTCCGGGAAGGCGTATTGAGCGGTTCCGCATCCAGCCAGCAGGGTGAACGTCAGGGCGGCAAGGGTCAAAAGAAAACACCGCAGGCTCATTTTAAGCGACGAATTCATCTCCGAAAATGCTTAGCGGAGCAGCCGCGAACAACAATCAATATTTTTGCTTGAGATCGAGCTGGGCCCGCTCGCCGGCGGGCGTTTTCTTTTCGCCGTTGTTCTTGGCTGGAGGTTCCTCCTCCCGCTTGGCGTAATAATCGTAGTAGTAGCCGCTGTAGTAGTAGTAATATGAATCTTGCGAAATGTTGATGTTGTTCAATACCACACCCAGCAAGGCCCCGCCCACTTTCTCGACCATTTGCTTGGCCCGAATCGTCATCGCCTGCGGATACTTGCGATACTGTATCACCAGCAACGACAGGTCCACTTCACTCGCGAGAATGGAGGCGTCGCTCACGCCCATGATCGGCGGCGAATCGAAGAAGACAAAGTCATAACGCCGCTTCGCTTCTTTGATGAAATCCTTCATCTGGGCGGAATTCAGGATTCCCAGTGAACTGCTTGGCAATTTTCCACTGGGCAGGAAGTCCAGGGTTGGAATGCTGGTGGTTTGAATCACCTCTTCCAGTGTGTTTTGCCGCAGCAGATAGCTGGTCAGTCCGACCGAATTGGAGACGTTCAACAGCTTGTGCAAGCTGGGCCGCCGCAGGTCGGAGTCCACCAGCAATGCGCGCTGACCGTTCTGGGCGAAGACGACCGCCAGATTGAAAATCGTTGTTGACTTGCCTTCGCCGGCGCCGCCGCTGACCACCGTGAGGCTGTTGGCGTCCTCGCGCTTGCGCGAAAACAGAACGTTCGTGCGGAGCACCCGATAAGCCTCCGCATGCGGACTCTCCGAGCCCTCCAGGATAAGAGAACTGACGTTCTGTGGAATGACGCCCAGCACCGGCGCCTGCAAAGCGCGTTCCACATCGTCAATCGTCTTCACGCTGGTGTCGAGATACTCAATGAAAAATGCGAGACTGATTCCCACAATCAGTCCCACGATGATTCCCAGGGCAATGTTCAATTTGAAGCTCGGGCTGACCGGTTTCCGACCTGGCTCAGCCTGGTCGGTGATTTCCACAATGGAAGTTTTTGGCAGCGCCGCGTCCACGGTTTCCTGCAAAATCCGCAAATGCACCGCGTCGCGAAGCTTTGTCAAATCGTCCAGCCTGCGTTTTGCTTTGAAATAGGGCCGGTATTGTTCCGTCATGAATGCGTCGTTCGTCCGGGCGTGGTCAACCGCGCCTGCCAGGCTGTCCAGATGCAACCTGAAGGCATCGACCTTCAGCTTCAATCCCGCCAGCATGCCTTCAATCCGCTGGTTGATGTTCGTATCCAGGTTCGCCTGCACTGCGGCCATAGCCTTGAAATCTGAATTTTCAGGGCCCAAAGTCTCCTTCAATTTGGCCAGGTTGGCCTCCGTGGTGGACAGATCCATCATCAGCTTTGAAAGCAGCTCATCATTGATTGCAGTCAGTATCGACTTTCTCAGTTCGGTATTGCCTTTCTCCTCTCTGAGCTTGAGGAGGCCGTTCAGCAAACCCGCCAGCCCGCTGAATTCCGCTTCCACCCGGATGCGTTGTTCTTCCAGGCTGCGAACCGTTTGCGGCTCCAGGGTGGCGCCTTCAAGTGAACCGTTTGAGACCTTGTATTCCTTGCCCAGTTGATCGACTTCGGCCTCAGCGGCTTTGACTTTCTCCTCATTTTGCTGCAGTTCCTCTCTCAATACCTGGATACCCTTCCTGGACATCTCCTGTTTTAACTCCAACCGGGTGTCTCGATAGACGTTCGCAATTTCATTGGCGATCTCAGCCGCTTCTTGCGCCGGTTTCTCCTTCTCCTTTGCATCGCTGTAAACACGAATTTCAATAAGGCTCGTGTTGCGCGTCTGCCGCACATCAATTTTTCCTTGCAATATATCGAAGGTTTCAGGGGTCTTTAGCGGGATATTGTTGTTGTACCGTCCGCCCCATCTTTCGTTGAGCTTCAGATTCTCGATCACTTTGTAGAGCACTTTCCGGGAGCGAATTTTCTCAAATTCGGTCTGGATGAAGAACGGGTCGTAAGCTGAATTGTTCTGCGCGAACCCTATCGGATTAATGTCGGAAACGTCCTTCTCCACCGCAATGCGGACCGTGCTGGACCATGATTCCGGCAAAATGAACGTCACCGCCGTCGTCGTCAAAACCACCAGAAGGAACACGGCCAGAATGACCGTCTTCCGAATGCGAATAATGCGCCAGTAGTCGAGGAAATGGAGTTTGGTCTCCACCGGATTGGAATTTGTTTTCGCTGCTTCCATATGATAAAAAAGGAGGCTAGAGCTTTTGCTTCCAGCCTCCCCTGTTGTTCTGTCTGTTAAATTTTAATAGGTCGCTCGCAACCCGAAGTAAATTACGTTCCGCGTGTAGCTCCGGCCAATATCCGAATCCTGCCGATCATAGTTATAGCCCGCGTCTGCCGAAATAAACGTGTTCACCTGATAAGAGCAGTTAACCCCCAACGTGCCGAGCAACTCAACCTTTCCATCATCCAACCCGCCTTTGAAGGTCGAGTGCTGGAACTGAGCGAGCACACTGCCGGTGAGTTTGGGTGAGATCCGATGATTCACCGTGCCATATACCCCAGTGCTTTCCTGATCGAGTGTCGGCGTCCCGGAGACCGGCTGGAAAGCGACATCGGTCGCGTTGCGCTTATGCACCACTCCGAGCCGCAAGTAGCTGCCGGGATTGTAGGTCCACGTGGCGTTGGCGTCCACATACGGGTTCACCGTGCTATCCGGATCGACGGCAAGGCGATTGGGATAATCTGTAAACTGGGCGCCAACTTCCACATGCGCGGTCAATTGCGAGGTGAAGCTCTGATCTGCTCCCACAGTCACCGTATGAGTAGTGGTGTCCCGCCTCGTCGGATCGGTTACGGAAGACAAGACAGGATCGTTCGCCGCCGTGGAATCTTTACTGGTATGATCCACAATCCCGAATTTGTAGCTTAACAACCCGACCGTGTTCGGCAACGCCTGCCAACGCGCCGTTAATACACCCAAGTGTTCAACCCGGTCGAGCAGCGCTGAAAGGCTGCCCGGGCCGTTTTCACTGAAATCCCAGTAGTCGTTCTGGTAAGACGCGTCCAGGCCCAGCAGAGGCGTCAATTCCGCGCTGAACGCCAACCGACCGTTGTTGTGTATGTAAGGTTGGTCCGTGCGCAGCGTCCTGGCAGCGATACCGGTGGTCAGGTCGGGTTCCTGCACATAGTAGAACGAGTCACTTACCTCGAGCTTGTAACGCTCCGTAATGGTGTGGTTGAGCTTCAGCTTGAACTGGTGGGTGTGGTCAGCATCATTTGTCGGGCGGGCCTCGTAGAAACGCAGATCATACGTGTAATTGAAACCGATCAGCGTCTGATCCAGGGCCACGTTGACCGCCAGGGAAGGACTCACTTCGAGCCCCCAGGAAGGTTGTTTCTGCGATCTGACAGAGTCTGTCGGGTTGTCATCGTAAAAGCCGCGCACCAGGCCTGAAACGGTCCAAAGTTTGGACTTTTCCAGCGGTGAAAGGCCCGGTGCGTAAGCCGCCTGCAAACCGGCAGCACCGAGCGCAGCTAGACTGGCGGAAGCGATGATTTTTTTCATAAATTGACTTTCCTGTGTTTACACAAGTTTCGCCCATGAACGGCTTGTATTGAAAAGTGGCCCTCTTTTACGTTTTGCACCCGCGATTGTCAAACATAAATCTTTCCAAAATAAACGATTTCATCTGGTTGGCTCCGTTCGGCCTTTCCCCCATCGCGGCCAATCGGTAAGGAAAAGCTGGCCGCGGTCGAGGTACTGACCGGTTGGAACGTGCTTCAAAGGAAAGCCCGCAGGCAAGCCATTTGTCGTCACTAAGCCGTCAAGAAGAAATCTTTCCCAGGTCCCCTCCCGCCCTCTAAGCATCTGCGAGTAGAACCGGGCGTCCATCGTCAGTGTCGTCAAGTAGAGCCCATGAATCGGTTTCCGCAGGTCGTTCACCGTGAAAAAATCGTCGTGCCCTTTTTGGTCCTGCACGTTCAACGTGGTCCAGACACTCTGCCGTCTGCCGTACCAGGCCATCGCCCAGGGCATATCGCTCATCACTAATTCCCGTTCATCCATCCAGCGCCCGAATTGCTGAACCCACGGCGGAAAATACGGAGGATAAGCCAATGGAAACTCCCGCGGCGGCAACAGTGTGAAGATCATCGGCGCGCAACTGGCCAGCACAAAAATTCCCGCCACCAGATGTCGCAACTGCGGGAACGGCAGATTCAACCGGTCCGACAACAGCGAATACATCCCGGCGCCGTAAATGAATACCAGCGGCGCCAGCAGAATGAGCACGTTTTCCGAGTTAATCTCCGGCGAGTCGGTGGACAAATGTGTGCGGCCCAGTGCTTGAACCACCGTCAATACCAGCAGAGAAACCAGCAGAAACATTCTCAATCGTCCCAACGCCTGGTTCACAAACGGCACCAGCAGTCCAACCAGGAAAAACCCCGTGATCCAGCTTCCTCCGAGTTTCGGCAATTCATTCTGAAACAGGTCCGCTGTGTTGACCACCAGCTTGCGAAGGTAGTCGTCCAACACCACCTCGCTGAAGTCCGGCTGCAGCGTCCGCTCGAGCTGGTCGCCCGGAAACTGCGGCGTATCCTCCACCACCGCATATCCCGCGGTGCCAAGCAGTGTTCCCGACCCATTGTAGTTACGCGCCAGCCAGGGCGCCAGTACCGCCACAAACGCCAACAGCGCGACCAGGCACAACACCACACGGCGCCGGGCAAAGTAGAGGCTGAAGAACGCCAGCACAGGCACGATCAGCCAGCCGAACGAATACCGCGTCAGCGCGCCCAACCCCACCAGTCCACCCGCCAGCAAGGCCATCCCGGCGAACCACGCGCCGCTCCGTCGCGATTCCCGCGAGCATTGTTCCATGAGCACCAGGCACCAGACCAGTGCAAGGTAAATCACGACCGTTAACATCGTGGAAAGGCCCGAGACGCTGAACCGCCAGAACAGCTCCGATCCAGCGAGCACCAGCGTGGAAATCCAGGCCACCGCCGCGTCAAACAGCCGTCTGCCCAGGCGGAAGACGGCCAAAATGGCGGCGAAAAACAAGGCCTGATTGAAAAAGGCGATCAGAACCTCCGGCTGATACCGCAGGAAAACAATTCCGCCGGGGATCTCCCATTCAAAGGGGAGCACCTTCATGAGGCCGGCGAGAAGGAGCGGATAAACCGGCGGATTGGCCAGGTCCGGATGCGGCGATTTCAAGAGCGCAAAGTCGTTGGTGCGCTGTTTCAGTTTGATCTGATGCTGCTCCACCAGATGAATGCTCAGTGGACGGATGAATTCGGTGGTGTAGCCTTTGCCTGCTGCGATGTTGCGAGCCAACTGGGCCGCGTCCATCGCTTCCGCCGTGGAAAAATTTCGATATTCGCGCAGGTCGTAAACGGCGGTCAGCGCCAGCAGCGCAAGGATGGCCAGGACCCACCGGACCGTGCGCGTCCCTTCGCCCACTTCAAACCGGTGAATCCATTCCTGTAATCGAATCATGAAAAAGGCTTCCTGTTTTGTCTCTCCGGGGTTTCTGGCCCCGCGGTCCGACGGCCGCGCTCGAATGGCCGATCAAAACCCTTCCAGATGATAAGTGTGAAGTTTCCGGTGCAAGGTCCGGCGGCTGATGCCGATCTTCTTTGCCGCCAAAGTCCGGTTCCCATTCGATTCTTTCAGTGCTCGAATGATGAGCTGTTTCTCGGCTTCCTGCACCGTCAGATCGTTTTGCGTCAGCAACCGGGCGGCATCCGCCGCAGCCTGTGCGGCGCCGTTGCCGCGTACATTCGGCGGCAGATCGCGCCGCATGATTCTTTCGCCCCGGCAAAGCACCACGGCGTGCTCGATGGCCGTGCGCAACTCGCGGACGTTGCCCGGCCAGCCGTATTGCATCAACGCTTCGAGCGATTCGGCGGCAAAATCGTTCACTTTTTTGTCATTTTCCCGCGCAAACTCGCGCAGAAAATCCTGCGCCAGCAACAGAATGTCCCCCGTCCGCTCGCGCAGTGGCGGCAGCCGGATTTCGACGACTTTCAATCGAAAGTAAAGGTCTTCACGAAACGCGCCGGACTTGACCCGCTCCTCCAGGTTTTTGTTCGTGGCGGTGACCAGCCTCACGTCAGCCGTCAACGTTTTGTTGGAACCGACGCGCTCAAAGGTGCGCTCGCCGAGGAACCGCAGCAGTTTGATCTGAATCGTGGCGTCAATCTCCCCGATTTCGTCCAGAAACAGCGTCCCGCCCTGGGCCTGCTCGACCCGCCCGATCCGCCGCTCGTGCGCGCCGGTGAACGCTCCCTTCTCGTGCCCGAACAGCTCACTCTCGATCAATTCCCGCGGCAAACCGGCGCAGTGCACCGCCACCAGCGGTTGCCGCGCCCGCGGGCTGAGTTGATGAATCGCCCGCGCGATCAGCTCTTTGCCGGTGCCACTTTCTCCGGTGATGAGCACCGTCGCCTTCGACGGCGCGACCTGGCGCACTGTCTCCAGCACCTCCTGCATGGGCGGCGATTCGCCGATGATATTTTCCAGCCCGTATTTTCTGTCGAGCTGTTGCCGCAGCGACTCGTTTTCAACTTCAAGCGATTGATGGCGCAGCGCCCGGCCAATCCGCATTTCCAGCTCGTCAATTTGCATCCGCCCTTTGGCGATGTAGTCGTCGGCCCCGCGTTTCATCGCTTCCACCGCAACTTCCTCCGAGCCGTAGGCGGTCATCAGAATGCAGACCGGCGGTTTCGAAAGCGACTTCGCCCGCGCGATCAATTTCATGCCGTCCTCGCTCGGCAACCGAAGGTCCGTTAACAGCACATCGAAATGTTCCTTCTCCAGCAACTCCACGGCCGCGGCGGTGTCTTCGGCAAGATAAACGTCGTAACGGTCCTCCAACACCGCGCGCAACCCCTCGCGCGTCGGCTTTTCATCGTCCACGATCAGCAACATCGGTTTAATCATGCAAGGGCGCCTCCAGCAATCGCGGCTGCCGTTCGTGCAAGGGCAGCCAGATTCGAAACCGCGTTCCCTGACCCACGTTGCTCTCCAGTTTGATCAAGCCCCCGTGTTCCCGCACAATCCGCTGCACGATCATCAGACCCAAACCCGATCCTTTTCTTTTGGTGGTGAAAAACGGCTCGAAAATGCGGTTCAACTGTTCCTGCGGAATGCCGCAACCGGTGTCCGCGATGCTCACCCAGACACCGTCCGCGCCGGAACCGGTTTGCACCGTCAACACCCCGCCCTTGGTCATGGCCTGCACCGCGTTCTTGACCAGATTGACCAGCACCTGCTTGATCTGGGCCGGATCAAGCGGCGCGGTCGGCAGTTGTCGCGCCAGTTTCTCCTCCAGGGTCTGTCCGCGGTTTTCGATTTCCGGCCGTAGCAGGTCAATGGTTTCACGGGCGATGTCGTTCAATGAAACCATCTTCTTCTGCGGCGGCGTGGGACGAATGGCCTGCAGGAATTGCGTGACAATGTAATCCAACCGGTCAATTTCCCCTTTGGCAACGCTCAGATAATTTTGCAGTTTCGCGGCGATCTCCTCCGTGTCGCTGTCGGAATGCAGGACTCGCGGCCGAGGCCGCTTGACCGTGGCAAGAGTTCGACCGTCCGGATCCTTCGCCCCCTGCTTGAGCTTCTTCAACTCGCGCTCGATCAACTGCAGGTGAATGTGAAGCGCATTGAGCGGGTTGCCAATCTCATGCGCCACGCTGGCGGCCAGCAGCGTCAGCGCCTGGATACGCTCGCTCTCGATGGCGTCGAATGTCTTTTGCCGCGCTTCCGTCGCGTCGTGCAGAATCAACGCCACGCCGGAGCTGCCGGTCGCTTCGCCATCCAACGGCGCCGCATACAATCGGAGAAAGCGGTGTCGCGGATAATTCACTTCAAATTCGTGCCGCACGACCTGTTGTCCCCCGGCGCGGTCTCGCCCGGAGAGCTCTTTCCAATCCAGCTCAGGCAGATACCGCGTCAGGTGCTGGCCTTCGGTCTCCTGCGCTTTCAATCCGAGCAGATTCGTCACGGCCTGGTTGAAATAAACGATCCGTCCCTGCTCGTCCACCACAAGCACGCCGTCTTCAATCGTGTTGAACAGCGTTTCCAGAAAACTCCGCTCGCGCGCCAGCCGCTGAACGACTGTTTGCAATCCTTCGGGATCGAGCCGGCCAATGCGCCCGAGCACCTTGTCGAGAAAGCTGGATTTGGGTGCCATCGTTTAGCTCGTTGAAGGGTTGTTTAACGGGTCAACCATTCAAACGCTTTGGTCAAAACCATTTCTTTCGCTTGAAATACCAATAGGTAGCGGCTGTTGTGAATGCGGTCACCGCCACGGCCAGCTCATAGCCGTAGCGCACTTTGAGCTCCGGCATGTCGAAATTCATCCCGTACCAGGTCCCGATCATCATCAACGGCGTCGTGATCACCGTGATCATCGTCAGCAATTTCACCACTTCGCCGGTCTGGTTCGACGACATGTTCAAATAGATCTGCAAAATGCCGGTCAATGAGTCCGTGTAACCCTGGGCCAGTTCCGAAATATGAAACAGCGCGTCATGAACGTCCCGGTAATACGGCACCAGATGCGCCCGGATCAACTTGAACTCGCCCCGCGCAAAGCGCGACAGCACCTCGCGCTGCGGCCCGATGATTTGCCGCAGGTGCAACACTTCTTTTTTGACTTGCAGAATTTTGTTGAGCGTCTCCCGGGTCGGATGCTGCAACGCCTGCTGTTCCAACTCACCGATCTCCAGCGACAATTCGTCCAGGGCCGGCTTGTAATTTTCGACAATCGAGTCGAGCAAAGTATGCGCCACCCGGTCCGGCGCCCGCGCGATGTGCACCGTGCTCTTCAGACAACGCTCCCCGGTGACCTGCACGCTCCTGAGCGGCGCCTCGTGATAGGTCACCAGAAAATTCTTGCCCAAAAAGAAATTCAGCTCGCTCGTCGCGAACACGCCGTCCTTGCGGCTGTAGTCCACCGCGTGAATCACCATGAACAGGTAAGGCGCAAATCGGTCCTCTTCCTTCGGGCTGTATTCCTCAACCTTCGGCGACGGACTGAGCATCACACAGTCTTCGATCGAGAGCGGGTGAAAATGGAACACTTCCTCCAGCACCGATTTCGTTTCCTCCGCCTCCGGCTTCTCCAAATCAACCCAGAGAAACAGATTCGTGTCCGCCAAAAGCGTCGGCATCAGGAACATTTCGATGTCCTTGCTGTGCAAACGTCCCTGCGTTGTAAATGCAAACGATCGAATCATCTGTCACACCTGTCACACCCCTTATCCGGCGTGTCAAGCTGGCTCGCATGGTAAGTGGAACCCGGCGCGTGGCAAGCTCGTTTGCGTCGGATCAGTTAGAGGGC
>QHNT01000310.1 GCA_003218515.1 Verrucomicrobiota bacterium | reverse complement strand
TCTTCGACTCAAAAGCGGACCTGGCAGTGGCGGCTATTGACGAGGAGTGGGGGCGAAGGCGCACCGAACTGGACTCACTTTTTTCCCCGACGATTCCGCCGCTCGAGCGCCTCCGCCGGTATTGCGATTACTGTTACCGTGTTCAGGCTGAGATCAGGAGCAAGTGCGGATGCGTGCTCGGTTGTCCTCTGTTTTCGCTGGGCTCTGAAATCAGTACACAGGAGGATCGTTTGCAAAAGAGAATCCAGGAAATCCTCGATCAAAAGCGCAAGTATCTTGAATCGGCCATTCGCGATGCCCACGCTGCCGGAGTGGTTCACGCTCCCGACGCGGCTGCAAAGGCAAGAACGCTTTTTGCATACTATCAGGGGCTGCTTACCGAAGCGCGGATTCATGACAAACTGGAAATCCTCCGCGACGCTGTACGCGGGACATACGAATTGCTCGGAGTAAAGGGACCTGAACCAGTGCCCGCCTGAGTCGAAGATTTTTTTTGCGCGCGAATTTGACTAAATAGACAACTACTGAAACGCAAGGAAAGCATGAATGCCATTGATCAAACCAAAGAAAATGCCCTGACCAAGCCGACCGTTGCTAACTTCTGCCGGGCGTCTGGCCAAAACTTCGTGACACGGATCGAGCAGACGAAACAGGCAATCCTGGCCGAATTCCGCGACGTCTTTGAAGCAAATGAACAACTGCTTCGCCTGGCCCTGAGCGAAGCCGAGGCCATGTCGTGGCAAACGGATTATCCGTTCCTCGTTTTCCCGACGCTCGCGACGGAGAAGGCTCAGGCTGTTGCAGTCTGGCAAGCGCGGCAGCGGTCCATGCAGCGCGCGCCCTCCGTCTGAGGGTATCGGGGCGCTGCCATCAGCCAAACCCAAAACCTCAAATCCAAAAAGCATGACATCCAAAATCATTTTTCGTCTGGCGTCTTCAGCGCTGTCGCTTGGCGCCCTGGTCGCCCTGTCCACCGGCTGCGGTCCGGGCAGCGTGAAGCAACACCCGTCGCCACCTTCGGTTACGGTCGCGTCGACTGAAGGGAAGGAAATTGTCGAATGGGACGAATTCACCGGCCGGACCGAAGCGGTGGAATCGGTTGACGTCCGTCCACGCGTTTCCGGTTACATCGAGACAGTCCGATTCCAATCGGGGCAGGTGGTGAAGAAAGGCGAGGTGCTTTTCGTCATCGACCCGCGCTGGCATCAGGCTGATCTTGACCGGCGGCAGGCCGAATTCGAGCAGGCTCGGGTTCGCCTGGAAAACGCCAGGCGTGAAGCCGACCGTACGCCGCAACTCCTGGCAAACAAAGCCATCTCGACGGAAGAATCCGACGCCCGCCAGGCGCGCTATCAGGAAGCCAAGGCGGCCTTGCAGGCGGCGCAGGCCGCGCTCGATTCCGCGAAACTCGACCTCGAATACACGCAAGTCCGCGCGCCTATCGACGGACGCGTCAGCCGCGCGCTTCTGACCGAGGGCAATTACGTCAGCGGCATCGCCGGAGCGGCCTCGCTGCTGACGACTCTTGTTTCGGTGAATCCAATCTACGCGTATGCGGACATCGACGAGAACTCGCTGTTGAAGTTTAATGCACTGGCCCAGGCCAAGAAGCTTGAGACCGACGGCGACGGCAGGATTCCGGTCGAACTGCAACTGGCCGACGAACAAGACTTCCCTCATCGGGGTTACATCGAATCGTTTGACAATCACCTCGATCCCAACACGGGCAGCATTCTGTTGCGCGCCGTGTTTCCAAATGGCGACGGCCGCATCGTGCCAGGTCTGTTTGCGCGCATCCAAACGCATTGTCCGTTCCGGACTCAACGCGGGTGAGATGGTGGTCGTTAACGGCCTGCAACGCGTACGACCCGGGATGCCAGTCACGCCGCAAGAAGCCGTGGCGATCAACGACAGCCCAAAGCTGGCGAAACGCTGATCCACCACGACGGAGGCCGACTATGAACTTTTCCCACTTTTTTATTCGCCGTCCGATTTTTGCGGGCGTCCTCTCCATCGTGATTTTCATCGTTGGGTTCATCGCACTGCGGCGGTTGCCGATCAGCGAATACCCGGAGGTTGTTCCGCCCACCATCGTCGTGCGCGCGACGTATCCCGGCGCGAACCCGAAGACCATCGCCGAAACGGTCGCGTCGCCGCTGGAGCAGGCCATCAACGGTGTCGAAGACTCACTCTACATGTCTTCGCAGGCCACGGGTGACGGCGTGGTGACGCTGACCGTGACGTTCAAACTGGGCACGGACATCGACAAAGCCCAGGTGCAGGTGCAGAACCGCGTTTCGCAGTCGCTGCCGAAATTACCTGAGGAAGTTCGCCGGCTGGGCGTCACGACCACAAAGCAATCGCCCGACCTCACGCTGGTGGTGCACCTGTTCTCGCCAAACGGTCGCTACGACGAGGTTTATCTCCGCAACTACGCCACGTTGCAGGTCAAAGACGTGTTGGCGCGCATCCCCGGCGCCGGCGACGTGGAAGTGTTCGGTTCGGGCGATTACGCGATGCGCGTCTGGCTTAACCCCGACAAACTCGCCGCAAGAAATCTCACTGCGAGTGACGTCGTCAGCGCGATTCGCGAACAGAACGTTCAGGTCGCCGCCGGCGCGATTGGGCAGCAGCCGGTGAGTTCGCCGGTGAATTTCGAGCTGCAGATCAATGCAAAGGGCCGGTTGATTTCCACGGAGGAGTTCGGCCAGATCATCGTGAAGACCGGTCCCAACGGCGAAAAGACATTGCTCAGAAACGTCGCCCGCGTGGAACTTAGCGCCGACAGCTACGCATTGCGCTCGCTGCTGAATAACAAGACGGCTGTCGCGCTGCCTATCTTCCAAACTCCCGGCGCCAATGCGCTCGAACTCTCCACGAGCGTTCGCCGCACGATGGAGGAGTTGAAGAAAAACTTCCCCGACGGCGTGGACTACTCGGTGGTGTACGACCCGACGGTGTTCGTGCGGCATTCGATTGAAGCCGTGGTTCACACGCTGCTCGAAGCCACCCTGCTGGTCGTCATCGTCGTCATCATCTTTCTCCAGACGTGGCGCGCTTCGATCATTCCCCTCGCGGCCGTGCCGGTGTCGCTTATCGGCACGTTTGCCGTGATGCTGGCATTCGGTTTCTCCATCAACAACCTCTCGCTGTTCGGTCTGGTGTTGGCCATCGGCATCGTTGTGGACGACGCCATCGTCGTCGTCGAAAACGTCGAGCGCAACATCGCGCTGGGTTTGTCGCCAGTGGACGCCGCCAAACGCGCCATGAGCGAAGTCACCAGCCCGATTATCGCGACGGCCCTGGTGCTCTGCGCGGTGTTTGTGCCGACGGCGTTCATCAGCGGTCTGACCGGCCAGTTTTACAAACAGTTCGCCATCACCATCGCGATCTCGACGGTGATTTCCGCATTTAACTCACTGACACTCTCGCCGGCGTTGTGTGCGGTTTTGCTCAAGGAGCACGGTGCGCCGAGGGATTGGTTCGCGCGCGTCATGGAAAAATCGCTCGGCTGGTTCTTCCATCCGTTCAACCGGGTTTTTTCCTGGGCCGGCAACAAATACTCCACCGGTGTCGGAACGGTTCTCCGCAAGAGCGCAGTCGCACTGATTGTTTATGGCGGACTCGTATTGCTCACCGGCTGGAGCTTCAACAAAGTCCCGACCGGATTCGTGCCGACGCAGGACAAGCAATACCTGGTCGCCTTCGCGCAATTGCCGGACGGCGCGTCACTCGACCGCACGGAAGCCGTGATCCGTCGCATGTCCGACATCGGTCTGAAGTTGCACGGCGTCCAAAGTGCGGTTGCGTTTCCCGGCCTGAGCATCAGCGGCTTCAGCGTCGCGCCGAATGCGGGGATTGTTTTCTTCTGTCTCGATCCGTTTGAAGATCGCAGGACGCCGAACCTGAGCGGTCCGGCCATCGCAGGCGAGTTGAACCAACAGTTCGCCTCAATCCAGGACGCCTTCGTTCTCACCGTGCCGCCGCCGCCGGTGATGGGCCTCGGCACGATTGGCGGTTTCAAGCTTTTCGTCGAAGACCGCGCCGACCTTGGCTACGACGCGCTCTACCAAAACATCCAAAGCATCATCGGCAAGAGTTATCAAACACCCGGACTGGCCGGCACGTTTTCGACCTTCACGGTGAACGTGCCGCAACTGGACGCGGACATTGATCGCGTAAAGGCCAAGCAACAGGGCGTGCCGTTGCAAAATCTTTTCGAGACGATGCAGATTTATCTCGGCTCGCTTTACGTGAACGACTTCAACCGTTTTGGCCGCACCTATCAGGTCATTGCGCAGGCCGACGCGCCGTTCCGCGACCGCGCTGAGGACATCACCCGCCTCAAGACTCGCAACGCGAGAGGTCAGATGGTGCCGCTCGGCACGTTGGTGAAGGTGACAGAAACTCATGGCCCCGACCGCGCGATGCGTTACAATGGTTATCCCGCTGCCGAAATCAACGGCGGTCCTGCGCCCGGTTTCAGTTCCGGACAAGCCGAGGCGCTCATCGCGAAACTCGCGAATGAGAATCTGCCGAAGGGTGCCGCCTTCGAGTGGACCGAACTGACCTATCAACGCATTCTTGCCGGCAATACCGCGGTGTATGTTTATCCGCTCTGTATCCTGCTCGTTTTCCTCGTGTTGGCCGCGCAATACGAAAGCTTCCGCCTGCCGCTCGCCATCATCCTCATCGTGCCGATGTGCCTGCTGTTCGCCATCACCGGCGTGTGGCTCAAAGGCAGCGACAACAACATCTTCACGCAGATTGGGCTGATCGTGCTCGTGGGGCTCGCGTGCAAGAACGCGATCCTGATCGTCGAGTTCGCGAAGCATAAACAGGATGAGGGCAAATCGCCGTTTGAAGCGGCCATCGAAGCCTCTCGGCTCCGTCTGCGCCCGATCCTGATGACCTCCATCGCTTTCATCGCCGGCGTCTTTCCCCTCGTCAAGTCGCACGGCGCCGGCGCGGAGATGCGCCAGGCCATGGGCGTTGCTGTGTTTGCCGGAATGATTGGGGTGACGCTGTTCGGCCTGTTCCTCACGCCGGTGTTTTACGTGACACTGATGAAACTCGGGTGGAAAAAGAAGCCCGCGCCCGGGCCGGCATTAAAAGGAACAGCGCTCGGTTCTGCCGGAGCAACAGCGGGCGTCGCCGCGGCGGCGTTGCTGTTCACCGCCGTCTCCGCCAAGGCCGGCTTGCTGACCGTCGGACCCGACTACCGGCAACCGACGAATTCTGTTCCTGCAAATTACAAGGCCGTTGAGCTGGGTGCGTGGAAAGAAGGCCGGCCGCTCGACAACGTGCCGAAAGGAAACTGGTGGGAAATCTTCGGCGACGCCGGTCTGAACGAACAGGAAGCGCAAGCGGTGAAGGCCAATCAGGAACTCAAAGCCGCCGTAGCCCGCGTGGACCAGGCTCGCGCCACCGCGCGCGTGGCTCGCAGCGAGTTGTTGCCCAGCCTGAATCTTGATCCCGGTTTCAACCGCCAACGCTATTCTCCGAATCAGGTTCCAGGCTTTGGCGGCTTGACCGCGGACACCTTCCGCGCCCCGCTCGATCTGAGCTACGAAGTTGACCTCTGGGGTCGGGTGCGCCGCAGTTTTCAAAGTGCACGCGCGGACGCTCAGGCATCGCTCGCCGCGTTCTATAATGTCCTGCTCACGCTCCAGGCCGACGTGGCGCAAAACTATTTCGCTCTTCGCGCGCTCGACGCGGAAATCGCCACTGTCACGGGCACGTTGGACTTGCGCAAAGAGCAGGTGCGACTCGTGCGCAGCCGCTTCGAAGGGGGGATCGGCAGCGAACTCGACGTTGCCCGCGCCGAGACCGAGTTGGCCACCACGGAAGCCGAGGCAGCCTCGCTGGCTCAACGGCGAAACGAACTGGAGAACGCCATCGCCATACTCGCGGGCACGAACCCCGCGGTTTTCAAACTCGCCGCGCTCGACAACGCCGACACGAAATGGAATCCCCAGCCGCCGGTGGTTCCCGCCGGTCTGCCGGCGGATCTGTTGGAACGCCGCCCCGATGTTGCTGAAGCCGAGCGCCAGCTTGCGTCGGCCAACGCGCGCATCGGCGTCGCCAAAGCCGCGTTCTTCCCCGTGCTGACGCTTACCGGCTCGGGTGGCTTTGTCAGCGGCGACATCGACACGCTGTTCAAATGGGACAGCCGGACCTGGTCGATTGGTCCGGGCCTCTCGCTGCCGATCTTTGCGGGCGGTCGCAACCGGTCGAATTACAAGCGTTCACAGGCCGCCTTTGAAGAAGCGGTGGCGCGCTATCGCCAGCAGGTCCTCGTCGCTTTCGGCGAAGTGGAAAACAGCCTGTCCGGCATTCGTCATCTGATTGACCAGGCCGCCGCTCAACAACGCGCGGTGGCGAACGCGCGGCGCGCCGCCGAGTTGGCCACCGACCGCTATCGCTCCGGTATCGTGAGTTATCTCGAAGTCGTGGATGCCAGCCGCGACGCGCTTCAGGCCGAGCGCGCCAACGCCCAGCTCGCCGGACAGCGCCTGATCACCGCCGTGCAACTGATCAAAGCCCTCGGCGGCGGATGGGAGAACGACGCGCGACAGGCTTCGTTGTCTGGCGCGAAATCCAAATGGTGATCGGACAGCTCTTATGACGCCGCTGTCTGAACGCTCCCTGCTGCTGCTGCTGCTCGCGGCGGTGCAGTTTACCCACATCATGGATTTCATGATCATGATGCCGCTGGGGCCGCAACTGATGCGGGAGTTGCACATCGGGCCGGGAAACTTTAGCGCGCTAGTTGCGGCTTACACGATCAGTTCCGGCGTCGTGGGTCTGCTGGCAGCGCCGTTCATTGATCGCTTTGACCGGCGAAAGCTGCTGCTCTTTGCTTACGCTGGATTTGCCTTGGGCACGCTGGCGTGCGCGCTGTCGCAAGACACCGCCACGCTGTTCACGGCGCGGGCGTTGAGCGGCGCGTTTGGCGGTCTTTCAACTTCGATGGTCATGTCCATCGTCGGTGATGTTGTGCCGGCGGAGAGGCGCGCGGCCGGCGTCGGCATCGTGATGACGGCGTTTTCCGCGGCGGCTGCGGTGGGCGTTCCGTTCGGACTTCAACTGGCGCAGCATTTCCGCTGGGAAGCGCCGTTTTTCATGCTGGCGGGAATCGCCGGTGTGGTGTGGACGATGGCGTACCTGCGTCTGCCTTCCGTTCGCGGGCATTTGCAAAACGGCCACGCGAACCGGGCGTTTGCGGAATTGCTGCGCGACGCGAACGCCGGTCGCGCACTGTCATTCATGGTGGCAATGGTGTGCGGGCATTTCGCCATTATCCCCCTGCTGTCGCCTTATCTCGTTGCGAACGTCGGATTGCCGGAACGCGATTTGTTCCTCGTCTATTTCACCGGCGGCGTGCTGACGGTGTTCACCGCGCCACTGATCGGCAGGCTGGCTGACCGGCTCGGACGCTTCCGTGTTTTCTCCAGTCTGGTTGCCGTCGCGTCCGTCGTGACGCTGGTCATCACGCACTCGGGCCAGCTCCCTGTTTGGGCGGTGCTGGTTCTGGGCGGTTCTTTCTTTGTGTTCGCCAGCGGACGATTTGTGCCGGGCCAGGCCATCATGACGCTGGCCGTTCCCGCTTCGCGCCGCGGCGCGTTCATGAGCTTGAGCGGTTGTGCGCGCGACTTGGCGATGGGCGTCACCTCCAGCATCGGCGGCTGGATCGTAACCAAAGAACCGTCAGGGCGATTGGCGGATTTTCACTGGCTTGGCTGGATCGCTGTGGCGGCCGGTCTGGTCAGTGTCTGGCTCGCGAGCCGCGTGCGCCTCAATGAAGCCGTCGCGCCGATTCCAACACAGACCGGACCGGACACGCCTCCGCTCCATGCATCAAAGCGCGCTCCATCCACCCACGCATTTTCTCTCAAGTCCGAACCATCAATTGAAAACTGAAATGAATACGACCATTGAATGATTCAATTATGAATCTCCAACTCGAAAGCAAACTCGCGCTCGTCCCGATCTAGTTCTTTTGCGCCGCCCCCAATGCGCAATCGGTTTATCTGAGCGGTGACTTCAACGATTGGAATCGCACCTCCCATCCCATGGAGAGGCAGACGGATGGTTGCTGGTTCCTGCAGGTGCCTTTAAGCCAGGGCCACCACCTCTATCAGTTTCTCGTGGACGGCGAACCGATGCTCGACCCGAAGGCCATGGGCGCAGTCCGCAATGATTGGAATGAGCCGGCTTCGATCATCGCCGTCAGCTAACAGCTCTTTGGATAAAGCAACATCGTGATCGTGAAAAAGCCCGGAAACGGTTTCATAAGTCCAGGCCGGTGGGACAAGCCTGAAGTTGATGAGGGATCCGGCTCGCGGGAACGCTCACTCCACCTGATGAATCCAGTTCTGTGAACATCAACTACCGCAAACCCGTCGGTAGTCGCCATTCCAGGCGATTGTTTGTCCTCCTCTTCGTGATCATCGTTTGCGTTGTCTTCTTCGGCCTCGTCTGGCACGACCGTCCTTCAAAACGTCCGTAGCGGTTTCCATTCCGCTCAAACCGCGAAACACGCGAAATGCACCAAAGAAACACGGCGCGTTGGAGCGGCAGTCAAAATTCGAGAATCGAGGGTCAAATGCGCACCCTCACCCTTTCGCCACTGCCGTTGAATTGGGCCGCAACGGTTTCCTCCCGCTCTTAATCGTAATCTTACTCTTAATCTCCGACCGGAGGGGCGAGAGGTCAGCGGAGATTTCTTTTGCGGCATTGACGACGGAGCCAGGACATGACTGTGCTCGAACGGGCTGCCTCACCACCACTTGAAATTCATATCCGGAAGCGTGCTGATCCAGCCGTCCATCTCCTTTGGAAACCGATAGTTTTCGACGTGGCTGTCGCCGAACAGCATGTCTTCATAACGCTTGCCTTTGTAATTGTGCCAGACCGTTCGCTTGTCCGTTGAGGACCGATTCGCGTGCCAGGGCCAGTCGCCCTGAATCACCTTGGTCACCGGTCGCAAGGCGAAGCGCGATTCCCTGTTGGGAGTTGCCTGCGGCGTTCCGCGCGCCGCTTTGGAATCGCCGGTCACTTTTTCCACCCGGAAGGCGTCGTTCGCCCATCCGACGAGGTAGCTGTTGCCCCAGCCCTCCCAACACGTTTTGACCTGCGTGTTTAATGCATCGCCATGGTCCGCCGGGCAATGGAACACTTCGACGGCGCCGATATACGAGTTCAACGGGCGGTTTGTTTCCGGCACGCGGCCGCCGTAGTCCGCTGCGTTTCCCGAGACGTTCGCGTTTGTCCAATACTTGCCTCCGACCGACGCCCAGCCGTCGTGGACGGGGTATGAGTCAATGTGATCGTCCGCATACAGTTTGTAAGCAATGCCGATCTGTTTTTGGTTGCTCATACATTTGATTTTGAGCGCCTCGGCCTTGGAACGGGCCAAAGCTGGCAACAACAGCCCGGCCAGAATGGCGATGATGGCGATGACAACCAACAGTTCGATCAAGGTAAACGCTGCCAACAGGTCGCCCGGGGCAGACCCTGCGTCCAGTCTGTTGTGGAAAGTCCTCATAACTGGCGAAGGCAGAAGTTTATCCGAGCTCGATCACGGATTCAATTGAAATCAACCCAAGTGAAATCAACCCAGGAGATTGAAACGCGCCAGCCCTGGGGCGCATCTAATACCACCCTCTCGAGTGCGGTCTGCAAGATTTCCGAAGACCCCTCACCCTGTCCCTGCTCCCCATCCGACGGTGGCCTTCAGGCCGGGTGAGGGGAATACGGGCGTCACATCAGCTTGGTGGCGGTGTCGAGTTGCGAGCATTGAACACGGTCGCGCGGCGTAGCGCCACGATCCTCTTATCGCCCGCTGGAAGAAACGATATTTGCAGGATGCGGGCCGGATTCAATCAAGCTATGCTCGCGTGGTGAAGTCATTGACCGAACATCTATGGTTCGAAATTCCTGACCGCCGCGGCTTTGTCAATATCACCAGCACCGTCGAAGAACTCGTGCGGAAAAGCGAAGTCAAAGAGGGGCTCTGCCTGGTAAACGCCATGCACATCACCGCCAGCGTCTATATCAACGACGCCGAGGACGGGTTGTTGCACGACTACGATGTTTGGCTGGAGAAACTCGCGCCGCACGCGCCGGCCTCGCAGTATCAGCACAACCGCACTGGCGAAGACAATGCCGACGCTCATCTGAAGCGCCAGATCATGGGCCGCGAGGTGGTCGTCGCAGTCACCAAGGGCAAACTCGACCTTGGCCCGTGGGAACAGATTTTTTATGGCGAATTTGACGGGCGGCGGCGGAAGCGAGCCTTGGTAAAGATTATTGGCGAGTAGGCAGCCGCACCCGCGCGCCTTGGGTTGAACGTTCGCGGCCGGACCAGGCAACCGAAGCGGTGTTATCGGGAAATCAGGCCGAGCAGATCAGCGCGATTTACTGCGCCATAGGAACGGCTGTCTTCGCTGGCCGACCGGTTGTCGCCCAACACGAAATAGCAATCGCTGGCAATCGCATAATTGTGGTTTCCCCATTTCCTGGGCGAGGTGAACGTCGAGGAAGGCAAGTAAGCCTCCTGCAACGGACGGCCGTTGATGTAAACCTCTCCGCCGCGGACCTGAACGCAGTCCGACGGCAGGCCGACAACGCGTTTGACCATCAGTTCCGCCCTTTCCCGGTCACGGATGACCACAATATCGCCCCGATGGTAGCCTCGGAACAGCGGCAGCCAGCAATTGACCAGGCGACAGTCGCCGGGCTTCAAGGTCGGCCTCATGCTTTCCCCCTCGACCACCACCGTGGAGAGCACGAAGCGGTGAACGAGCAGGAAGGCGATGGTGGACCAGAGCAGCGTGCACAAAAGGATGTAGCCTGTCCGCGTTTCCGGCTGGATGCGGCTGAGTCCCGGCTGTGCGCCGTTGATGCCGTTCACTTCCCGGCTATGAAGTTCCATATGCCTTACGTCCCCAAAGCACCTCTCCGCTTCGGGTTTTCTCGACGGAGATCCGTTCCGCAGATTCAGTGCCACCGCGATGCGGTCCGCGAAAACCACCTTGCTCACCAGGAATCCCGCATAGTTTGGCCGGCAGTGATTTCGATCGTTCAAGTCGCATTGGACCTGCAATGCAAATGCTTTCCGTATTGAACGCGTGCTTTCACTTTGGCATAACTGCCGGCCATGCACGATTTCCATTACGTGGCCGGCAACCTTTATTGTGAGGGCGTTCCGATCGAATCGCTCGTCAAAAAGTTCGGCACGCCGCTTTACGTCTATTCGCAGCGGACGCTGACCGGCCATTTCCAGAAGCTCGACGCTGCGCTGGCGCCGCTCGACCATCTCATCTGTTACTCGGTCAAGGCCAACTCCAACCTCGCGGTGCTGCGCGCGCTCGCCAATCTCGGCAGCGGCTTCGACATCGTGAGCGAAGGCGAGCTCCGCCGCGTCATTGCCGCCGGCGGTTCACCGAAGAAATGCGCCTTCGCAGGCGTTGGTAAGACCGAAACCGAGATTGAGTTCGCCCTGCGCCGCGGCATTTATTCGTTCAACGTTGAAAGCGAACCGGAGTTGGAGCGCATCAATCGCGTGGCCGGGCGGCTGAAAAAGGCGGCGCCGGTGGCCGTGCGCGTGAACCCAAACGTGGCCGCGGGTACGCACGCGAAAATTACTACCGGGACTTACGAGAACAAGTTCGGCGTCGCTTTCGAGCAAGTCGAGGGCGTCTATGCCCGCGCGCGCAAACTGAAAAATCTCCGGCTGCGCGGACTGCAAATGCACATCGGCTCGCAGCTCACGGAAGTGAAGCCGTTCGAGTCGGCGGTGCGCAAAGTCGTGCCGCTCGTGGAAAAGCTCGCAACGAAATTTCCATTCGAGTTTTTCAGCATCGGCGGCGGCCTCGGCATCGTCTATCAGCCCGCGTTGGCCAGCGGCGGAACCGACTGGTGGCAACGGCCGCAGGCGAAACACATCCTCACCCCCGCCAAATATGCGGCCACGCTCGTGCCGCTGCTCAAGCCGCTCAACCTGCGCATTCTCATCGAACCCGGCCGGTTCATCGCCGGCAACGCCGGCATTCTCGTCACGCGCGTCGAATACGTGAAACGCACCGGCCGCAAAAATTTCGTCATTGTCGATGCGGCGATGAACGACCTGATTCGCCCGGCATTCTACGATTCTTATCACGAAATCGTGCCGCTGACGCGCGGGAACGGACCCGTTGTTTCGAGCGACGTCGTAGGGCCGATTTGCGAGTCGGGCGATTACTTCGCAAAGAACCGGCCGCTGCCAAAGGTGGGGGAAGGCGACTACCTCGCGTTGATGAGCGCCGGCGCTTATGGCTTCGTGATGGCGTCGAACTACAACACCCGCGCGCTGGCTGCCGAAGTGCTGGTCCACGGCAACAAATCCGCAGTCGTGCGCGAACGCCAGAAGCTGCCGGAGATTTGGAAGCGTGAGAGGCTGCCGGTTTGGTTAAAGTAAGTCTTGAGTCGAAATAAAAGTTAGCTGGAATGCTTCTCGATGCGAGAAATCGGGCTCAGGGAATTTGCGAATTATTCCCTCGTGGATTCTTCATGACGGAATCCTGGTTCCATAGCATCCCGATGAAGAGTTGCATATGAACACGCACTTGCTAATTGTCCTGGGGCTAGCCGCAGCATGTTCAGTTATTATATTTATGCGTTCGCTACGAGATGACTCCAAACATGGTCGCGAAGCGAGGACAGCCGAACGCGTATTGGCAGTTCTAATTTTTTTGTCTCTGCTGCTTCTGGTTTTACTTCGGACATCGTTCTTCTCAAGTGCGGCACT
>QHNT01000054.1 GCA_003218515.1 Verrucomicrobiota bacterium | reverse complement strand
CCATTCTAAATAGCCAATGTATTTACTTTGTACATTCAAAAATGATTCGAAATGCACATCGACTCCTTAATTCAATGGCAGTGAGGCCGGGGAGGGGGCACCTTCCATCGAATTGGCGCGGCTAATTGGATTCCCCTCTCCCTTACCATCTCCCCACTCCTCCGTCGTGGGGAGAGGGAATCGACCAGCGGCATGGTGTCAAGATACGCCCGGGTGGGCCTCAACGTGCCTTGAGACAGCAGTTCTGTCCCCGCAGCAGCCAGACTTTCTTGGTCTCACTGATCGTCTGTGGATTCATTTCCGGAACGGACCGTGATTGCAGGAGCGAACCAGGAGATGTTGACTTACACCATTGCTGGGGCTGCCGGTCCGAATCATGGCACGATTCGGAAACAGACTTTGACTCGCGCACGACTTGCTTGCAGAGTGTGTCCGTAGTCTCTTAATTTGGTGGCGGCGGTGCCGCCGCACCGCCGTGCGCCGCGGCAGCGGCGCACCCACTCAACGCGAACCAGGACTCTGCCGGACCAGGCCAGTGCTTGCCAGACAAGCGGCCTCCGGCGCAAACTCTACCGCAATTCAATGAAAAGCCGGTTTCAGTCCTGGCTATTGTTTTGCGCCCTCCTTTTCCTCGGCGCCACACGGGTTGACGCCGCCGAGCCGAAATACGACCTCGTCATCCGCGGCGGTAAAATCGTCGATGGCTCGGGCAACCCGTGGTTCTACGGCGATGTGGCCGCCAAAGGAGATCGAATTGTCGCCCTCGGACGCGCCGCGGGCGATGCGAAGCGGGTGATTGATGCCGCCGATCTGGTCGTCGCGCCGGGGTTCATCGACATGCATTCGCACTCGGACTGGACGCTGCTCGAAGACGGAAACGCGCAAAGCAAAATCCGCCAGGGCGTCACGACGGAAGTCATCGGCGAATCGAGCTCCGCCGGGCCATTCAAAGGCAAACTCAAGCCGCGATCTGTTTCGGTGAAGAACGAACCGCTCGAGATTCGCGCGTTGCGCGATTACTTCGCCGCCATCGAACGCGCGGGCGTTTCGGTCAACGTCGCTTCTTACGTCGGCGAAGGAACGGTCTGGGAATGCGTGATGGGATCGTCCTTCGACCGGCCCGGTCCCGGCGAGTTACGGCATGTCGAGCTGTGCAAAGTCGTGCGCGAACACGGCGGCATTTATTCCACGCACATGCGTGACGAGGGACTTGGCGTGTTCGACTCGGTGAAAGAAGCGATCCGGATCGGCGAGCGCGCCGGTGTTCCGGTGGACATCCTTCATCTGAAGGTCGCGGACAAGAAACATTGGGGCCGCATGAAGGAGGTTGTGGCGCTGATTGAAGAGGGGCGGCGGCGCGGCGTGAATGTGCAGGCGAACGTTTATCCTTACACGCGCGGCAACAATGATCTCGTCAGCATCATTCCGCCATGGGCGCACGAAGGCGGCCGGTCCAAGCTGCTGGCGCGATTGAAAGACTCGGACCAGCGCCAGCGCCTGAAGCACGACATCCGCAACGGCGTCGCCGGTTGGTACAATCACTACACCGCGGTGGGGGGCGATTGGCGCCGCATGCTCATCAGCGCGGACAATCCCTACCAGGGCCTAACGATGGACCGCGTGATTGCCATGAAGAGCGAAGGCAAATCGCCGCCACCCGATCCGCTCGACGTTTTGTTCGATCTCCTTATCGAGCAGAACGGTTCGGTGAGCACGGTGTACGCGCACCACACGGAGGAAGACATGAACCTCGCCTTGAGCCAGTCGTGGTGCTCGATCGGCTCGGACGGTTCCGCGCTGGCAATAGAGGGGCCGCTGCGACGCGGCAATCCGCACCCGCGCAGCTTTGGCACGTTCCCGCGCGTGTTGGGCGTGTACGTGCGCGAACGCGGTTTGCTCCGGCTCGAAGATGCCGTGCGCAAAATGACTTCGCTCAACGCCGCGAAAATCGGAATTCGCGACCGCGGCCTGCTGCAAGCGGGGTTGTTTGCGGACATCACGATCTTCGACGAGAAGCGAGTAAGCGATCGTTCGACGTACGAGGAGCCGTTCCAATACAGCGAAGGCGTTGAGTACGTCATCGTCAATGGCCGGATCGTCATCGACCAAGGCAAACACACCGGGGCGCGACCCGGTCGCGCGTTACGGCATGTGACAGACCAATCTTTACAATGACGCCGAGCAAGCTAGAAACAGCAGCGCCCCTCACCCTGCCCTCTCCCCATCGGATGGGGAGAGGGTGGCCGAAGGTCGGGTGAGGGGAAAGCGTAACCTTCAGATTTGTATGGCTATTTCTGTGACATGACACTGGTCAGGATCAGCATAGAGCAATTGGTGTTACTGGTGATGTTGGGAGGGTTTTCGTTGACGCGAACGGCGTTCGCCGCCGAGAACTCGCCCATCGCGCGTGGCGAGAAGCCGAAGCAGTTGAACACCACGCGCGCGGGCGAGGGCCCCGCGTGGCACGCGCCCTCGTTCGATCTGTATTTCACCGGCGGCGATCGCATCACGCGATTCGACGCCACCGGCGCGTCGCATGTCTTCCGCGAACCTTCCGGCGGCGCGAACGGGCTGCTTTTCGATCACCAGGGCAGGCTCGTGGTTTGCGAAGCGGCGAATCGCCGAGTGACCCGCACGGAGGCGGACGGTGCGATTACGGTGCTGGCCGATTCATATCCCCTCACCCGCCCTTCGGGCACTCCCTCGCCTTCGGAAGGGAAGAGGAATCGAGTCAGGGGATCACGTAGAATGAAATTCAACTCGCCGAATGATCTGACCATCGATTCGAAGGGCCGCATTTATTTCACTGACCCACGCTATGGTCCGCGCGACACAATGGAGCTGCGCGATGAGAAGGGTAACCTGGTTGAAGGCATTTATCGCATCGACGCGCCCGGAAAGGTGCAGCGAATCACAGGGACCGGAGTGGAGCGTCCCAATGGCATTATCGTCTCGCCCGGCGACAAGCACCTCTTCGTCGCCGACAATAACAACAACACCATCGGCGGCGCGCGCAAACTGTGGCGCTTCGAGTTGAATCCTGACGGCACCGTGAAGCCGCGCAGCCGGAAATTGATTTTCGACTGGAAGACCAGCCGCGGCCCCGACGGCTTCAAGATGGACCGGAACAATCGCTTGTTTGTTGCCGCCGGCCTGAACAGGGCCAATCCACCGTTCGAAACCGTCGAGCCCTACAAAGCCGGCATCTATATCCTGTCCTCCGAAGGCGAGTTGCTCGACTTTATTCCTGTGCCGATGGATGAAGTCACCAACTGCGCGTTCGGCGGCGAAGATTTGAAGACGCTCTATGTCACGGCGGGCTCGACGTTGTGGAGCATTCGCGTGAACAGCCCGGGCCGCTAGCACATTGGGAACGCGGTGACCGCTCAAAACCAGTGACACCGGCCGGCGGACGTTTATGATTTCGTCCTATCGTATGAAAACAAAAACGAGTCAGGCCGCGTGTGTCATCCTGTTGCTTCTATCGTTCAGCGTCCGCGCACAGGAGACCGCCGCGCAACGGCATGAGATGGCAACGAATCAACTGAAGGGACTCGTCGCGGATATGTCATCGCAATGCCTCAGCGACATTCGAACGCTGGACGATTGGAAAAAGCAGCGGCCGGAGCTGCGACGCCAATTGCTCGAAATGCTGGGCTTGGATCCGCTGCCGCCGCGCACTGCGTTGAAGGCGCAAATCACCGGCCGGCTCGAACGCGACGCTTATCGCGTCGAAAAGCTGGTTTTCCAGAGCCTGCCGGGGCTTTACGTCACGGGAAATTTTTACGTGCCCAAAAGCGCCACGAAACCGTCGCCGACCATCCTGTATCTTTGCGGTCATTCGCCGCATCCGCTCGGCGCCAAGTTTCAGTATCAGGACCGCGCCATCTGGTTCGCGTCGCATGGATTCGCCTGTCTGGTTCTCGACACGCTGGAGTTCGGCGAGGTGGCGGGCATTCATCATGGCACGCACGACTTGAACATGTGGCATTGGCTGTCGCTGGGCTACACCCCTGCCGGGGTGGAGGTGTGGAATGCCATCCGCGCGCTGGATTATCTGGCGACGCGGCCGGAGGTGGACAAACAGCGCATCGGATTGACCGGCATTTCCGGCGGCGGCGCGATGACCTGGTACACGGCGGCAGTGGACGAACGCATCGGCGCCGCGGCGCCGGTTTGTTCCACGTTCACGTTCGGTTCACAGGCGGAGCACTGGTTGGCGCGCGGGCAATGCGATTGTATCTACTATCACAATACTTACCTGCGGGATTTCCCGATTGTGGGCGCCCTCATCGCGCCTCGACCGTTGCTCATCCTGAGCGGACAGAAAGATTCTATTTTTCCGCCCGACGGATACCATGAAGCGTTTCATCGCGCGAAAAAGGTTTATGATCTGTACGCCGGCGCCGGCCCGGATCGGATCCGCGAGGTGGACGACAACGTCGAGCACAGCGATCCACCGCTGTTCCTCCGGGAGGCTCGACAGTGGATGCAGCGCTGGCTCAAAGGCGACGCGACGCCGCTGCCCGAAGAGACCAACAGTCCGCCGAAGGAGACCGCGGAAGACCTGGCTTGCCTGGCCAAGCTCCCCGCGGACTGCACCAACTATAAAATCCAGAACCAGTTCAACGCTCAAGCGCCGCTCAGGAATCCGGCTTCGCGGACCGGGTGGGAACGACGCCGCGCGGACCTGATGACGCAACTCAAGGAGAAAGTCTTCCGCTGGTTTCCGGCACAGAAAATTCCCTTTGAAACCAAAACGTCGAAGAGCACCGGAAGCTGGGCGGTGCGCTACGGGTATGCCGACTACAAAGAAGTGTCGTTCCAAACCGAGCAGGGCGTGCGAGTCCGCGCGCAACTTCTCAGCCCGAAACATGGCGCCGGCGACGCGGCCCTGCTCATCTACGTGAAACGCGCCGGTGATTCATTCTACTCTTCGGACATGGACGAATTGCTGCCGTTGCTGAGGCATTGGAACGTGCTGATTCTGAATCCGCGATTCACCGAGCAACCGATGGCCGCCGCCGAGTACGCCGATGTCGAGCGCACCGCCGTCTGGGCAGGTCGCACCATCGCGGCGATGCAGGTCTGGGACATTTTGCGCGCACTGAATTGGGCGGCTGACGATGAGAAACTTTCCACGTCCTCCATTTCGCTTTACGGCAAAGGCGAAATGGGAATCCTCGCGTTGTACGCCGCGCTGTTCGACGAACGAGTCAAGGAAGTCATCCTGAACGACCCGCCGTCGTCGCACTGGCAGAGGCCCGCGCTGCTCAACGTTCTG
>QHNT01000053.1 GCA_003218515.1 Verrucomicrobiota bacterium | reverse complement strand
GTGGTCCAACCGGGCACGTAGGCGATCGTCTGTACATTCGCCGGAGTCTCATCCGTGCTAAGAAACAAAGTGGAGTTGTCGTCGCTTGAAATCCAGAACGTGTAGCTGCCCGTCTGCGGCGGAAGAATGAAGCCGTGCATTCGCTGGCCGTAATCATTGTCGATGTCGATGGGCGCCTCAAAAAAATCGGTGACGTAGTCGGTGCTCGTCGGGTTGTCCGGGTAGGCCGGATTGTTGGTGAGGTCCGAGACGGCAGTTCCGGGAATCCCCGTCCAGACTTCCCGCAGCAACCCGCTCGTCTGCGCGGCGGCGGGGAGGCACTGGCAAAAGGCACCCGCCACGGCCAGCAAAAGCAGTTGGAGTGTTAAGCGCTTCATTGGATTTGGAGTTGGGACGAAGGGAGCAATTCTTACCGTCTTTCCTTCAGCCAGTTTGCATAAAACATCAACTGATGCAAGCAATTTCCAAGCCGAAGGTCTCATGGGCGCATCTTCACACACCATGCCGCTGGTGGATTCCCTCTCCCCACGACGGAGGAGTGGGGAGAGGGTAAGGGAGAGGGGATTCCAATTAGCGAATTCGATAGAAGGCGCCCCTCTCCCCAGCCCTCTCCCCGCTCGTGCCTCGCGGGGAGAGGGAGCGGGGGGGCGTGGCGGTAAGTGGTATCGAAATGCGCCCGCCGCCCTCACGTTCCTTTGAGCGCTTTCGCGCGCCTCGGCCCACCGCGGGCGGGAGTTCGTCGCAAAAAATGAAAAATCCATTCCGGCATCGCCAAAGCACGGGTTCTTATCGCCTCCAGGATAACCATGTTTTCAGGAGGCGCTGCACGCTCGGAGTGAGTGAGCGCTGCCCTTGCGCGCGTGTACTTTCACGAAACCTTCGGTCTCGCCATCGGCAATCGCGCGGTCCACTTCGCTCATCCGCTTGATGAAGCTGTCCAAGGCAACGCCTCGTTCGCGCGCCTCGCGTTCGGACAAACCGACGTGCGCGATTTCCGGATCAGTGTAGGTGCACCATGGCACGGTCAGCGCGCTCAGTTTTTTGCGGCCGAGGAACAACGCGTTTTGAATAACAATTCTCGCGGCCGCATCAGCGGCGTGCGTGAACTTCCACTTCATACAAATGTCGCCGGCAGCGTAGATGCGCGCGTTGGTGGTTTGCAAATGGTCGTTCACTTTCACCCCGAGGCGCGGGTCATATGAAACGCCAGCCTGTTCCAGTCTGGACTTTAGCGTTTCGCGAATCAAAACGGTTGTTAACTACAGCCGCCGTCGCAACACGGGCCGGCCTGGGTGGCATTGTAATTCCGGCCTTTGGTTTCACGCGGCGGACGCAACCCCGCCCCTGAGGAATCGAACGGCGAGGCCTGTTCCGGCGGCACGGGACCTTGCTCGCCCTTGTAAGCGGCGATGGTGACGGAACGAAATTCAATTCCATCCACCGTGCGCCACGGTTGGTCGTCGCGCTTGAGGATTTGCATTCCGTAAAAGCCGGCGTCGGCGAACGCTTGCAGAAAACCTTCCTCGGTCAAGGCCCCCGAAATGCAACCGCTCCAGAGTTGGGGATCGTTTTGCAACCGCTCGGGCACAGCCTCATCGGAAACAATGTCGGAAATGACGGCGCGCCCGCCTTTCTTTAACACACGAAATATCTCCTCGAACAACTGCCGCTTCGATTTCGTTTCGACCAGATTGAGCACGCAGTTGGAAACAACGACGTCAACGGAGTCGCTCGCCACCAGCGGGTCTCGCAGGCGCAGCTCTTGCGCGAGTTCCTCAGCGGCCAGAAACGACGCGGAGTCGGCGATGGGGCGTTGTTTCAACTCCTGGTCCAGTTTTTCCAAATCGAGCGCCAGGTCCTGGATGCGGCCCTTGCGGAATTCAACGTTGGCGTAGCCCAGGCGCCCGGCGACGATCGGCGCGTTGCGGCGCGCCACCGCCAGCATTTCATCGGTCATGTCGATGCCGATGACCTTTCCCTGCGGCCCGACAATTTGCGCGGCAATGAAGCAGATTTTTCCCGCGCCGCTGCCCAGATCGAGCACGGTTTCCGCGGGTTTGAGGTAACGACTGGGATCGCCGCACCCATAATCTTTTTGCACTACTTCTTCGGGAATGATTTTCAGATATTGCCTGTTGTAATCGACGGCGCAACAAAGGGCCGCTTCGGGCGTCATGGCGGCCGCCGCGTAGCGTTGCTTGACGGCCGATTCGGGATGGATCGTTTTCATGGTCGGTCGGGATCGTTGGTGCGCGCAGAAGACTAAGGAGAAACGCGTTGCTTGACCAGCGGATTATCAGCGCGTGACTCGTGCCATTTCCGTTCTGCCGCCAGACGCTTCGGATCGGCGCCGGCGAAATAACGAACCGTCAACCACACGTCCGAAGCCGTCGTCATCAATGCCCCGCGAGCGGCAAAACGGCGCGCCGAGGAAACCAAATCCGAACGCAGCGTCACAACGCGTCCCTGCCGCGCCATTCGCCGGGAGAAATCAACGTCTTCAAACAGCGGCATGTCCTGAAAACCTCCGACGCGCTCGAAGATCGTTCGGCGAACGAAAATGCCCTGGTCGCCGTAAAACCAATGGAAACACCTCGAACGCCATTCGCCGAGCAAGCACGTCAGACGCAAGACCCGCGAACGGCTCTGGAAGCGTCGCGCGAACGCGCCGCCTGCCACGCCCGGTTGGCCGAGCACCTCTTCGATTTGTTTCAACGTGTCCGGCCCTGTCCACGTATCGCCATGAAGAAAGAGGAAGATGTCGCCACACGCCATTCGCGCTCCCAGGTTCATTTGTGCCGCGCGCTGGCTCTGGGCGCTGCTGATGACCTTCGCCCCCGACGCGTTGGCCAGCGCGACCGTTTCGTCCGTGCTCCCGCCATCCACGACCAGGATTTCGTGCGGCACCCGGTTCGCTTGAACGTGAGTCAGGGTGCCAGGCAACAATTCGGCCTCGTTCAAGGTTGGAATGATGACGGAAATCATCGTTGACGAAATGTTCTGTCGGCGCCCGGTTTAATCGTGGCTTTGAACCCTTTTTCCGCTAAAACCGTCCAACCATCGTGCTCAAATTTCCATCCACCGCCGTTGTTCTGTTGATAGCACAGCTTTCTCTCTCTGCCCAGGCGGAACTAAATGTCTCTTCGCCGATTGTTTACACCGGCATGTGCGACGCCTCGGCCGCGGTTGCGTTGACCGACAAGCTTTTCGCAGTGGCGAGTGACGAAGACAGTGTCATCCGCGTTTACAACCGTGAGCGGAGCGGGAACCCGGTACAGGGCATCGACTTGGCGGCTCTTCTCGATCTGGACGCCAGGAAGCCCGAGTCCGATCTGGAGGCTGCGGCGCGCACCGGCGATCGCGCCTATTGGATTACCTCTCACGGTCGAAACAGGAGCGGCAAATTGCGACTCAGCCGGGAACGATTTTTCGCCACACAAATTATCACCAACGCGCAAGGCATCGAGTTGAAAATCGTCGGCAGGCCGTATGAAGATTTGTTGCGCGATTTGACGCGTGACCCGCGGCTGGCCCGCTTCAACCTGGGGGAGGCCGCGCGGCACGAACCCAAGGCGCGCGGCGCATTGAACATCGAAGGGTTGAGCGCCACGCCGGATGGCCGTCTGTTGATTGGTTTCCGCAATCCGATTCCAGACGGCAAGGCCTTGATCGTTCCGATGCTCAACCCGGACGAAGTGATTCACGGCAAGCCGGCGAGATTCGGCGAACCGATCCTCCTGAATCTGGACGGCCTGGGCATTCGCGACATGGCGTATTCGGACGGCAAATATTTAATCATCGGCGGTCCGTACGACGGCAAAGGGCAGTCGCATCTCTACGAATGGTCCGGGGGAACATCAGCGCCGCGCCGGTTGAAGGGCGCGCATTTCAAGGGGTTGAATCCTGAAGCGATCATTTTTTATCCGGACAAAGGCTGGAGAGAGGTTCAACTCCTCAGCGACGACGGAAAAAAGCTGGTGAACGGAAAGCCGTGCAAGGAACTGGGCGACGCGAATCAACAGCATTTCCGCAGCGTGTGGGTAACGCCGTAGTACCAGCTCTTTTCCAACCGAGTGCTATTTAAGTTGCGTTTCCGACGGGACTGGCACATAAAATTGCCAGCCAAAAGAAGTGGACAGGAGTGGAACATGGGGCTCCATCGACTTTTAACATCAATAACTGAAAGCCTTGTAGTCAGGAAGTGCTCACGCCATCAATGGCAGCGCTTGGTGGTATACGCCGCTTGCGCGGTTATTTCACGTCAGTCCCTTATGGCCAGTTCACCTGCGGGCGAAGTGGTGGGTTGGGGTTCCATAGTGTTGCCGCACTTTGAGCCCGCAACGGTGTTCACCAGGATCGCTGCGGGTTGGGGTCACGATCTGGCGCTCAAGAGTGACGGGACAGTAGTCGCCTGGGGAGACAACCTCTCCGGTCAAGCCACTCCGCCTGCCGGATTGAGCAACGTGGTGGCTGTTGCCGCCGGGCTGTATCACAGCCTGGCGCTCAAGAGTGACAGCACCGTAGTCGGATGGGGAGCCAACGTCTGGGGTGAAACGACTGTGCCCGCCGGGTTGAGCAACGTCGTGGCAATTGCTGTGGGGAACGGGCACAGTCTTGCGCTGCGGAGCGACGGCACGGTGGTCGCTTGGGGAGACAATGCTGGCGGCCAAATCAATGTGCCCGTCGGCCTGAGCAACGTCACGGCTATTGCTGCGGGGTACGGGCACAATCTTGCGCTGAAGAGCGACAATACGGTGGTCGCTTGGGGGGATAACACCTCCGGTCAAACGACAGTGCCATCCGGATTGAGCAACATCATAGCCGTCGCTGCGGGAGGAAATGATAGTCTGGCGCTCCGGAGCGACGGTTCGGTTGTTGCATGGGGCGAGAACAGTGACGGTCAAACGAACGTGCCTGTCGGGCTAAGCAACGTGGTGGCCATTGCCGTGGGATCGTCGTATGGCAGCCACAATCTGGCACTCAGGAGTGACGGCAAAGTCGTTAGATGGGGAGACAACCGCTTTCTGCCAAAGGCTGGACCTGTCGAGTTGAGCAACGTGGTGGCTGTCGCTGCCGGGATGAGCCACAGTCTGGCGCTGAAGAGTGACGGCAGCGTGATTGGATGGGGAGACAACACTTTCGGGCAAACCACGGTGTTGCGGCGGGATATGGCCACAGTCTGGCACTAAAAAGCGACGGCTCGGTCGTCGCGTGGGGTTGGAACATGTACGGTGAGACGAATGTGCCTGCCGGATTGAGTAACGTCACGGCTATTGCTGCGCGACAGGATTATAATCTCGCGCTCAAAAGCGACGGCACAGTGACCGGGTGGGGATACAGCCAAACGCCAGTGCCTGCCGGACTAAGCAACGTGGTGGCTATTTCCGTGGGATATCATCACAGTCTCGCACTAAAACGCGACGGCACGGTGGTCGGATGGGGAGCCAACGGTTACGGCCAAACGACAGTGCCTGCCGGATTGAGCAATGTAGTGGCCATCGCCGCCGGAGGGACTGATTTCGCCGGAACAGCTGATTCTGTGGGCCATAGTCTGGCGCTCAAAAGCGACGGCACGGTAATCGGCTGGGGAGCCAACAATGTCGGTCAAGCTACCACGCCTGCCGCGTTGAGCGACGTCGTAGCAATCGCGGCGGGAGGCGGCCAGAGTCTTGCCGTAACGCTCCGCTCCAGGACCGCGCGCATCGAACTGAGCAATCACAGCCCCGTGATTCGGTTCCGCACATTTTCGGGTCACAAATATTCGGTCGAATACTCTCCAGATCTTGGCCCCGGCAGTTGGGTCGCCCTGCCTGGCGGCGATGTTCAAGGCAATTGGCCGGAAGTCCTGGTGACAGACACCAATGCAGCAGCAGACGCGGACACCCGGTTCTATCGGATAAAACAATTGCCCTGAAAAAACCAGGCCCTTTGACGTGTCATTACCCTGTCCGCTTTGGTCAATGCAGCTCTAGAATGCGGAAGAATCGGGACGGACCG
>QHNT01000253.1 GCA_003218515.1 Verrucomicrobiota bacterium | reverse complement strand
GGCGGCCGAGCAACTGAGCCAGACCTTCCTCACGCAGCCGGCGCTGTTTGTCATCGAGTATGCACTGGCGCAACTCTGGATGAGCTGGGGCACTCAACCCCAGGCGATGATCGGCCACAGCGTGGGCGAATACGTGGCCGCGTGTCTGGCCGGAGTTTTTTCGCTTGAAGACGCGCTGGCCTTGATCGCCGCGCGCGGTCGCCTGGTGCAAAAGCAACCGCCTGGCGCCATGTTGGCAGTCCGTTTGCCCGAACAGGAAATAAAAACGCTGCTGGGCAGCAAACTTTCGCTGGCGGCGGTCAATGCACCTTCGCTGTGCGTCGCTTCGGGACCGCATGACGCCATCGAAACGCTGGAGAAGAAACTCAAAGAGCGGGGCACGGCCTGCCGGCGGCTGCACACCTCGCACGCGTTTCATTCGGAGATGGTGGAGCCCGCGCTCCACCTGTTCACGGCGAAGGTCAGAAAAGTGAAGTTGAACCCGCCGCAAATTCCCTGCGTCTCGAACGTCACCGGCAAATGGATTACGGCGCAGGAAGCGACCGACCCCAATTATTGGGCGGCGCATTTGCGCCAGACCGTTCGTTTTGCCGATGGCCTCAGCGAACTGGTGCAGGGGCAAAGGGGAATCCTCCTGGAAACCGGACCCGGTCACACCTTGAGCACCCTGGCGCAGCAACATCCCGCGGTAAACCCCGCCCACCGGGTCCTCTCTTCGCTCAGCCACGCGCGGGAAAAGGAGGCCGATCAGGCATCCCTGCTGAACGCGCTCGGACGACTGTGGCTAGCCGGCGGCGCGGTGGACTGGCGGGGCTTTTATTCGCACGAGCGACGGCATCGGCTCCCGCTGCCGACCTACCCGTTCGATCGAAAGCGTTACTGGATTGAACCGGCCGCAGGCCAGGCGGACGCCCACCAGGTCCAGCGCAATGGTTCTCGTGGCCTCACGGAGGAACCGCCCGCCGAGGAAACAAAAAAACAGGAAGCCGGAAAGCCGCGATTCGACCCGGCGCAGTTTGACCGGTGCGAAAATCAAACGCTGTCGGAACTGAAAGCGGTCTTCCAGGAATTATCCGGCGTGGACCTCTCGCACGCGGATACCTCGGCGAAATTTCTTGAACTGGGATTTGATTCGCTGTTCCTCACCCAGGCCAGTCAGGCCGTGCAGAAACGGTTTGGCGCAAACGTCACTTTCCGCCAGTTGCTGGAAGAGGTCACCACCCTGGAAAAACTGGCGGCCCATCTCGACGGGCAAAAGCCGGAGGCCGCGCGCCGGATCGGCTCGCGTCAAACTGCAGACCCTCCGCGCGCCGAATCCAGGCTTAAGCCTGCCATCGTGCGGCCGGCTGAAACCGAGGCTGCGGATGCGAAGACAATCCCGCTCACCGACGCGCAGCGTGAAATCTGGTTTGCCACCCAATTGGGCCCGGCGGTCTCCACGGCCTACAACGAATCCTGCACGCTGCGCCTGCACGGGCCGCTCCAGAAGGAGGCGTTGCAGCGAGCGGTCCAACAACTGGTCGAGCGGCATGAAGCATTGCGGACCACCTTCAGTCCGTCCGGCGCGTTCCAACGAATCGCCGCCACGGCCCGGATGGAAACGCCGCTGGTTGACTTTTCGGATTTGGACCGACGCAACCACAAAGCCTGCGTGGACGACCTCATCGGCCGCGAAATCCAGCATGAATTCGATCTGGTCAACGGCCCACTGCTGCGCGCGCAAATCGTCCGGCTGGCGGCGGACCATCATCGGCTCGTCTTCACGGCGCATCACCTCATTTGCGACGGTTGGTCAATGAGCGTGCTGCTTTACGAGTTGGGCGAACTTTATTCGGCCAACTGCCGGGGCAGGCCGTGCGCGCTGCCGGAGCCGATGCCGTTCAGCAGCTATGCGCAGAGCGAAGCGGTGGAGCAAAGCCCTGAGTCCGCCGCCGCCGAGGCCTATTGGGTGAAGCAGTTTTCGGATTCGGTTCCGGTGCTGGAATTGCCGAGTGACCGGCCACGTCCGGCGACGCGGACTTACGCCGGATCCCATCAGGTCCGCTCGCTCAAGCCGGAACTGGCGGCGGCGGTGAAACGCTTCAGCGCCGAGCGCAATTGCACGACATTCACGACGATGCTCGCCGTGTTTAACGCGCTGCTGCACCGGTTGAGCGGACAGGACGACATCGTGATCGGCGCGCCGGCGGCGGGACAGATCATGGGCGGGGCGAAACACCTCGTCGGCCACTGTGTGAACCTGTTGCCCTTGCGCAGCCGTTTTGATGCCCGCCGAAAATTCGGCGAGTATCTCTCCGCTCTCCGGCAAACAGTTCTCGATGCGTTCGAGCGTCATCAATATCCGTTCGGCAGTCTGATCCGCAAACTGAACCTGCCGCGCAACCCCAACCGCGTGCCGCTGGCGAACGTGACGTTCAACGTTGGCCGGCTGCGGGGCAGGCTGAACTTCGAGCGGCTTGTCGTTGAAGTCGCCCGCAACCCCAAACGCTTCGTCAATTTCGACATCAATTTCAACGTGACTGAGACGGATGAGGATCTTTCGCTCGACTGCTATTACAGCACGGAACTGTTCGACGACGCGACCATCACGAGGCTGCTGGAGCAGTTTGAAATGCTGCTCGAAAAAGCAATCGACAACGCCGAACAACGGTTGTTTGAATTGCCGCTGCTGAGCGAGGCCGAACGGCGCCAATTGCTGGTGGAATGGAACCGTAACACCGTCGAGTATCCCCGCGATGCCAGCGTCCACGAATTGTTCCAGGCCCAGGTTGAGCGCACGCCTCAAGCCATCGCGCTGATTTGTGGAGCAGAGCGACTCACCTACGATGATCTGAACCGTCGTGCCGATCAGTCGGCGAACCGGTTGCGCGAACTGGGCGTGGGCCCGGAAACACTCGTGGGTGTTTGCCTCGATCGGTCGCCGGCGTTGGTCATTGGGTTGCTGGCCATTCTCAAGGCCGGCGGCGCGTATGTGCCGTTGGACCCGGCTTATCCGCAGGAACGGCTGGCTTTCATCCTGGAGGACACCCGCGCGCCCGTGCTGCTGACACAAAAGTCGTTTCGCGACAATTTCAAATTTCAGAATTCAAATCTCAGACTGGTCTGCCTCAACGCGGAGGACGAAGTCCATCCGCACGCTTCATTCCGCGCTCCGCGCTCAGGCCTCTCGCCGGACAATCTGGCCTACGTCATCTACACATCCGGCTCCACAGGCAAACCGAAAGGCGTCGCCATCGAGCACCGCAGCACAGTCGCCTTCATCCATTGGGCGAAAAGTATCTTCACGCGGGAGGAATTGGCGGGCGTCCTCGCGTCCACGTCGATCTGTTTCGATTTGTCGGTGTTCGAGTTGTTTGTTCCGTTGAGCTGTGGCGGGACGGTGATCCTGGCTGACAACGCCCTGCAATTGCCCGGCTTGCCCGCGCGCCACGAAGTGACTTTGATTAACACCGTTCCGTCGGCCATCGCCGAGTTGTTGAGCATGGGCGGCGTGCCCGAGTCGGTCCGCACCGTCAATCTGGCCGGCGAACCACTCTCAACCAGGATGGTCCAACAGCTTTACAATCTGGGGACGATTCAAAAGGTCTATGACCTCTATGGTCCATCGGAGGACACCACTTACTCGACGTTTGCCCTGCGAAGTCCAAATGGACCGGCAACGATTGGCCGGCCGATCGCCAACACGCAGGTTTACATTTTGGACAAGCACTTGCAGCCGATGCCGATCGGTGTGCCGGGCGAGGTGTGCCTCAGCGGCGATGGATTGGCCCGGGGTTATTTGAACCGTCCCGAACTGACCACGGAAAAGTTCATTCTCAATCCTTTTAGTGACCGCTCCGGCGCGCGTCTCTACAAGACCGGCGACCTAGCGCGTTATCTGCCCGACGGCAATCTCGAGTTCCTCGGACGCCTGGACCACCAGGTCAAAATCCGCGGCTACCGAATCGAACTCGGTGAAATCGAAGCCGTACTGGGCCGGCATCCCGCCGTGGGCGGGACCGTGGTGGTCGCTCGGCAGGACACCCCGGGCGAGAAGCGTCTCGTAGCGTACGTCGTGGCGAAGCCGAACACCACGGTCAAGACGAACGAAGTGCGCGACTTTCTGAAGACGAAATTGCCTGATTACATGATGGTGTCCGCTTTCGTGCTCCTCGACAAGCTGCCCTTGACGCCGAACGGCAAAGTGGACCGACGCGCGTTGCCTGCGCCGGACCAAAATCGGCCGGATTTGGAAAAGGTTTACGCCGCTCCGCGCACAACAACCGAGGAAGCCCTGGCGGAAATCTGGAGTGAAGTGCTCGGTCTGAACAAAGTCGGCATTCACGACAATTTTTTCGAGTTGGGCGGCCACTCGTTGCTGGTCACGCAGGTGCTCACCCGCGTGCGGGAGGCTTTCCGCGTTGAGCTGTCGTTCCGCCGCTTCTTTGAAGCGCCGGCGATCACGGAACTGGCGGCCGCGATTGAAGACCTGCTCGTCCGGGAAATCAGGGAGTTGTCCGATGAGGAAGCCGAGCGCCTGGCTGGGGCTGGAGACTCTGAATTATTAGCGAGCCAGCGATCATGACGGTCCGAAACGAATTGCCTTTGTCGAGGCGGGAGTTATCCGATTCCCAGAAGGCGCTGTTGCTGTGCCGGATTCCCGTCGCTGGCGATAAAGTTTGCGCGCTCAACCTCACCGCGCTGGAACGGAGTCTCAACGAAATCATCCGGCGCCACGAAGTCCTGCGTGCAAACTTTATCGCCAGCGACGGGAATCCGGCACAGACGATTGCCGGGAATCGGACTCTGAAGTTGCAGGCGACCGATCTGAGCCGGGTGCCCGGCGGGCGGCGCGAGGAGGAATTGAGGCGGGCGCTTGAGGCAGAAGCTCGAAAACCATTCGACTTGTCGGGCGATTTGCTGCTGCGCGCGTTGTTGATTCAACTCGAAGCCAACGAACACGTGCTGCAGATAACCATGCACCACATCGTGTCTGATGGCTGGTCAATCGGCGTTCTCTTCCGCGAACTCGCCGCCCTTTACGACTCTTTCCGCTCCGGAACGCCGCCGGCGTTGCCTGAGCTGCCCATCCAATACACCGACTATGCACTCTGGGAACGGGACTCGCTCAGGGGTGCGGCGTTGGAACGCCAACTGGCTTACTGGAGAAAACAATTGAGTGGCACCCTTCCGATCCTCGATTTGCCGACGGACCGGCCGCGTCCGGCGGTGCAAAGCTTGCGCGGCGCGACCGAAACGCTTCAGCTTCCACCCGCGTTGACCCAGGCGCTCAAAAACTTGTCCCGTCAGGAGGGCGTCACCTTTTTCATGACTCTGCTGGCGGCCCTCCAGACGCTTCTGCACCGTTACACCCACCAGGAAGACATCCTGGTCGGCTCTGTCGTCGCAGGCCGAAACCAGTTGGATCTGGAGAATCTGATTGGTTTCTTCGTCAACACGCTGGTTTTCCGCGGTGACCTGGCAGGCAACCCGACGTTTCGCGGATTGCTTCGGCGTGTGCGCGAAGACGCGCTCAGCGCATTTGCTCATCAGGATTTGCCGTTCGAGAAACTGGTGCAGGAACTGCAGCCGGAACGAACCCTCAGCCGCAATCCCCTTTTCCAGGTCATGTTCGTGTTGCAGAACGCGCCGATGGCACCGGGGCAATTGCCGGGGCTGCAACTGCAGCCGATCGACGTGGACTGCGGCACTGCCAAGTTCGATTTGACCCTCTCCCTGATGGAAACACCCCAAGGGCTCCGCGCGGCGCTGGAATACAACCTCGACTTGTTTGAGCGCGAGACCATCGCCCGGATGCTCGGCCATTTTCAGACTTTGTTGGAAGCCATCGCCGCCGATCCTGGTCAACCGCTTTCCAACCTGCCGCTGCTGAAGATGGCCGAGCGACGCCAACTACTGGTCGAATGGAACAACACCAGCACCGCTTATCCAAGGAACAAAACGATTCCACAGCTTTTCGAAGAACAGGTGGCCCGGACCCCGGACGCGGTCGCTGTGGAGTTCACCAACCGTCAGTGGACCTATCGTGAACTCGACGCGCGCGCCAATCAACTGGCGAACTTCCTGCGCGAACATGGCGTGGGGCCGGATGTCCTGGTCGGCATCTGCATGGAACGGTCGTTGGAGATGGTCGTCGCATTGGTCGGAATTTTGAAGGCCGGCGGCGCGTACGTATCGCTCGACCCGACTTATCCAAAGGAGCGTCTGGCGTTCATGCTGGAGGATACTCGAACACCGGTGCTCTTGACGCAGGAACGATTGCGCGCGGCCATGAACGAGTTGGTTGGCGCACCCCAATCGGGAACAACTTGGCGCATTCCCCTGGTGGTCTGCCCGGACAGCGACCGGGAAAGCGTCGCCCGCCGGAGCACTACTGGCCCGTCACCAGGAGTAAGGCCGGACAACCTGGCCTATGTGAGCTACACTTCCGGCTCCACCGGCAGGCCCAAAGGTGTTTGTGTGACACATCGCGGCGTGGTGCGATTGGTCAAGGGAACCGATTTCGCCCGCTTCGATGCCGGCGACGTGTTTCTCCAATTCGCGCCGGTGGCGTTTGACGCCTCGACGCTGGAAATCTGGGGACCGCTGTTGAACGGAGGGCGGCTCGTGGTTTTTCCGCCGGATGCGCCGTCGCTCACCGAGTTGGGTGAAGTGATTCAAAAGCATAAAATCACCACGCTCTGGCTGACGGCCGGCTTGTTCCATCAGATCGTCGAAGAACAGCTCGATTGCCTCAAAGAGGTGCGCCAGCTTCTGGCTGGAGGCGATGTCCTGTCCGTGCCCCATGTCGCGCGCGCGCTGGAGAAGCTCGGCCGCACGCACTTGATTAATGGTTACGGTCCGACGGAGAACACCACCTTCACCTGCTGCCATCGCATCTCCCCGCCAGTGCCAGGGGACCGCTCGATTCCGATTGGCCGGCCCGTTGCCAACACTCAGGTTTACGTCCTCGACCGATATTTGCAGCCGGTGCCGATCGGCGTTGCGGGCGAGTTATACGTCGGCGGCGATGGCCTGGCACGGAATTATCTGAATCGCCCCGAGCTGACCGCGGAAAAATTTGTTCCGCATCCGTTCACCAACGAAGCCGGGGCCTGTCTGTATCGCACGGGGGACCGAACCCGCTGGTTGCCCGACGGCAGCATCGAATTCCTGGGACGCATGGATCGACAGGTAAAAATCCGCGGCTTCCGCATCGAGTTGGAAGCAGTCGAAACCGTGCTGAGTCAGCATCCGGCGGTGAAGGAGGCTTTGGCCCTCGCTCAAGGAGACCGGCCGGGGGAGAAACGGCTGGTCGCTTACGTGGTCGCCGCGCAACAACCGGCGCCATCGCCTGCGGAACTGCGCCACTTTCTCCGTCAGAAACTGCCGGATTACATGGTGCCGTCCGCGTTTGTGTTTCTGGGCGCATTCCCGCTCAACGCCAACGGCAAGGTCGATCGCCAGGCCTTGCCCGACCCGGATTCATCGCGAACGGCGCCGGAACTCGATTTTGCCGCCCCACGCGATGAAGTGGAAGCAGAGTTGGCCGCCCTGTGGGAAAAGGTGCTGGGAGTCCACCCGATCGGCATCCGCGACAACTTTTTCGAGTTGGGCGGACATTCGATGTTGGGGGTGCGGCTGTTTGCGCAAATGGAGAAACATTTCGGCAAAAAACTTCCGCTCGCCTCTCTGTTCCAGGCGCCGACAGTTGAGCAACTGGCCGCTCTGCTCCGTGAAAAGAAGACCCTCAGTTCCTGTTCGTCGCTGGTGTCGATTCAACCCAAAGGAATCAAGCCGCCCATTTTCTTCGTGCATGGCGCGGGCGGCGGCAACCTCTGGACCTACGCGAATCTCGCGCCCCATTTGGGCCCCAGCCAGCCGGTGTACGGCCTGGAGTCGCGCGGCATGAGGGGACTGGAGGAGTTTACTCGCATCGAAGACATGGCGGCGCATTACATCGAGGAAATCCGCACCGTGCAGCCGCGCGGCCCTTATTATCTGAGTGGCTATTGCCTGGGCGGCAACGTGGCGTATGAGATCGCGCGGCAACTTCACGAGCAAGGTGAACCAGTCGCTCTGCTGGCGCTGCTGGAAAGCACACCCGCGAACACCAGTTACGAACGCGTTCCTTGGTGGCGTCCGCGCTTCCTTTTCGACTTCACGATCAACGCGGTTCATTGGCTGAACAGTTTCGCCGATCTGGACCCAGCCGAGCGCCGCAGTCTTGTGCGCCGTAAATTCAGGACCTTGATGAAAAAGTTGCGGCAGCGGTTCGGCCGCAACAACGCCGGTCCGGCGGCGATTGACCTGGAAGACGTAATCGACGTGTCTCAATTTCCAGAAATCGAGCTCAAGCTCTGGGAAGCCCACATGCGGGCCATTCGGGACTACGTGCCGAAGCCGTATCCCGGCCGCGTCACGCTTTTCCGCACGCGCGGCCAGCCCTTCCTCTGTTCGTTCGACGCGCAGTATGGCTGGGGCGAACTGGCGGCCGGCGGCGTTGAAGTGATCCTGATCCCCGGTTCGCACGAAAAGATTTTTGTCGAACCGCATGCGCGGATGCTGGCAACGAAACTGAGCGCCTGCCTCAACGAAGCGCAATGGAGAAGGAAAAAAGAGTTTGGACCCGGCTCTCTATGAACCTGCTCAAATTCCTTCTGAAAAAGTGCCGTGGCCTGGTGGTGGTGACCGGGCTCATTGCACTGTTCAGCGGCGCTTGCAACGCCGGCCTGATTGCGCTGGTCAACCTGGCCATCAACGATCCCGACGGTACGACGGCCGCGCTGGTGGCAAGCTTTGCGGCGCTGGCGCTGGGCAAGATTTTCACCGGCTTTATTTCCCAGGTCTGGCTGATCCGGTTTTCGCAACAGGCGATTGCTGACATCCGGCGGGAACTGGTGCGCAAAATTCTCGCCGTGCCTCTGCGCCAACTGGAGGAGATCGGCGGGCCGCGACTGATGGTGGCGCTGACCGACGACATCAACAGCATCACCGCCGCGTTTTTCGCCTTCCCCACCCTCTCGGTGAACATCGCCATTCTGCTGGGCGGCTCGATTTATCTGGGCTGGCTTTCGTGGCGCGTGCTGCTGGCCATGTGCCTGTTCATCGCGTTCGGCGCCTGCTGCTATCGCTTGCTGATCACGAGTGGATTTCGTTCACTTCATCTGGCCCGCGAAGCTGAAGACCGGCTGTTCGGCCATTTCCGCGCGCTGACCGAAGGGATCAAGGAACTCAAGCTGCATCGGGAACGGCGCGGCGCGTTTCTGAATAACGGCGTGCAGTCCGCAACCGCAGACTTTCAACGCCACAACATCGCCGCCGAAATCCGTTTCATTTTCGCGCACAACTGGGGCCACCTGCTGTTCTTTCTGCTCATGGGCCTGATTCTGTTTTTTCTGCCGACCTGGGAGCGCATTGGCACCCGGACGATGAGCGGCTACGTGATGACCACGCTGTATTTGATGGGACCATTGGCCGGCGTCATGAGCAGCATCGCGCTGTTCGGCCGCGCCAACGTCGCCCTGCAAAAGATTGAAGAGCTTGGGCTGTCCCTGGCGAACCGATCGTCCGAGGTTTGCACGGTGGAAATGCAGGAGAAGTCGCCCGATTGGCATCGTCTGCATCTGGTCGGCGTCACGCACTCCTATCATCGCGAGGAAGAAGGCAGCAATTTTATCCTTGGCCCCATCGATTTGACCTTCCACCGCGGGGAACTGATTTTTCTCGGCGGTGGCAATGGCAGCGGGAAATCGACGCTCGCCAAAATTATCACCGGCCTTTATCCGCCCGAAGCCGGCGAAATCCGCCTGGACGGAAAGCCGATCACTGACCGGAACCGGGACGATTACCGCCAGATTTTCTCGGCGGTGTTCTCGGACTACTTCCTGTTTGACAGTCTGATCGGCCTGACTAATCCGCGGCTCGACGCCCAGGCCCACGATTACCTGCAGCAACTGCAACTGGGCCACAAAGTGAAAATCAAAAACGGCGTCCTTTCGACAACGGCGCTCTCACAGGGACAGCGCAAGCGGCTCGCCCTGTTGACGGCCTACCTCGAAAACCGCTCGTTTTATCTGTTCGACGAATGGGCTTCGGACCAGGACCCGCTGTTCAAGGAAATCTTTTATACCCAACTGCTGCCGGAGTTGAAGGCGCGGGGAAAAACCGTGCTCGTCATCACGCATGACGACAAGTATTTTCACCTGGCCGACCGATTCATCAAACTCGACTATGGCAAAATTGAACACGGAAACACCGAACAGTGGAAAATAATCGCGGGTCGCCTTCGCAGTTTGACAGCGGTTGAAACAGTCCAGCTCCTGGACGACCCGAAATAGAAAGCAAAATCGTATGGACGAGAACGAGGACAAAACGACTTACAAAGTGGTTCTGAACCACGAGGAACAATACTCGATCTGGCCTGCTGACCGGGCGAACGCGCCGGGCTGGCGGGACGCCGGCAAAACGGGCGACAAGGCTGAATGTCTGGAATATATCAAGACCGTCTGGACGGACATGCGCCCGCTGAGCTTGCGAAGGAAAATGGCGGAAGCAAGCGGCCACGAACGCGTCGCGTGAATCTCCAGCGCCATGGACGAAACGGAACCCGAGGTGAACACGTCGATCCAGATGGAGCGCACAGCGTTGGATGCGAAAAAGTTTGCCCCCTCAACCGGCGCGGCATTGGATAAGCCGCAACCTTGCCCGCCCGCCGCTTCCGAATCCCGCTGGCCGCTTTCGCCCGCCCGGCCGGAACTGGCGCGCGATGAAATTCATGCCTGGTGCGCCGTGTTGGACGAGCTGGCTTCCGATCTGCCCGCGTTTGCCGAAACTCTTTCCGCCGGCGAACGCCAGCGCGCGGAACGGTTTCAATTCGACCGCGATCGGAAACGGTTCATCGTCCGTCATGGACTGCTGCGGATGATTCTTGGCCGTTACCTGAACATCGAACCGGCGCGGCTCTCCTTCACCTGCGAATCGCGGGGCAAGCCTGCTCTGGCTGGAACCCTTGACGGCAGAACTCTCCACTTCAACCTCTCGCACTCGGACGGTCTGGCCTTGTTCGCGGTGGCCCGCCGGTTCGCGCTCGGCGTCGATGTGGAGCGCATCCGGCCGATTCCCGAAATCGATCAGATCGCCGGGAAGTTTTTCTCGGCGCGCGAAAGCGCCATGCTCAAAGCTCTGCCTGCGGAGCAAAAGCTCGAAGCGTTTTTCAACTGCTGGACGCGCAAGGAAGCTTACCTGAAAGCGACCGGCGAAGGCATTGCCGACGCGCTGGCGCAGATCGAAGTGTCGCTCGTTCCCGGCCCCACCGCGCAGTTGTTAAACATCGCCGGGGATGCGCGGGAGGCGTCATCCTGGTCACTCCATCCGCTGGCGCCTGCCCCGGGCTTCACCGGCGCCGTGGCAGTAAAAGCACGCGACTCGAAGCTGGCTTGCTGGCGATGGCCGGAAAAATTTCCCGCGGCGGGGACCATCCGCTGACGCGACGTTTCAGAGGCCACCCGCCATTCCCGGGAGCAGCAATGAGCCGGTTGGTAACATGTTTTCTGTGTTTGTTCGCGCTGGCGGCGACGGTCCGCGGCCAAACCGCCGTCGAGCTGCGCGTTCCCGTCGAAGGGCAACCCCTGTCTGCGAATGTCACCCGCGTGCTGCAGGCGCTCCAATTTCTGGGGACGCCGTTGTCGAGCGATACGAGCAAGGAAATCGAAGCTGCCGCACAAGCCGGCGATGCGGACCGCCTCCAGGATTTGCTCGATCCGCACGTCCTTCTGGCCGTCACGATCAATCCCGAATCCCGCGTGAAAGTGCAGCGCGGCCTGGCCGAAGCCCGGTTGCAACAGGCCGGATTCACCCCCGTGCTCGTGAAGATTATCAATCACAGCACTCTGACCCGGGAAGTGCGCGCAGTGAGCCCACAGTCAGGACAGGTCTATGCCGGCATGACGCAGCTCAGCGCGGAACGCATGCAGCGAACCCATCTCCGGGAGACGTTGGACAAGAGCGCTGCCGCGGGGCGATTTCTGGAACTGGAGATGTATTCGCGGCCGCCAATGACGCCGAATCTGAGCGGTCTCGCGGCCGAATACGCCATTGCCCTCATCTATAGCAGCGAGTCTGGAAGACGCGAAGCCACCATTGGGTTCGAAGTCGGCCAGGGAAATCAGGACCTTGGCTTTCGCGGTGAAGCGCCGGTGCTGTTCGACATTCAACCTGCCGTTCAGGTGAGACTGAGGGTCAAGGACCACGACGGGACGCCCACTGCCGCGCGCTTCATTTTTCGCGACGAGGCGGGACATGTGTTCCCGCCGCAGGCCAAGCGGCTCGCTCCGGATTTTTATTTTCAGCCGCAGATTTACCGGCGCGACGGCGATGTGGTGCTGTTGCCGCCGGGCCGCCTTACCATGCAATACGATCGCGGCCCCGAGTATCGGCACCTTCGACGCGACGTTGCTATTCCGTCGCGCGCTTCCGCGGAGGTCGAGGTGAAGCTCGAACGCTGGATCAATCCGATGGAGTACGGCTTCTACAGCGGCGACCACCACATTCACGGGGCCGGCTGCGCGCACTACACCAGTCCGACCGAGGGTGTGACACCGGAAGACATGTTTCTGCAAGTGAACGGCGAAGGACTTAACGTCGGGTGCGTGTTGACGTGGGGCCCGTGCTTCGATTACCAACGGCGTTTTTTCACACCTGCCGTGCACCAGCTCAGCGGACCACTCAGCGTGATGAAATACGATCTGGAAATCAGCGGCTTTGGTTCGGAGGCACTGGGTCACGTTTGCCTGCTCAACCTCAAGGACCAGACTTATCCCGGTTCCGACGGCACCAAGATCAAAGGCTGGCCCACCTGGACCACGCCGGTAATGAAGTGGGCCAAGGCGCAGGGCGCCGTCACCGGTTACGCCCACTCGGCCAGCGGACTGGAGATCGACGCGCGGTCAGCCACGAAGCGGTTGTCCACGCGGTTTGATACGAACCATGATGGGCTGCTCGCGCGCGCCGAGTGCGCTGGAGCCCTGCTGCCGCTGCCATTCGACACGATCGATACGGACCACGACGGTGCGCTGACCGAATCGGAGTTGGCGGCCGCGCACGACCGCGCAGCGGAGCAATTGCCGAACCTGGCAGTTCCGCAAATGAACGGCGTGGGCGCGATGGAAATCTGTGTGAGCATGGCCGCGGGGGTGTGCGATTTCATCAGCGCCATGGACACCCCGCGCATCGCGGAGTGGAACATGTGGTATCATCTGCTCAACTGCGGCTTTCCGCTCAAGGTGAGCGGCGAAACAGATTTTCCCTGTATGAGCGGCGAACGCGTGGGACAAGGCCGCGTGTATGTGCATTTGGGCACCGTTACGCGCATCGACTTCGGCTCGTGGTGTAACGCACTGGCAAAGGGTCGTTCCTATGTCTCGGACGGATTCGCTCACGCTCTTGATTTCAGAGTGAATGACATTGCACCTGGATATGATGACCTCCACCTGACTGCGCCTGGCCAGGTGCGGATTCGCGCCACAGTCGCCTTCGCGCCGGAGCTGCCCCGAGCGGTTGCATACGGGGTGATTGTTCCTCCGGACGGCAAGCGGTTTGTCGGCGACACGGTTACCTTACACCGCCCACGGACGGATGAAGTCATGCCGGGCGGTCGGCGCCTCGTCGAGATTGTGGTGAACGGGAAGTCGGTCGCGACCAAAGAGGTTTTGGCTGACGGTCACGCACACGATTTGCGCTTCGACATTCAGATCGATAAAAGTTCCTGGATCGCGCTTCGACATTTTCCGCAGCTTCACACCAATCCCGTCAATGTGCTGGTGGGAGGCAAGCCCATCCGCGCATCGCGGTCGAGCGCCCTTTGGTGCATAGAGACCATCGAGCAATTGTGGCGGGCGCGCGGCAATAAAATCGCCGATGCCGAGCGGGCTGAGGCGCGGGGAACCTTTGACGAAGCTATCGAGAAGTTCCGGCGCATTGCCCAGGAAGCTCCGAATGACACGGAAGAACAGGCCCATGCCGCGACCAGATAACCCCGAAGCGCAGGTTTTCCTCGTTTCTCGCGGACAGATTTGCGCGGACAACCGCTCGCAACTCGGCACCATCGCCAAGCTGATGTGACGCACGTATTCCCCTCACCCGGCCTGCTTCGCCCGAACGCATCGCGCAATGGCTCCGCATGTCCTTACAAGCCTGGCGTGAGGACCAGTGCGATGGCGTCGTCACTTACTGCCTCGATAAGCGGTCGCAGAGCGAGACATTCCCACTGGCGCAAAAGTTGTTTCGTGAATTTCACACGAACCAAAGGTGAACGCTGGGAATGGAACAAGGAAAATTTTTGAACAAACCACTTGACTGACCAGTCAAGTCGGGTAATTTGTGCGGCGTATGGGAAAACCGAGTGATGCTCAGGAGAAATTGCTCCAGGTGGCCTTCGACCTGATCTGGAACAACAGTTACGGCGCTGTGAGCGTGGATCAGATCTGCGAGCGGGCCCGCGTCAACAAAGGCAGTTTTTACCATTTCTTCCCCTCGAAGGCGGACCTGGCGGTCGCGGCTTACGAAGAGCATTGGCGGGAGAAACAGCCCGAACTGGATCGGATTTTTTCACCTCAAGTTTCACCTTTGGAGCGATTGGAGCGCTGGTGCCAGTACATCTATGATCGCCAAAAGCAAAAGGCCGAAAAGTATGGCCACGTTTGCGGATGTCCTTATGCCAGCATTGGCGTTGAGCTGGCGACGCAGGATGAAAAGATTCGCGCTAAAGCCGAGGAGCTGGTCGAGCGCAACATCCGGTATGTTGAAAGTGCCCTGACGGAAGCCCAGCGCCAGGGACTCGTGTCGATAGACGATCCGAAGGTCGCCGCCGAGCGAGTTTACGCGGTAGCGCTTGGGATGGTACTTCATGCCAAAGTGCGTAATGACCTTGGACCGCTCCGGCAGTTGCAACCGACCATCATGGACCTCATCGGCGCCAAAGCAGTAGCTGCCTAAGAGCCAGCTCCCCCCGGACCAGCGCTGGGATTATTTGTTTCTGATTTTGAGTTGACCGGTCAGTTTAATAGCGAGCGAACGAAAAAAACAGCGCATGAAACTGTGGGTATTCAGAAACGCCGTGGAGAACCGCATCCTCCGCGCGCCGCAACCTGTCTGGTCTAGAGCAATTGCCAAAATGAATTTCCGAAATGGTGGGCGACGACCTGCGGGTCGTCGCGGCAAACCGGCAGGTTTGCCCCACCATTTCGGAAATTACTTTTGGCAACCTGTATAGGTGGCCAGGTCCATCGCCAATTCGAAAAGACGACGAGTAACACCAAAACCGCCCGCCAACTCTATGTGGATCGTTAAGCTCGCCCTCCGCCGTCCTTACACGTTCGTGGTCGCAGCGCTCCTGCTGTTGCTGCTGACGCCGTTTGTGCTGCTGCGGACGCCCACGGACATTTTCCCCAACATTGAAATCCCGGTCATCAGCGTCATCTGGCAATACGCCGGTTTGAGCGCGCAGGAAATCGAGCAGCGCATTATCTACACACACGAGCGCACGCTCACCGCAACGGTCAACGACATCGAGCACATCGAGTCCAACTCCTACAACGGCGTGGGCGTCATCAAGGTGTTTCTGCACCAGGGCGCTTCGGTGGACGCCGGTGTGGCGCAAATCACCGCCGTCGCGCAAACCATCCTCCGCCTGCTGCCGCCCGGGCAGACGCCGCCGCTGATTATCCGCTACAACGCGTCCACGATCCCGATTTTGCAATACAGTTTCAGCAGTCCGAAGCTCTCGGAGCAGGAGCTTTACGACCTCGCGCAGAACAATGTCCGCGTCGGGCTTTCGACCGTCCTGGGGGCGGCCGTTCCCTGGCCTTACGGCGGCAAGACGCGGGTGGTCTCGGTGGACCTCGATCTGAGTGCGCTCAAGGCGAAAAACCTTTCGCCACAGAGCGTCGTGGACGCCGTCAACGCGCAAAACCTTATTCTGCCCAGCGGCACGGCCAAGATCGGCGCGACGGAATACAACATCGAAATCAACAGCAGCCCGCGCCTTCTCGAAGAACTCAATGACCTGCCTATCAAAGCCGTCAACGGCGCGACGATTTACTTGCGCGACGTGGCGCAAGTGCGCGACGGCTACCAGCCGCAGCAAAACATCGTCCGCCAGGACGGCGTGCGCGGCGCGTTGCTGACTGTTCTCAAAAGCGGTTCGGCCTCGACGTTGGAGGTGGTGCGGGGTGTCAAGGAAACCATGCCCGGCATCCTGAACACCCTCCCGCCCGAACTGCAGGCGAAGGAATTCGCGGACCAGTCACTTTTCGTCCGAGCCGCCGTCAACGACGTCGGCAAAGAGGGCGCCATCGCCGCGGCACTCACGGCATTGATGATTCTTCTGTTCCTTGGTTCGTGGCGCAGCACGTTCATCATTGCGCTGTCGATCCCGCTCTCCGTGCTGAGTTCCATTGCCATCCTCGGCGCTCTGGGCGAAACCATCAACCTCATGACCCTCGGCGGCCTGGCGCTCGCGGTTGGCATTCTGGTGGACGATGCCACGGTTGCCCTCGAGAACATCCACCGCCACATGGCCGGGGGGAAACAGCTCGAACAGGCCATCCTCGACGGTGCCCAGGAAATCGCGCTGCCCGCGTTCGTCTCCACGCTCTGCATCTGTGTCGTGTTTGTGCCGATGTTTTTCCTCACCGGCGTCGCCCGGTTCCTGTTCGTCCCGCTGGCGGAGGCGGTCGTGTTCGCCATGCTGGCCAGCTACGTGATTTCGCGAACTCTCGTGCCCACGCTGGTCCTGTGGTTCTACCGCAAGATCGAGCACCGCGGTGAGCCTGTGGACGAGTCGTCCGCTCCGCGATGGGCTGGCCCGTTCGTTGGCATCCAACGCCGGTTCGAGCGCGGGTTCGCCCGTTTCCGCGACGCCTACGGCGCGATGCTCGCAGTCTGTCTGGAGCATCGCCTGGCCTGCGCGGCCGGCTTCCTCGCGTTCTGCGCCGGTTCCTGGCTTTTGGTGGGCCAGTTGGGCGAGGACTTTTTCCCGACCGTTGACGCCGGCCAGTTCCGTCTGCACGTGCGCGCTCCCACCGGAAGGCGCATCGAGGAAACCGCGCGGCTCGTGGACCAGATTGAGGCCGCCATCCGTGAGGAGCTGCCCGCGAAGGAACTCGGCGGAATACTCGACAACATCGGCATACCCAACTCCGGCATCAGCCTCAGTTATAGCAGCAGCGGCCTTTTTGGCGCCGGCGACGCGGATATTCTCGTTTCGCTCAAGCGCGGCCACGCGCCCACGGGTGAATACGTGCGCCGTCTTCGCGCCCGGCTGAACCGTGAGTTCCCCGGCACACTGTTGTATTTCCTGCCCGCCGACATTGTGAGTCAGACGCTCAACTTTGGTTTGCCCGCGCCGTTCGACGTTCAAATCGTCGGGCGCGACCAGGCGAAAAACCGCGAAATCGCCGCGCGCCTCGCCGAGCAGGTTCGTCAGATTCCTGGCGCCGTGGACGTGCGCGTTCAACAACCCGGCGACCAACCGAAGTTCGAGGTGGCGGTGGACCGCGCCAAGGCCGCCGAACTCGGGCTTTCGGAACGCGACGTGGCCAACTCCGTGTTGTTCAGCCTCAGCGGCAGCGGCCAGGTCCTGCCGGCCTATTGGCTCAATCCACGCGTGGGCATCCAATACCTGGTCAACATCCGCGCGCCCGAACACGCCATGGACTCGCTCGACGCGCTCCGGTCGGTCCCCATCAACGTCGGCCGACCGGGCGAGGGTGACGGCCAAATCCTCGCCAACCTCGCAACGGTCACCCGCACCAACAGTCCACCGGTTTTCTCGCATTACAACGTCGCGCCGGTGATTGACGTTTTCGGCGGCGTGGACGGACGCGATCTGGGCGGCGTGCTGCGCGACATTCAGCCACTCGTCGAGCAGGCGAAGAAACAACTGCCGCGCGGCAGTCAAATCATCCTGCGCGGCCAGGCCGAAACGATGCGCTCCAGCTACACCGGCCTCGCCGTCGGCCTCGGGATGGCCGTCGTGTTGGTTTACCTGCTGCTCGTGGTCAACTTCCAAAGCTGGCTGGATCCCTTCATTATCATTACCGCGCTTCCCGGCGCGCTGACGGGCGTGGTGTGGGCGCTTTTCATTTCGCAAACCACCCTGAGTGTTCCCGCGCTCATGGGCGCCATCATGAGCCTTGGCGTGGCGACCGCGAACTCCGTGCTCGTGGTGAGTTTCGCGAGCGAAAACCTCCGCCGCGGACTCGACCCGATCGCCGCAGCGCTGGATGCCGGCGCGAGCCGCATCCGCCCCGTACTCATGACTGCGCTGGCGATGGTCATCGGCATGTTGCCACTGAGCCTTGGCCTGGGCGAAGGCGGTGAGCAGAACGCCCCGCTGGGCCGCGCCGTCATCGGCGGTCTGGTGCTGGCCACTGTGGCGACACTTTTCTTCGTGCCGTTGGTCTTCAGCTTTCTGCATCGCCGCGCGCTGGCGCGCGCTTCGGCGGACAGGTCCGCCGGCCCTTTGGAGCCGGCGCTGGAAAACACAGCAACTTCCCCCGCTTAAAATATGAACACCATTGAACAGCCTTGCCGTCTCTCGAACGAAACCATGAAACCGCGCTCCAATCAGGCTTCAACCGCTGTTGAACAGTCCCAAGCCGCCGACGAACCGGCGCGCCCCTCGCGGTTGCGACTGGGCCGCGCTGCGCAGGTCGCGCTGGCGGTCATTGCGCTCGCGTTTGTCGTGGGATTTCTTCCGCGGTGGCGCGCCCGTCAGGCTCTGGCAGCGGAGACACGTGAGTTGGCCGTACCGACCGTGACCGTGGTGTCGCCCGTTCAAGGCAAACCAGTTGTCGGCGTTTCGCTCCCGGCCGAAGTGAGGCCCTACGTCGAGGCGCCCATCTACGCGCGCGCCAGCGGCTTCGTGAAGGGCTGGCTGGTGGACATCGGCGATCGCGTCGAATCCGGGCAGTTGCTCGCCGAAATTGACACGCCGGAGCTGGACCAGGAACTCGCTCGCGCCCGCGCGGAGCAGGCCCAGGCCGAAGCCGGGCTGGCATTGGCCAAAACCACCGCCACACGCTGGAGCCAGTTGCTCAAGACCGCCAGCGTGAGCGAACAGGAAACCGCCGAGAAACAGGCCGACCTCGCGCTCAAGACCGCCACCGTCGAGGCCGCGCGCGCGAACGTCCGGCGGCTCGAAGAGTTGAAGAGTTTCGCCAGCGTCACCGCGCCGTTTGCCGGCATCATCACCGCGCGCCGGACCGATGTTGGCCAGCTTATTACCGCTGGCAGCGCCAGAGAACTTTTCCGACTCGCTCAGACGCGCACCTTGCGCGTTTACGTGCGTGTGCCGCAGACGCTTTCGCGGGCGGTTGAGTCCGGGCAAAGAGCTGAGTTGACGCTGACGGAATTTCCGGGGCGCAAATTCGAAGCAAAAATCGTCCGCACCGCCGGCGCGATGGAACCAGATTCGCGCACGCTCTTGATCGAATTGGAAGTGGACAACGCGCGCGGCGAAATCCTCGCCGGCAGTTATGCCCAGGTGCGCTTGACCGACACTGGAGCGGAAGCAGCGCTGACGCTGCCGTCGAACGCGCTGCTCTTCCGCGCCGAAGGGATGCAGGTGGGCCTCGTCAGCTCCAACGACAAAGTCGAACTGCGCCGCGTCACGCTGGGCCGGGACTTCGGCCAGGTCGTCGAGGTGCTGGAGGGAGTCGGTCCGACGGATCGCGTCATTTTGAATCCGTCTGATTCGCTCACTGCCGGAGCAACGGTGCGCATCGGCGCATCGCCAAAAACCTTGGCGGCCAAATGAAGCCCGCGTTCTTCCTAACAGAGCGAGCGCGGAAAGGAGCTTCCGAGTCGCTGCACGCGGGAAGGGCGTATCTTGACACCACCACCATGCCGCAAGGTCGATTCCCTCTCCCCACGACGGAGGAGTGGGGATAGGGTAAGGGAGAGGGGATTCCAATTAGCCGCGCCAATTCGATGGAAGGTGCCCCTCTCCCCAGCCCTCTCCCCGCTCGTGCCTCGCAGGGAGAGGGAGCAGGGGCTTTCCACGATGGTGGTCGTATCCAGATGCGCCGACGCGGGAATGGCAACGGCCTTTTTGCCTTGTCCAGACGCTCCGCCAGACTTTATCGTCGGGGCATCGGCAAAATGGATCGAAGGAGCGCATGTGCTATGAATACGTGGAATGAATCCGGTCGCGTCTGGGAGGAGGATCACGGCCTGCTGGACGCAGAGCAGGTCGCTCAATGTGAGCGCGCCGACGTCGCCGAGCCGCTTCGCTTGCCCATCCCGACGCGGATGATCTCGAACGGCGAATACATGCCGGTGCCGCAAACCGAACAACAACAGCGGGTCGAAGCGCGGATCGAGGAGCTGGCTGACGCGGCCAGCAAGAAGCTGGGCATCAGCCGCCGGAAATTCCTGCGGAGCTCGGGCGGCATGGCGGCGACGTTGCTCGCCATGAACGACGTGTTTGGGCGGTTTTTCAACGTGAGCCTGATCGAGATGTTCGAACCGGCCGCGTACGCCGCGCTCGCACCGCCCAAGGACCTGTTCGTTTTCGACGACCAACTCCACTTTGTCCGAGGGAGCAAGCCCTCTCCAGCCGGTCTGCGAGCCGTCGCGCAAGGTCCAACTTCGGCTCCGACTGTGAAGTCGAATCCCTTCAATCCGCGGGGGCAGTCCGACGAGCTGGGTCAGGCCTGGAGCGTTTGGAATCCGGCGCTCGTCGGCCTTCCCATCGATCGCGGCTACGCCCACATCACACAATTCATCAAAGACGTTTTTCTCGACAGCCAAGTCACAATTGGATTGCTGAGCAACGTCACCGCTTCGCTCGTCCAGATCGAGGGCGAGGGATCCAGGGCGCCGCGAAACGCGGCCGAGGCGCAGCGCGGTGAAATCCTTACCGCGGCCCAGACCGCCGCGGCGCGAAACTTCGTCAACAAGATTTCGGGCTCGACGCGCATGCTTTGTCACGGCCTGCTCTACGTTGGCAAAGGCAACCTGGCCTATCTCCAGGAACAGACCGATCAAAACGAGCCGGATTCATGGAAGGGCTACAACATTTCCAACGCCGCCAAGGTGGACAATGACCCGAACAGTCTCATGCGCCAATGGCGACACGATGACGAGGAAGTGGCCTATCCGACGTTCGAGCTAATCCAAAAAAACTACGAGAAGCTCAAGGACCGCAAGCCGGGCTTTAACAATATCTGCGTCCACAAAGGGCTTGCGCCCGGCCCACCCGACCCGCGACGGGGTCATCCCGGTGACCTGCCGAAAGCGGCGCGCGACTGGCCGAAGCTCAACTTCATCAGCTACCACGCCTGCATCCAGCCGAACTTCTTCCTGGCCGACACGCTCAAGGACATCCAGACGGGCACGCTGCTCGGAGGTGTGCCGAATATTCGTTGGACCACCGAGTATGCGCAGCTCGTAAAAGACCTGCCCAACTGCTACGCGGAGATCGGGACGACTTGGGCGTCGTCAGTCGTGACGTTCCCAACGGTGGCCGCGCACATCATGGGCCAACTCTTGAAGTTCATGGGTGAAGACCGGGTTGTGTTTGGCTCCGATTCAGTATGGTACGGGTCGCCGCAATGGCAGATCGAAGCGCTCTGGCGGTTCCAGATTCCCGAAGCGCTGCGCGAGAAGCACGGCTACCCGGCGCTCACCGAGTCCGCCAAGCGCAAAATCCTGGGGCTTACCTCAGCGAAGTTGTATGGCATCCGGGGGGTGGACACGGGTTCCTACAAGCCTGTTCCGAAAGACTACGAATCGCGGATGACCGAAGAGCTCAAGACGCTTCTGGAGTTCGACAAACTCACCGCAGACAACATGTCCAGGATGAAGGAGACGTACGCCGCTCTCGCCATCGAGCCGGACCATATCCGCTATGGGTGGATGCGGGCGCGGGGTGAGGCGCAGCCGCTGACTCGTGCCGGAGTCTGAACCGCGCGAATGTCATAATGTCATCGACCGCGCTCAAGGCAGGTCGACTTCACCGCTCCACACTTTTACCGTCCCGTCAGCGCAGCCGGCAGCAAGGGTGCGTCCGTCGGACGAACAAGCGACGGCCAGGACTTCTCCGCTCGTCGATAAGGTTCGGCGCAGCCGTGCCGTGGCTGCATCCCGGATTTTGACCTGGCTTGGTTTGTCCCAATCGCCGTCGCCTGAGATCAGCATTTTCCCGTTCGGCGAAAACGCCAGCGACCACACATCGCCTTCGTGCGCTTTGAAGTTAAGCTGCGGCTCGCGAGTCGCCAGGTTCCAGGTCTTGAGCGTGCCATAACGGATGCCTGCCGCGAGGGTCTGGCCGTCGGGTGAGATCGCCACGGACCGGACTTCTGCGTCGGTGGCGTCGATCGTGGCTGCCAGGCTCCGCGATCGGACGCGCCACAACTTAATCGTGCTGTCGGAACTGCCGGAGACGAGCCACTGGTGGTCGGAGCTGAAGGCGACCGAGTTGATCCAGGACTTGTGGCCCCGCAGCGTCGCGCGCAACCGACCCGTCGCGGCGTTCCACAATTTCACGGTGGCATCGATGCTGCCGGTGGCGAGCCACTTTCCATCCGGACTGAACGCGACGCTCATGACCACGCCCCGATGCCCTCGCAACATGTGACGCGTGCGTCTCGATTCCAGATCCCAGACCCGCGCCGTGTGATCGTAACTGGCCGTCGCCAACGTCCTCCCATCCGGCGCGAAGGCCACTGATGCGACATAATCCTCATGGCCGAGGAGCAGCGCCTGCTCCTTGCCCGTCTCGACCTCGAGCACATGGGCGGAAGAATCTGCGCAACCCACAGCGAGCCGCTTGCCATCGGGCGAAAAACTCAGCGAACCGATCCAGCCGGGCATGGAAACGGAAAAGTGTTCGCCGGCCAGCAAAGGGCCAATGGTGAAGAACGCCACTGTCAGTGCGGTCGCGCAAATTCTCCTCGAGGTCCGGGCGCGACATAGCGCACGCGGCGCAGTTCGACGTGGCGGCAGGCATCCTTGCCTGCCAGTGAGAGTGGCATCCTGCCACGCGGAACAATGCCTCGCCCCCGCTGGCGGGGCCTTTCTGTGTTTCGATGAGCGTGACCGCCGGAGTGGGCAGCCCGGCTTACCGGCAGCCAGGATCGCGGCCGCGACATTGTTCAGCCACATTCGTGAATGCGTTGCTCCAGCGAAGCAGCAGGCTCTTTCGTCGCGCATGAATTTCCCTCCAACTCAGATCCAGCGCCGCAACCATTCCCAGGCTTCCGCCTGCATTTCGAGATTGAATTCGTGCGGCGTGTCGTACAGACGGGCACGGAATCGATCTGCTACGCCGGCCTTTTTATAGCAAGCGGCCAGTTTGTCGAACGAAGCATGGACTCCCTCGAGATTGAAAAGATCGTCGCGGCTTCCATTGATCACGAGCAGCGCTGATGGAATCGCGAGCGAAGCCACATCGGGGTAATCCAGATATCGGTAGAGTCCGGGCACCAGTTTGGTATGGCCGATGGTATGTCTGACGTGCCGCTGGAGTTGGGTCGGGAACGAGGCCATCCAACCCACGACCACGGCCGCCTTGATGCGATCGTCCAAAGCCGCGAGATGGCAGGAACGCAGACCGCCCACGGACAACCCCACGCAACCGATCCGCTTTTTGTCCACTTCAGGACGCGTCAGCAAATAATCCACCGAGCGCACGTCATCCCAGAAGATGACGCCCGCCCAGGTAAAACCGGCCGAGAAAATGGTTCGCCCGACGAGCTGTTCGCTTTGTCCGGAGCGCTGATTGAACGCGGAGATGCGTTCCGTCTTGATATCGTTCGGCCGTTCCCGCCAATCCGGAGGATCATCGTCGAGGAGCATCCGCCGTTCGCCCCAATAGAACATGTCGATCACCAGGACGACATACCCCTGGCGCACGAGTTCCGTCGCCAGACTCCTGCCGCCGTAATAGAGCCTCTTAAAATCCGTCAAGACAGGGTGCTCGTTCTCCGTCTCCACCAACTTCTCTTTGCCCCAGAGGTAAAAGCCGCCGTGATCATGCAAAGCAACGATGGCCGGCGCCGGAAATTTGCCCTGCTTCGGAATCAGCAGATACGCGGGCACTCGGATGTCTGGCGTCGTGTTGAAGTAGATTTTTTCCCGAAGGTAATTTCCCTTGTCGATTCGCTCTACGATTTCCGGCTGCGGCTTGCCGGGGGGGGGCGCATAATGCAGCAGCTCCAGGAGTTTGCCCCTGGCTTGCCGTTTCCAGGCTTTGTCGCTTTTGAACTTCGGGTTGAGAAAGGAGAGTGGAAAGTCCGATTTCACCGCCTGGCTCTGGATAAAGGGAAACAACGAGCCAACGTCGGACTCCGTCTTTGTAAATCGAACCGCGGTTCCGGCAGTTCGGCCGGTCGGCGGCTGAGCGTTCCCTGTTGCTGTGCGGTCGCTTAGATACGCGGCAGCGCACACGCCCGTGGTCAGACGGTGAAGAAAATCGCGCCGGGAAGTCAGAGGCTTTTTCGCCTGGTGCGCCGACCGGTTCGAGGAGTGGGCTGATCGGAGTGAACTCTTATTCATTTGAAGATTCAAGGAACGAGTCAATTCCATAGGAGAAAATTGGTTACATCCTGGCTTCGGCGACCGATTCGACGAGTCTATCCAGTTTGCCTGACCGGAATGCCGCTGCTGTCTCGCCCGGGACAGAGTTGAGCCGTTACGGCCGCAGGAACGAGACGATCGTCCGCCATCCGGGCGTGTTGTCGCCCGGAGTCACATTCGATATGGGATCGCCACCGGTCCCACCCCAAAGCTTGGGATCGAACGCGGCCTTTGTGGTGCAGAAGTTGATGTGGCCGTCTCCCCAAAGGACATTAAGGCCGTACGGATTCTTGCCGGTAACATGAGCCAAGGTGCCCCAGGTATAGATCAGGTCCGTCATGAGCGACCGCTGCGCGCTTAATTGTGTCTGCTTCTGGGCCACTTGCACCCAGCCGAGGCTCGCTTCATTTGGCTTCCTGGAAAGAATATCCGTTTGCGGGAAGTAAGTGTAGGTCGTATTGACCTGGCCATCGATTGCGTACATCGGCCAGGGAACTTTAGCGCTCTCGAAGTATTTCTTCTCGAAAACAATTAACAAATTCTTTTTATGCTTGAGGCTTGGGCAATAGAATATGCCCGGAGTCTTCAGATAGTTGCCGACGTAGAGATACCCCAGGTTCACCGCAAACTTCGGATTAGCCGGCTGACCCGTTTTGGGGGGAGGATCCCAGAAGAGCAGATAGCCTCGCCAGGGCTGGGAATTCTGAATCCGGTCCGGATCGAATTCCGGCGGCGGAAGCCTGTCCTGGTTGTCATCCGCGTACATGAAGAGTGCAAGGCCCATTTGCCGGAGGTTGTTCAGGCAGCTTGTCTTCTTGCCATTCTCCTTCGCGCGCGACAGCGCGGGCAGGAGCATACCCGCCAGAATCGCGATGATGGCGATCACGACCAGCAGCTCGATCAAGGTGAAGGCTGGCCAGGTATTCCGCCGGTCACGACGATGGAAAAGACCTGTGCCCCGGAAACGACAGTGAGTTGGCTTCATAGGCAGTCTGTTCTTCACAATGCTCATAGGCGAGTCCGCTGTTCGAAACTCCTCCCACCCCATCGCGCCGCCAACGGCGACCGCGGCAAGGTTGAGCCCCATCTGCGACCGGCTCACATCTTACCTTCTGCCAAAGCAGCCGCAACTGAAATAATACTGGACGCGTATCGGGCTATCGGGGCGCAACTTGGCACTCCCACGCCGTCGAGTCCGGTGTGCAAGATTTCCAAAGACCCCTCACCCCGTCCCTCTCCGATGGGGAGAGGGTGGGCTTCAGGCCGGGTGAGGTGAATAAGTGCGTCACATCCGCTTGGTGTGGTGCCGAGTTGCGCCCCGTGTGTTCCGCCAGGCGCGCGAGCGCCCATTAAACCAGACTCGCAGGTAGGCGAGCAGCGTGCTCTCGGCTAGTACCGTGACAAAGAAATTTCGATGTGTGTCAGGTACGGCGCGTCACTCCGTGCGCGCCGCAGACTCGAATCCGTTCCCCGAGCGGCGCGCACGGAGTGACGCGCCCTACCCTGCTAGCCTTGCGACGGGCGTGAGCTTTGGGATCTAGCGAAATCTCCGTGTTGTCGTATTAGGGCCGGAGGAGAGAGACGATCGTTCGAAACTTCGTCGGATTGTCGCCGGGGTTTCGCAGGCTGGCAGCATCGTCGCCCGGGTCCCACAGATTCGGATCAAACGCCTTCTTCGTCGTGCTGAAGGAAACGTGCGCGTCGCCCCACAGCGCATTGATGCCCACCGGATTGCGGCTGGTGGTATGCGGCCTGGTCCGCAACGTGTAAATCAGGTCTGTCACGATGGTACGTTGGGCGACGAACTGCGAGGACTTCTCCGCCACGAGCGACCACTCCTCTTCGCCGGGCTTGGGCGATGGTTTCGGCCGGTCGGACTGCGGGTAATACATGTAGTTGCCCCGCACATCCTCTCGTTTGTCGTCGCATTTGGGCCAAGGGAATTTCGCGTTCTCATAGTATTTCATTTCAAACCGAACGACCAGCAGCTCCGGATGCCGGAGACCGGGATCGTAAAAAGTTTTAGGCGTTGTGATCAGCTTCGAGGTGTAGAGGTAGGCGAGGTTATAGGGATGGGTCACGTCCGCCGGCCTTCCGGCCAGGCCGTAGAACAGAAAATAACTCTCGAACGGACCAGAGCCTGGGTCCTTCTCCGGATTAAACAGCGTGGGTGGGACCCGGTCATTGTTATTGTCCGCGTACATGGCGAGACCCAGGCCGAGCTGCCGCAGGTTGTTCGTGCAACTGATCCGATTGGCCTGGTTTTTGGCGTTAGTCAAAGCTGGCAACAGCAGGGCCGCCAAGATCGCGATAATGGCGATTACCACCAGCAGTTCGATCAACGTGAAAGCGGGCGGTGCCGCCGACGCCCGGCCGTGCCGGAAAGTGCATTTTCTTCGGGGATGATCACCGTTTAACTTCATGGAAAGCCTCCTCTCGTTTTTTCGCATTGGGACCATGAACCTCCCCCTCACCCCACCTCCGGCCACCTCTCCCCCATTGAGGGAGAGGGAAGGAGTGAGGGGGTGGTGCATGGGTAGGAGGAACCTCCAAAATTTGGACGCGCATCGGGGCCATGAACCAGATCGGCACCCCTCTCCCTGCCCTCTCCCCGCAAGGCGGGGAGAGGGTGGCCGCAGGCCGGGAGAGGGGTGGTTCATGGAGAGTGGTTGTTCAGCCTGCGTCTTAATACGCCTTCCAAACGAACGGAGCAAGCTGTTTGTTACTCGCTTTGGTGTTGAGAGAACTCAGGCCGACAATTAGCATCGATTCATGCCAATCCAAAATAAACTCCGTGCTTTGAAAAGGCTCGCGGGCGCGAAGCAGTCGTCAGGCGCGCTCCTGGCCACCGCCCTGTTCGCGGTTGCGCTCACGGCGGCTGAGACACAAGCTCCTTTCCGGGAAAGATTGAGCCAGCTGCCGTTCAAGATCGCCTACGAAACCTACGTCAACGACAATTGGGAAATCTTCGTCATGAACGCTGACGGGTCGAATCCGATCAACCTGACCCAGACGCCGAAAGAACAAGAGCATTACCCGCAGGTGTCGCCCGACAGCACGAAGATTTGTTTCGTGGCGGACGAGGGGGAAGGCCGGGAAACCGTCCGCAGCCTGTATGTGATGGACGTTGACGGCAGAAATCGAAAGAAGCTCGTGGACCACGCGCGCGAACCGTTCTGGAGTCCGGACAGCAAGGTGATTGGTTTTCTTCCGCAGGAGTATCCAAAGTTCAACGTCATCGATTACTACACGAAGGGCATGAGTTTTTACGACTTGAATACAGGCAAAATCGAAGCCCATCTCAACAGCACGAACCTGCACCATCTCTACAACCCTTGCTTTGCTCCGAATGGCAAATGGGGAAATCGACGTTGCGCCCATTGATCTGGACTCGGACTCGCCGGCGGTGGGGTCCCGCCGTCTCCGCATCCAGGACAAAACGAACGAGACTTACCACGTTGACTGGTCGCCGGACAGCCGGTTCCTGAGCCTGAGCCGTGGACCCGCGAGCAAAGGAGATCCAACCAAACCGGGAACATTCCAGTCCGCTTGCGAAATCGTGGGCGTTTATGCCCCCGGCTGGGACCTTTGCGCCGTCTCGACCGAACACGATGGAGTTCTCGACCTTAACCAGGCCACCGACGCGGACTTCACGATGCTGACCACGAACGGATTGAGCAACAAGGAGTCGGCGTGGTTCCGAACGAGTACGAAGAAAGGGAACGCGCCGTGAGTTGGAATGTTTGCACACCTCTTGCCGTAGTGACACTCATGACTGCTTGCGGGAGGTCCGAACCGGATTCTCCAAGCGGAGCAAGGTTGGCGGGCGCTTCCGCCAATTCCGGATCGGAACTCAACGGTCCTGTGGAGATCGTCACGCGATCAGGTGTCGCCATGGTCTCTCTGCCGGGCGGCGAATTCATGATGGGGAACGACCAGGGGAACGCCGACGAGGCCCCCGCGCACAAGGTCGTGATCAGCGCATTCCTGATCGACAAATACGAGGTGACCCATGAGCTGTTCACGAAAGCGCAATTGCCGAATCCGTCGCACTGGCAGGACAGCCCGAAGAAGCCTGTGGAGCGCGTCCGTTGGCGCGATGCCAAACAGTACTGCAACGAGCGTTCCCTTCTGGAAGGCCTGAAACCCTGTTACGACGAGAAAACCGCCGACTGGGATTGCGATT
>QHNT01000052.1 GCA_003218515.1 Verrucomicrobiota bacterium | reverse complement strand
CCTGAGCGGTCCATTCATGCAGTGTCGTTTTCGCGCCGTTCCAGGGCGGCAGAGGGAAACTCGATAGTTGTGAGGTTGTCATTGGGCTCTAAGGCAGCTCTATGGATACTCAGTCAGCGCCAAGCCGCGAACAGGCAGCAGGGTTGCGCCCACGGCACCCCACAGGATTGGCGGCGCTCTTGTTCACTGATATCGTTGACTCCACCGCTCTCATGCAGCGCTTGGGCATCCAAGCCGGGGCCACCCTGATTCAAAGACATCATGAGCTGGTGCGGAAGACGCTCGCAGAGTCCGGTGATGGCGAAGAGATCGAAACGGCAGGGGATTCGTTCTTACTGGTGTTCGCCAAGCCGTCGGAAGCGGTGAGGTTTTCGTTACTGCTGCAATCGCGGATCAGGCAGTCCCTGCAAGAGCAAGGGGTCGCGGTGCAGGATCGGATCGGGATTCACCTTGGGGAAATTGTTATCGAAGCGAAGGACGCCGATACCAAACTGAAGAGTTTGTATGGAGTAGAAGTGGACACGTGCGCGCGGGTGATGTCGCTGGCGCAAGGTGGGCAGATTTTGATGACCCGGGCGGTTTTTGACAATGCGCGGCAGGCGTTGCGAGGGGAGGAGATCCAAGGGTCAAAGGAGCTGAAATGGCTGAACCACGGGCCGTATCTGCTCAAAGGGCTGGAAGAACCGGTCGAAGTCTGCGAAGTCGGTGAAGCGGAGGGGTTCCCTTTGGCTCCTCCACCGACCACGCAAAAGGCGCAGCGCTACGTGTCAGCCGACAGTGAGCCGGTGTTGGGCTGGCGACCGGCGTTGGAGCAGCGGGTTCCCGGCAGTCGATGGACGTTGGAAGAGAAGCTGGGCGAAGGCGGGTTTGGCGAGGTGTGGGCGGCGCGGCACGAGACTTTGAAAGAGAAACGGGTTTTTAAGTTCTGCTTTCGGGCGGAGCGGGTGCGCTCCTTGAAGCGGGAGGTGACGCTGTTCCGATTGTTGAAGGAACGCATCGGCGAACACCCGAACATTGTCCGGCTCCATGACGTCTATTTCGACGAGCCGCCGTATTACCTGATGGAGGAGTATGTGCCCGGGAAGGATCTGGCGACGTGGTGCAAGGAGCAAGGGGGCGTGGGGAAGATTCCAGCGGAAACCCGGCTGGAGATCGCCGCCCAGGTAGCTGATGCATTACAAGCCGCCCATGAAGCGGGGGTAATTCATCGGGATGTAAAGCCGGGCAATATTTTGATCAGTCGGTGGGGCGAGACTCCGTCGGGTTTTGGAGTTATTTCGACTGCGTCAAAGCAGTCAGGCTTCGCCAGGCCTCCTGCCCCGCCTGTAGGGGTCAAGCTCAGCGATTTTGGGATCGGCCAGGTGCTGTCGGAAGAGTATCTTGCCGGGCTGACCAGAGCCGGTTTCACGAAGACGATGGTGTTGGCCTCCTCTTCCTCTCAGACCGGCACACAGATGTACATGGCCCCGGAGTTATTGGCGGGGAGGCCTGCCTCGACGCGGTCGGACATCTATTCGCTGGGAGTCGTGCTGTACCAGTTGTTGGTGGGAGACCTGAAGCATCCATTAACCACGGACTGGGCCAGGAAGATCTCAGATCCGTTGCTAAGGGAGGATTTGGAGAAATGTTTCGCTGGTGATCCGCAGGAGCGGTTCGTTGGAGCGGGACAGCTGGGCTGTCAGCTTCGGGCACTACCCGAGCGGCGAGCGGCCCTGGCAAAACAGCAGGTTGAGGTGGCGGCGCGGGAAAGAGTGGCCTATCGGAAAGGCGTCGTTCGGACAGCGATGGTGGCGATTTTCCTCGTGGGCGCATTCGCAGCCTTGGGCGTCTATGCCCTCCAGCAGGCCGCCAACGCCAGGCACAGCGCGGAGAAAGAAGCGCAACAGCGCGCGCTTGCCCAGAGGGCTTATGAGCAGGCCGCCGACACCCTGAGCCAAATGAAGATGCAACGGGCGGAAGAAATGTTCGCCGCTGACGATTCGTCGGCCGGTCTGGCCAATCTGGCCCGTTTTCTGAGAGACAATCCGACCAATCGCGTTGCCATCGGGCGTTTGCTGAGCGCGTTGAGCTATCGCAATTTCGCTTTGCCGGTTTACGGTCCGCTCAAACACGATGGGAGGGTGACCTCCGCCCAGTTCAGCCGTGACGGTCGGTGGATTGTCACCGCCTCCGCGGACAAGACTGCGCGCATTTGGGACGTTCGCAGCGGGCGCCCATTGATTGAGCCGTTAATGCATGGCGATGGAGTCACGTCTGCCGGTTTCAGTTCGGATGGCCATCGTCTGGTAACCGCTTGTGCAGATGGGACTGCCGGTGTCTGGGACACGCGCACGGGCCAGCCGCTCACTCAACTGCTCAAACACGAAGCCGACGTGAATTCGGCGCAATTCAGTCCGGATGGCTCTCGCATCGTCACTGCCTCCGCGGATAACTCGGCGCGGGTCTGGGACGCGCGCACCGGTCAACCTGTAACCGAGCCGCTTCGCCACGCTGATTCCGTAAATAGTGCCCAGTTTAATTCGGATGGTGATAGAGTCATCACGGCGTCGGTGGACGAGACCGCTCGAATTTGGGACGCTCGAACAGGCCAGCTTCAAATCAAGCCACTCCAACACAAATCGGCAGTCCTGTTTGCTCAATTCAGTCCTGACGGACGCCGGGTAGTCACCGCCTCGGCAGACAGAACCGCCCGCGTGTGGGACGCACGCACCGGCTTACCGTTGACGGAGCCGGTCAAACACGATGCCGAAGTGACCTCGGCCCGATTCAGCGCCGATGGAAATCTCATCGTTACCTCGTCCCTGGATAAGACCGCGCGGGTGTGGGACACACGCACCGGCGATCCTGTGGGCGAACCGCTGCGACACAAAGCCGGAGTCCTTTATGCAGAGTTTAGTCCGCAGGGGCAACGCCTCATCACCGCGTCTCTCGATAAAACGGCGCGGGTTTGGGATGCGCGAACCGGACGGCCTGTGACGGAGCCACTCCGGCACGCAGCCGAAGTGACTTCCGCCCAATTCAGCCCGGATGGCGAAGAAGCGATCACTCTGGCGGGCGATGCAGCGTTTGTTTGGGATGTAAGGCCAAGTCGTTTTCTGCCGGTGACACTCAAACATGGTGATACGATTAACTCCGCCGAATTTAAACCGGATGGGAGCAGCGTCGTCACCGCGTCGGACGACAAGGCTGCGCGGATTTGGGACGCGAAGAACGGCCTGCCAATGTCGGAGCCGTTCACGCACGATACCACGGTCAGTCTCGCCCAATTCAGCGCGGATGGTCGGCTTTTAGTCACCGCCTCAGGCGACATTGCACGGATTTGGGATGCCCGAACAGGTGGTCTGATCAATGACAAATTGAAACACCGTGGCAGGATTTGGTCCGCCCAATTCTGCCCTGACGGGCAGCGGGTAGTGACCGCGTCGGGGGATAAAACGGCAATCGTTTGGGACGGGCGCACCGGACAGCCACTCCTGGACCCACTCCAGCACGAGGCCGTAGTTTGGTCAGCCTGCTTTGATCCCAGCGGGACGAAAGTGGCCACCGCTTCGGCGGACAAAACCGCGCGGGTCTGGGAGGGGCGATCCGGCCGCGCACTGAGTCCGCCACTCAAACATGAGGGCTCGGTCCGTTCGATCCAATTCAGTCCAGACGGGCTAAGAGTGCTCACCGCCTCAGCCGATAAGACCGCGCGAATTTGGGACGCTCGTACTGGCGCGCCATTGGGTGCCACCCTCAAACACGAATCCGAAGTCATTTACGCTCAATTCAGTCCCAGTGGCACGCGAGTGGCAACGGCATCCGCGGACAAAACCGCGCGAGTATGGGATGCACGCACCGGCCAGCCGTTAACGCAGCCGCTGCGGTATGAGGGACCAGTTTGGTCCGTTCAATTCAGTTCGGATGAACAATGGATCGTTGCGGCGTCTGCAGACAAGACCGCGCGAATTTGGGATGCCCGCACCGGTCAGCCGCTCACTGAACCGCTCAAGCATGATTCCGAAGTCCAAACGGCTCGATTCAGTCCGAATGGGCGTTGGGTGCTGACGGTTTCGGGGAACAAAGCTTATCTTTGGGAAATGCCGTACGCGGCGTCGGCCTTCCCTGGTTGGGCCGCTGCAACAGAAACCGCTCAGGAACACCTCAAGCAGCAGCCACGCTGAACGCGCCACCGCTGCGATCGCGGTGGGGAATTTGATTGCATTCCAGGACCCGGTTTTGTTAAGAAAGCCGCAAGCCCGTTTGTTTGCCAGATCGACAAACCTGACAGCGCCTTTGTGTTAACAGGCGGCTTCGCCGCGTCCGGCCAAAAGAGCAGCCTTACATTTCATGAATCAACATACTGCCTGCGCCTGGTTGGAGCGGCTCGCGATGTGTTGCTGGCTTGGCATGTCGGCGATGGCCGGGGACGTCCAGGTGGATGGCGCCAGGTCGCAGGGGAAATCCAAGGACCTTTTCGAACTCAGTCCGGCAGAACTCGCCCAACTAGAAATCACGCCAATCAATGTGCTGGGCAGCCACATGCATTTGCGGGGCCAATGGATGGTCGGCTACCGGTTTATGTTTACGGACATGAGAGGAAATCTCGATGGCACAAGGAGCGTGAGCGTGTCCGATGTCTTGCAGAATTACCCCGTGGCGCACACCCGAATGACGATGGAGATGCACATGCTGGAGGTCATGTTTGCGCCGTCGGACAAATTGACGTTCATGGCCATGGGCGACTACAAGCATAACTTGATGGACCATCAGATGCGGACCGCAGAGACTTTCACCACCAGATCCGAAGGTTTTGGCGACGTGTCGCTGATGGCGCTTTACAACGTGTTGGGAAACGTTCGAGAGCCGGGCCACCGCCTCGTCCTGAACGGTGGGATCAGTTTGCCGAGCGGCTCAATCAATGAACGGTTCCAAGGCCGACGGTTGGAGTACAGCATGCAGTTGGGTTCGGGCACCGTCGATCTGATTCCGGGTGTGACGTATCTGGGGCAGGCGGCAGATTGGGCCTGGGGGGCACAGGCGCTCTTTACAGTTCGGCTCGGCGAAAATGACAACCATTATCGAATGGGAGACGGCTATCGCCTCAGTGCGTGGGGTAATTACAGAGTCGCAGAATGGTTCGGCCCTTCCCTGCGCCTCGACTGGCGCGATTGGGACAATGTTCACGGCGCGGACCCTGAGTTTAACCCGGCTACCAATCCGGCATTTGACGCGCGGAAGCAAAGGGGCCGTCAGCTCGACTTATTGATGGGGCTGAACTTTTATGTGCCCCACGGCGTTCTGAAAGGAAACCGGCTGAGCATTGAAGGCGGCCTGCCGGTTTATCAATCGCTGGCCGGCCCGAACCTGAAAACCGATTGGCTGATCACCGTCGGATGGAGTTATACCTTCAATTGAACTGCCAGAGGCCTTAAATTATTTCGTGAATCGATGAAAGACCGGCCGAAACGTTCCAGTGAAAGGCAACCAGGGTTGCAGCAAGGCTGTTGCCGCTGTCTGTCGAGCCTTCTGCTCCTCGGTTCGGTTGTTTTCTTTCTCACTGCGGCGCGGGCGCAGACGGGCACTCCAAGAGAGTATGAGCTCAAGGCTGTTTGGCTCTATAATCTTTTGAAATTTGTCGATTGGCCGGCCGACGTGTTGTCGCCGCAGAGCGAAGCCTTCACGATCGGCATATTAGGCGACAGTCAATTCGGTGAAGCTCTCGATCGGCTCCGCGAAAAGACCATTAAGGGCAAAAGGATATTGGTCAAACATCTGGCCGGCCCCTCGGATGGTCGCGACTGCCAGATTATCTTCATTTGCGTTTCTGAGAAGGAGCGGCTGCCTCAGATACTGGAAACCCTCAAACGGACGCGGGTCCTGACGGTGGGAGAAACGGCGGGCTTTGCCGAAGAAGGTGGAATCGCCAATTTGATCGCCGAGCGAAACCGGGTCAGGTTGGAGATCAACAACAGTGCCGCCTCGCGTTCGGGGCTGACGATCAGTTCGCAATTGCTCAACGTGGCCACGCTTAAGGATAGCTAAAGACCGAGCGGCAGTTACTTGAGAATTTTGCCGAAGTCGCCTTCGGCTGGCTCGATTTCGATTCGACGACCACTTCCTGAAACGTGAGCTGCGCCTTTGGCTGTCTCCACAGCAACAACGGGCTTCGGCGCTGTCCGCAGCGGAGGGAGGTTCGCCGCCTGAACCTCGTCCGTTTCGCTGTCCGGCGCTTCGGAATTTGTAATATACCAGTTCGCCCGTTTCTGCAGCCAGTTACGGTACCGCGCAAAGGTCCACATGCCCTGCTCAGCCCCGGTTTCCAGCGCCGAGATAATTTTGAAAAAATCCCGGTTGCGGATGTGCGCCTTCACCGGGTTGGTTGGAATGAGAATCTCGCACTCCGGCACGCGAATGTTAAGGTCGGACCGGAAACGGAGCCGTTGCGCCACCACCGCAACCAGGCAATCCGCCAGTTGCGCCGCCACGCTGTTTTGGATCTCGGAAGGAAACGCGGCCACCACGCGCTGCAACGCTTCGGCGCAGGTTGAGGAATGAACCGTCGTCATCACGAGGTGGCCGGTCTCCGCCGCATTGAGCGTCAAGCGCATCGTTTCCGATTCGCGCATCTCGCCAACCATCAACACGTCCGGGTCTTCGTGCAACGAGTCGAGCAACGCCTGCTCGAAGCTCGGCGTGTCGCGACCCACTTCGCGTTGCCGGATATAGGCCTGCCGCGGACGAAGCGTGTATTCGATCGGACTTTCAATCGTCACGATATGCCGCGCTTCGGTCAGATTGATTTCCTGGATCAACGCAGCCAGCGTCGAAGATTTGCCGCTACCGGTCGGGCCACTGACGAGGATTAAGCCGCTGTCATGCGCGACGAGGTTCTTCAGATCGGGATGAAGGTTAAGCTTCTCGATGGTCGCTTGAAACGTGGCGAGCAGTCGGATGGCGAATCCGACCCCCCGCGCCGTTTGGAGGATGTTGATCCGGCAGCGCACGCCTTGAATGGTGCGGGAGAGGTCAGCCGATCGGCGTTCCAGAAAATTCTGCCACTGCGGTTCGCCGATGACCTCCCGCGCCCAGG
>QHNT01000051.1 GCA_003218515.1 Verrucomicrobiota bacterium | reverse complement strand
CATTTCGGCAGTCCCCATTTGGGTGGTGGCCTAATTTGGCTGTAGCGGCGCTCTGTGAGCGCCGTTTCGGCGGTCATAGACCGCCGCTACAATTCAACTTTCGAGATTAGGACACTACCCCTATTTGCGGGGCGCGGACAGGTGTGCCATTTTCTGTCGGGACAAAAGAGCCAAAGCATCAATCATTATGCGGCCTGTGTACGTCATCGCCGGAGGCATTACCAAATTTGCGAAGGCGAATCCCGCCAAAGACTTTCGCCTGATGGTCAAGGAAGCCTTCGACTTCGCCCTCGCCGACCTCGACGGCAAACTGACTCCGGCGGAAATCGACGGCAGCGTGATCTCCTACTTCTCCGACCATTTCACCCGACAGCTCAAAGCCGGCGCGATGGTGCAGGATTTCGTCGGGCTTTGCCCAAAGCCGCACGTGCGCATCGAAGGCGGCGGCGCCACGGGCGGACTATGCTTTCAGCAGGCTTGGGAATCCATCGCCAGCGGCCGTTACGAGGTGGTCGCGGCGATGGGTTTCGAGACGATGAGCCAGGTCGAGACGGCCAAAGGCAATGAGTTCATCGCGCTGGCGTCGGACACGGACTATGATTTCCCGGTGGGCGGTTACTACAATGGGTACTACGCGATGATGGTGGTGCGGCACATGCACGAGTTCGGCACCACCGAGGAACAGTTCGCGCGCGTCGCGGTCAAGAACCACAACAACGCCTGCCACAATCCCTACGCGCAGGAGCGCCTCGCGCTTACGCTCGAAGACGTGATGCGCTCGGAATACATCGCCTGGCCGCTCAAGCGTCACGACATCTGCGTGATGAGCGACGGCGCGGCCGTCTGCATCCTCGCTTCGGAGAAGGCCGCGGAAAAATTCTGTCGCAACCCGATCAGGATCACCGGGATCGGCGCGGGCAGCGACTGCATGCGATTCGCCGACCGGCCGCATGGCCAGGTGCCGTTATTGCCGCATGAGAGGAAGTCGGATTACAAGTACCTGAAGTATCCCGGAGTGCACTCTTTCCGCGCGGGCCGCGTGGCGGCCATGGGCGCTTACAAGATGGCCGGCATCGAAAATCCTCTCGAAGACCTCGACGTCATCGAACTGCACGACGCTTACAGTTCCAGCGAGCTGCAGACCTACGAAGACCTCGGTCTCTGCAAATATGGCGAAGGCGGGCGGTTCATCGACCAGGGCCAATCCACCTTGCAGGGTAAGCTGCCGGTGAATCCGTCCGGCGGTCTGCTCGCGTGCGGTCATCCCGTCGGCGCCACCGGCTTGATGCAGGCGGCCACGTTGTTCTGGCAGTTGCAGCGCGCGATTCCGAAGCACTTCGGGAACGACAAGCTCCAGGTCAAAAACGCCCGGCGCGGCTTGATCCACTCGCACGCCGGCACGGGGACGTATGTGACCGTGACAATTCTCGAAAGGCCATAGTGATGAGGAAAAACGTTCAACGCTCAACTTTCAACGTCTAACGTTCAACGTCCAAAGCAAGCCAACAAAAGGTCAAACGATGAAAGAAAGACAATACGATTTGGAGGAACGGCTTCTCGAGTATGCAGCGACCAATGCGTCCCATTGAACATCGAGCGTTGAACGTTGCAAGTTGAACGTTTCCCTTTCTATGCCCACCGAACCTCGCCTACCGGAAATTGAGCGCGGCACCGAAGTGTTCTCGGTGGATCCGTTGACCATCCGGACACATTTCGAGGTGGACTACCTGCACAGCTACAAACAGGACACGCCGTTCTTCCACGGCCTGGCCAAGGGCAAACTGCTCGGCAGCCATTGCCCGAAGTGCCGCTACAAATTCGCCACGCCACGCGTGCATTGCATGTATTGCGGCGGACCGACGCAATGGTTCGAGCTGCCGACCGAAGGGCGTATTCACTCGTGGACGGTCTGTTACTTCGCCGCGCAAGAGTTCCTCAAAGAGGTCCCGTTCACGCTCGTGCTGGTCGAATTCAAGGGCGTGGACACTCTGTTTCTCTCGCGTCTGGTCGGCGTGGAGCGCCGGGACATCAAAATCGGCATGAAAGTGAAGGCCAGGTTCCGCCGTAAGGCGACATGGACGGTGCGCGATGTATATTTTGTCCGGCCGAAACGTGACGCGGACTAACGCTGCCGGGGATGAAGGCAAAAGCGTGAGCGAGACCAGAATTCAAACCGAAGTCGAGCGGCAGAAACAGATGCGGGCGGCGGAGGAACTGCTCTTCGCCGGCTCGCAAAAGCTCGGCCTGGCCAAGGGGCTTTTCCTCGGGCGATTTGTCGCCGACTGGGTGATGCCGTATCCAATTGTGCGGCCGGAGGAGCAGGCCGAGTTGAACGACTCGCTCGAGCGACTGCGCGCGTTTCTCGACCGGAACCTCGACCCGGCGGCGATTGACCGGCAGGCGGACATCCCGCGCGAAGTCATCGACGGGCTCGCCCGTCTCGGTGTATTCGGAATGACCGCGCCGAGGGACGTAGGCGGGCGCGGTCTCTCGCAGATGGCCTATTGTCGCGTGATGGAAGAGATCGGCAGCCGCTGCGCTTCGACTTCGATTTTCGTAAACGTCCAGCATTCGATCGGCATGAGGGCGCTGCTGCTGTTCGGCACACCCGATCAGAAGCGGCGCTGGCTGCCACCGCTCGTCAACGGCGAGAAACTGGCCGCGTTCGCTCTCACCGAAGCCGAGGCCGGCTCGGACGCCGCGAACGTGCAGACCGTGGCCCGCCCCAGCGCCGACGGCTCCCACTTCATCCTCAACGGCGAAAAGCGATACATCACCAGCGGCGCGATTGCGCAGGTGCTCACCGTCATGGCCCGCACGCCGGTGCCGGGCAGGAGCGAATCGGCCATCACCGCGTTCCTGGTCACGCCGGACATGCCAGGCTTCGCCGTCCTTGAACCGCGCATGGAGAAGCTTGGCATCCGCGGCACCGCCACGGCGCGACTCGCGTTCCGCGACATGCCCGTGCCGAAGGACAACATCCTCGGCACCCCGGGCAAGGGACTGAAGGTCGCACTCACCGTCCTCGACTTCGGCCGCGTCACGTTCGGCGCCAGTTGCACCGGAGCGGCCAAGACGTGTCTGCGCCTGGCCGTGCAGCACGCGAACACGCGCCGGCAGTTTGGCCGCGCGCTCGGCGAGTTCGAGCTGATCAAGAAGAAGATCGCGCGCATGGCTGCCGGCGCCTACGCGATGGAGGCGATGACCAACGTCACCGCGTCGCTCATCGACCGCGGCCTCGAAGACTACCTGCTGGAGACAGCCATGCTGAAGGTCTTCAGCACCGAGGCGCTCTGGATGCTCGTGAACGAAGCCTTCCAGGTCCACGGCGGCGCCGCGTATTTCACGGACCGTCCGCTGGAACGGATGCTGCGGGACGCCCGCATCAACCAGATTGGCGAAGGCGCCAACGAAGTGCTCACCTCCTTCATCGCGCTGGTGGGCATGCGCGCCCCCGGCGAGCAACTGCGCGAAATCCTCGAGGCGTTGCAGAATCCGTGGGGCGAGTGGCGCAAGGCCTGGCTGCTGGGGCTCGACCGCGTCGGCGCCGCCGTGCGCGCGCCGGAGGTGCCGGTGCGCAGCCCGCAGTTGCAATCCTACGCCGGCCGTCTCGGGGAAATGATCCGCCGCTTCAACGTCGAAGTGGACCGCGCGCTCATCCGCCACCGCGAGGAGATTCTCGATCGCCAGTATGTGCAGGAACGCATCGCGCGCGCCGCGATGGAACTGTTTGCGTGCGCGTGCGTCCTGAGCCGCTGGGACGCCGGGTTGCAGGCCGGCGACTCCCCTGCCCCGACTGGCCTCCCGCACAACGCCGCGGAGTTGTTTGTGCGGGGTTCGTTTCGTCGCGCGCGCCGCTCGCTGGCGGAAATGCACGAGAACGACGATGCTTTGACCGCCGCCGTGGCCGACTCGATGCTTCGGCAGGGTGACGGTGCGCCATGAGGCGGCGGAAGGGCAAGAACCATGCAACTGAGCTACAGCCACGGGGTCTCCCCCAGGCCGCTCATCGGCAAAACTATTGGAGATTGGCTGGATGAAGCAGCCGCTGAGTTCGGCCCCCATGAGGCGCTGGTTTCAGTCTTTGAAAACAAGCGTTTCAGTTATGCGTCGTTTCGCGACGAGGTCGATCGTTGCGCCCGGGCGCTGATCGCGCTCGGCGTTGAGAAGGGCGCTCGGGTTGGTCTTTGGTCCACCAACTGCGTCGCCTGGACGCTGGTGCAGTTCGGCACCGCGAAGATCGGCGCTGTCCTCGTCAACATCAACCCGTCGTACCGGCTGCACGAACTGGAGTTCGCGCTCAAGCAATCCGAGTGCAACGTCCTCATCAGCGGCGAGAGCTTCAAGGACGCGGACTACGTGGCGATGCTGCATCGATTGGTTCCGGAGCTGGCGAGCGCCGAT
>QHNT01000050.1 GCA_003218515.1 Verrucomicrobiota bacterium | reverse complement strand
TGCTTTTCCAGCGGCTCAACCACGATGAACTCGATGAGTATCTCAAGGACCGCGCCGCCAAAGGGTTCACGGTCATCCAGGCGTACGTGCTGCGCGGACTTGGCAGGAAACATCCGGACGGCAATTCGTCGCTCCTCGATGTGACACCGCTGATCGACCGCGACCCGACCCGGCCCAACGAGGAGTTTTTCAAGAACGTGGACTACGTGGTTAATCGCGCGAACGAACTGGGTCTGGTGATGGGCCTGGTGACCGCCAAGTCGTGGCACGTCACTGACCATGCGGAAAAAGTTTTCGATGAGAAGAACGCGTACGTCTTTGGGAAATTCCTCGGCGCGCGCTACAAGAACAACGCCGTGATGTGGTTTCCGGGCGGCGACTCCGCTCCGGGAAAATACGACGCGGTTTGGGTGGCGATGGCGAAGGGGTTGAAGGACGGCAGCAGCGGCAGCCAACTCGTCTGCTACCACGGCCAGGGGAGCACTTCGTCATCCATGTGGTTTCACAAGGCGGACTGGCTCGACTTCAATTCCATCCAATCCGGACACAATTTCGGCTCGGACAGTTATGCGTTCGTCAGCAAGGATTATGCGTTGACACCCGCGAAGCCGACCGTGGACATGGAACCGGCGTACGAGAACCATCCCACCGGCGCCAACAAGCCGCGCGTTGACGCTCACAAAGTGCGCACCCAAGCCTATTCAGCCATGCTGGCTGGCGCGGCCGGGCACGGCTACGGCTCATTGGACTTGTTTTGGTTCTACAAGGATGCCGACGGTCCGTTTCCGAAGGATGGCTTCCAACACTGGCGCAAGGCGATCGCCTACGACGGCTCCCGGCAGGTGGGCCTGGTGCGCCGGTTGTTCGAGCAGCGGCCGTGGCACAGGATGGTTCCCGACCAGTCAGCCATCGCCTCGGAGCAGGGCGAAAGCACGCAGCGCCTCGTTGCGGCGCGGGCCGAAGACGGGAGCTTCGTCATCGCCTACACACCTCGCGGCCAGCCCGTCACCATGCAGATGAACAAGCTCAACGGCTCGCAAGTGAAAGCTCAGTGGTACGACCCGCGCGACGGAACGTGGCAAGCGATTGGTCAGTATCCCAACAAAGGCACCCAGGAGTTTGTGGCGCCCTCCCACGGCGAGCAAGACGACTGGGTTTTGGTGCTCGATGCCATCCCGTGAAAGGCGGGACGCGCATGAGGACCAAGCATTGCGCGGGACGGACCGGTTAATCCACGATGATACCTATCTTCCCGTGCTTTCGCAGAGCAGGGATTGCAATGCTTTCCAGCGTCTTTGTGAACCTCAACACAGAATTGACGCGCTGTTCGCACCAAACCGTAGCAGCCGACGTGAGGAGGCTCAAACTAAAAGGGCTGAAAGCCCGGCAGACAATAGCCCAGGGCAAGCGAAGCGAAGCAAGCGCCGCCCTGGGTTTATGCGTCCGAAAAATATCAAGCCCTGTAAGGGCGAAAGAACGAAGTTCTGAAGTCTCGGAAGGCTCCTGCCTTGTTTGAGAATCCAGTTGGCAACCGCCAGAGGAATTTGATTCGACGTGTTCACTCTCAATATGACGTGCCAATTCTCACTTCGAGACTGGCAAACGGCGATTTCAGATGACGACACAAACCTGCGCCCAAAATGGTGATTGAAAATCAGCCATTGTCTGGATGAATGTCCGCTATGAAATGGCGGTATCTCACGCCTCAAATCCTGGCTGGATTCAGGTCCTCTATCTGCCGTTACCTTTGAATTTATGCTCAGGCTTATCGCTTATCTTTTCGCGGCCGTCTCCATCATCCATTCCACACGTTCGAATGGGGCCAATGAATTCCAGGTTTCAGAAGACGACGAGCGGATTGTTATTTCATCTCCGACGCTCGACGCGGTCGTTCGCAAAAAGGGCTATGTGACTGGTGTCGCTGCCGGAAGTTTTTTGGACAAGAAGAGCGGTTTTCGCGATGCCGGCTATGGGCTTGATATTGTCGATTGGATCATGGAGCCGGGCAGCGACGAAGCCTATCGCGATCAATTAAAGGGCGATCTGGCGTATCGCTTCAACAATTCTTACCACGGCAAGACAGCGAAGCGGTCAATCGAGGGACCGCAAATTTGCACCAAGGCCAGGGAGCTTTCGCCTCGCGTCGTCCAAGGCAAAGATTTCGTCGCTGTCACGAGCAGCTTTAAATACCAGATCGCCGCGCCCGAAAAGAAGACCGGCTCCGAATGGAGCCAGGTGCTCGTATTCCCGGCTGGCCAGCGTTACTTCATCTCCAGCGACAAAATCACCAGCGTGAATGCGAGCGACGCCATGTTCCTCCGCCTCGACATGCCGGGACACATCAAGCACAAACAGGGCGATACTTTCAGTGAGGTTTACCTCAGCTACGCGGGCAAGATTCCATCGAGTGAGTTCGTCAGAGACTTTGCGCCCGACGAGAAATTCAATTATCGCCGCGACGCTAATCCGGCGCCCAAACGGTTTATTCGCGCCTATCACCTCCACGATCCTGAAACCGGCCGCGAAGGTCCCTGGCTCGCGGGAATGACGCTCGACCCGTCAGTCGTCTATGAAGCCTGGTGCCACCAGCGCGGTTATGTTTGCCTGATCGAGGAATTTGGCGGCAGACCCATCCAAGCGGGGGAATCCTTCAGCGCGGCCTTCATCGTCGGCTTCTTTGATTCGATCGAAGAAATGGAAAAAGTTTACGATCACTATGCCGGCCACACGGGTCTTGAAGTGGGCGAGCAAGGCTGGAAACTCACGCGGTCAGTCAGGTGAAGTTTATGTAGATAGTATTCCCATCGATGAAGCGTTGACGCGAACCATCGCTTGGGACTGCGCTCAACGGCCAATGGAGGTTGACCTTGCACGTGTTGATGAGAATCGTCGTGGGCGTTTCTCTGATGATGGTGTATCCTGTGGGGATCCGGGATCCGCTGGCATGGCTCGCCGCGTCGTCACATTATGAATCCAACTTTCTTTTCTGGTCCGGCCAGACCTCAATGTCCTCTTCGCCCTTCGCTCAAAGCGCGCTACCATCTCGCCGTCTGGGGATTCGCCGCGGTGGGCCTTTGTTCCGGAATGGCCGTTGAAACTCAGCCTTCCGGACGCCTGGTCGCCTGGGGCAGGACGGTCGTTCCCTATATCGAGACCGCAACGCGATTCACGGATGTGGCTTGCGGGGAGGGTCATACGCTGGCGCTCAGGAGCGATGGCACTGTGGTGGCTTGGGGCAACAACTTCTATGGCCAATGTCAGCCCCCGGCGGACCTCAGCAACGTGGTGACCATTGCCGCCGGAGGTTCAGGTTCCTTCAGCCTCGCGTTGCTGAATGATGGCACGGTCGTGGCCTGGGGAGGGCGCCTGGCGTCGATGCGAGCCGTGCCGACAGGACTGAGCAACGTTGTCGCTATTGCCGCAGGTGATCAGCATAGCGTGGCTCTGAAGCGCGATGGAACGGTGGTTGGATGGGGCACCAGCGCCGACGGACGCCGGGCCTTCCCGCCGGACCTTTCCAACGTCGTCGCGATCGCCGCAGGCGGACGGCACAGTCTCGTGGCCCTGGCGGACGGGACGGTCAGGGCGTACGGCTATAACTTGAGCGGACAGATTAACGTCCCGCCGGACCTCAGCAACGTGGTGGCCGTCGCTGCCGGGGCCCGCCACAGCGTCGCGCTGCAACGTGACGGACGCGTCCGTTCGTGGAATTCGTTCGGCGGAATCGCTGCAACCAACGCAGTGGCCATCGCCGCGGGCGGTGACATGAGTTATGCCCTTACCCGCGAGGGAACCGTGATCAGCTCGCCTCCTTTCGGTGTTCCCAACGGCTTGAGCAACGTTGTCCGCATCGCCAGCAGCCCGACTCAAGGACACAATTACGCGCTGCTCGCCGACGGAAGCCCGGACAGACCAACATTCCGTCCGGGCTAAAAGACGTAGTGGCGATTGCCGCCGCTCCAACCTATGTCCTCGCACTCAAACGCGACGGGACGGTCACGTCCTGGGGAGCGAACAGTAATTTCGTTTCGGCCGGGTGGACCAGTGTGGTTGCAGTCGCCGCCGGCCCCAGCCACCAGTTGGCTCTCAGACAGGACGCGACTGTGATCCAATCAGGCGCGGGCGCGCCCCCACCCCCGGAAGGGCTGACCGCAGTCGCGGCGATTGCCTGCGGTTCACAACACAGTCTCGCGCTCAACCAGGATGGGACGGTGATCGCGTGGGGGCAGACCTCCGTTCCCGCCGGGTTGAGCAACGTGGTCGCGATAGCAGCCGCAGTAAATAACAGCCTGGCACTGAAGAGCGACGGCACGGTTGTGGCATGGGGATCGGACTTCCTGCTCCTTCAGGTTCCGCAGGCCCTCGACAGCGTGATGGCGATTTCGATCAGCGAGACCCACGCCCTTGCGCTGCGAACCGACGGCACCGTCATCCGCTGGGGCCGAAACCTCACCAGCGGCCAGGACCAGACCGCTCCGCCATACATTAAGGATGTGATCGCCATTGCCGCCGGACCCACCGAGAGCCTGGCTGCCCGGGCGCCACTCAGATTCGCGAAATTTGAGGTCGTCGATCATCCCACCATGCACTTTCGGACCTTCACCGGACGGGATTACACCGTGGAATTCTCTACGGACCTGGGCAGCGCCTCTTGGACCCCGTTGCCAGGAGGTCGGGTAACCGGCACCGGCCAACTCGCCACCGTGCTTGACGACACCCAGACAACCGGAGGTTATCGTTTCTATCGCTTCTGGGAGGAGCGTTAGTACCCCATTTATAAATACGACCACGTTTGCGGCGAGTGATTTTTGGACCAGACGAGGCGCGAGCGACGCGCATACCCTTCTGCGGTCTGTAAGGAGCGAGCAATGACGTCTGGGCCGAAAAGAACCACCGCCTGAAGTTTCTTCAGCCGATGGCCCGGTAAGCCGAGTTGCGAATCGGCAACGAACGGATACGCGTCTGCGTCGCGTTAAAGAGGGCATTGGCAATGGCCGGCGCGATGCCGATGATGGGCGTTTCACCGGCGCCAACCGATGGCAGATCCGGGCGGTTCACCAGTATGGTCTCGATTGGCGGCACGTCTTTGAACCGCGGCACGTGGTATTGGGAAAACCTCGGGTTCAGCATCCTGCCGTCTTTGAAACGCATTTCTTCGCGGAGCGCGCCGCCGAGGCCCATGATGATGCAGCCTTCCACCTGCGCCGTGAGGTTCGCCGGATTTTGAATGGCGCCACACTCGAACGCTTCGACCACCTCAAGAACTTTGAACGTGCCGGCGCGGTCGTCCACTTCGATTCGAACGCCGCAGGCGACGTAGGAACCTTTCTCAGTCCCGCACGCCAAACCGACGCCGGTCTTCTGTGTCGAGGAGTTCTTTTTCCACGCACCCTTCCAGCCGAACTTGTTGGCAGCGGCGACGAGCACGGCGCGCAGGCGATCGTTGGTCAGATAGCGAAGTCGAAATTCCAGCGGATCCACGCCGGCTGCCGCTGCCAATTCGTCCATGAACGATTCGCGCGCGAACGTATTGGCCGTGGACGCCAGCGCGCGATATGACCCGCTGCGCAAGGGCTGATTACAGGACTTGAATTCGGTCGCGACATTCGGGACCGAATAAGGCGTCGCAATGGCCGAAGCGCCGGAGTTGAAGTTGACATGTTCCCAGGCGATCAACGCGCCGTTCTCATCCATGGCGCCCGCCACATCGATCACTCCCGCCGGACGGAAATAGGCCCAGGTAAACTCGTCTTCGCGGCTCCAGCGCACCAAAACCGGCTTCTTCGCGGCCAGCGCAAGGCGGGCGGCTTCGACCGCGACTTCGCCCGAATGCTTGCCGCCAAAACCGCCGCCGGTGTCCGGCACAATCACCCGCACGTCGTTGTCCGACAGCCGGAACGTTCTCGAAAGTTCCTCGCGGACGCGCGAGGGCTGCTGTGTGCCGGTCCAAACGGTGAGCTTGCCATTCTCCCATTCGGACACCGCGGCTCGCGGTTCCATGGGAGCATGCTGGATATAAGCGACCTGATAGGCTTCGCGCAGCACCTTGTGGGCGGTCTTGAAGGCCTCGTCAGGCGCGCCTTTGGTATCGCGGCGCGGTCGTTGAGAGGAAGCATGTGAGCGGAGGTACGAGTAGAGATCGTCGCTAGAGGGGTGCTCGGCCGTTTTCCATTTC
>QHNT01000049.1 GCA_003218515.1 Verrucomicrobiota bacterium | reverse complement strand
CGGTCCGATGAGCAAAATGTTGCTCTTCTCGATTTCGACCTCGGCATGATGGTCTGGTTCCGTTTCGGCTTTATTCGACTGTTCCGTCTGAACCCGCTTGTAATGATTATGCACCGCAACGGCCAGTGTCTTTTTGGCGTGTTCCTGGCCGATGCAATGCAGGTCGAGCAGGCGCCTGATTTCCGCTGGCTTCGGAACGTTGAGCTTCGGCAGCTGCTTGCGGTTCTCCGCCCGCAGTTCCTTGTCGAGCACGTTTTTGCAGACGATGATGCAACTGTCGCAGATGTAAACGCCTGGCCCTTGAATGAGTTTTTTGACTTCGGCGTGTGATTTACCGCAGAAGCTGCAGAGCGTCAGTTGGGTGGGGCGGGCCATTGGGTTTTGGATTTATGATTGGACGCAGCGGGCAGGGGAAAGATTGTCCGACCGATTCAAGCTTTGGTCGTCTCTTGTTTCAACGTTTCTTTGTTCTCGTTAAGGCCGGGTATCTCCTTTCGCGACTTGACCACCTCATCCACCAGGCCGTAAGCCTTGGCGTCTTCGGCGGACATGAATCGGTCGCGGTCCGTGTCCTTGGCGACCGTTTCGCCGGCCTTGCCGCAGTGTTTGGCCAGAATTTCGTTGATACGGTCTTTCAAGCGAAGGATTTCTTGCGCCTGAATGCTGATGTCCGTGGCCTGGCCCTGCACGCCGCCCCACGGTTGGTGAATCATGATGCGCGCGTTCGGCAACGCGTAGCGTTTGCCTTTCGTGCCCGCAGCCAGCAACACGGCGCCCATGCTGGCTGCCTGGCCGATGCAATAGGTGTTTACATCGCAGGTGAGGAATTGCATCGTGTCGTAAATCGCCAGGCCCGCGGTAACGCTGCCTCCGGGCGAATTGATGTAGAGGTGAATGTCCTTCTTCGGATCGGTCATCTGTAAAAAGAGCAACTGGGCGATGATGACGTTGGAAACGGTGTCGTCCACTGGCGTGCCGAGGAACACGATGCGGTCCACCAGCAAGCGCGAGTAAATGTCGTAACCGCGCTCGCCACGTCCGGTCTGCTCGACAACCATCGGGATCAGGAAATCGTTCATAGGCTGAATCAAACCGTCGGCGCAACCTAACGGAGGGGTAATGGCGCGTCAAGCGTGGTCGTGGCCGAAACGCAGGAATCCATCGGCGCTAGGAATGTGGTTCGCCCTTGCGCCGCAAATTTCCCAGCGCGACGAGGGCTGCCTGGCTCTCCGCTTCCTTCTTGCTTTTGCCTCTGCCGCGCCCGAGTTCGACTCCTTGATGATAGACCGCGCTTTCAAAGAGGCGGTCGTGGTCCGGACCGCTGACGGACTCGAGCTGATACTGCGGCGCCTCGGTCGAGTTGGCCTGCAACAGTTCCTGCAACTCGCCTTTGGGATTTTCGAGGTTGGGAATCACTTCCAACTCGCCGAACTCCTCGCGGAACTGGCGCAGGACAAAATCCCGCGCGGCCTTGAAGCCTCCATCGAGGAAAATCGCGCCCAGCAGCGCTTCGAAGGCATCGGCCAGGGCGGACGGGCGCTCGCGACCGCCGCTGGCCTCTTCGCCTCGGCTGAGAATCAAATGTTCGCCCAAACCGAGCCGGCGTCCTTGCTTGGCAAGCGCGCGGCGATTGACCATCTGCGCCCGGGCCTTGGTCAGCGGGCCTTCACCCATCGCCGGAAATTTTTCGTAGAGTTCATCGGTGAGGACGAGTTGCAGCACGGCGTCGCCGAGAAATTCCAACCGCTGATTATGCTGTACGGAAGCACCTTGCTCATGCGCGACCGAGGGATGCGTCAACGCGAGGCGCAGCAGGCTTTCATCACAGAACGAATAACCGAGGCGAGGTTGAAGAGCGCCGAGAGCGGACACAGGATAAGGTCAACAAACAGCCGGCTGCTCGCGGGGTTTTGGCACAGGCCCGGCTCCGGCGTTAGCCGTCTGTTTCGTTTCGGTCGAAGAACTCGCCGTGGGCTGAGCTTCGGCGGGTGGATTCAAGCCTTGTTCCAGCAGGTGCGCCACGTCGCGTTGGACCTCATCGAGTTGGTCGAGCCGCAGATTCGGGTCGGCGATGGTGAACACGTCGCCGGTTTTCGGATGCTCGTAAATGAAGACGCGCCGGCCGTCGCGCTGAAGCTGTTCTTTGACTTTCAGAATCCGTTTGCGCTCCAGCATCACCGCGAGGATGAAACCGGCGGCGCCGTATTTCAGGTCGTTTTGTTCGACGAGTTTGCGCAACAGCGATTCTGCGGTCTCTTTTTGGATTGGCTCAGGTTGCGCGGGCGGTACTTCGAAGACGCCTTGCCAATGCGAGACGAATCCTTTTCGGCCGGCCGCGCCGCCGCGGTACCGGGCGGCCCAGCAACCTTCGCAGACATCCATCCGCTCGTAACCGGTCTGCTCGTCGAACAGGAGCGTGTGATAGGGCCGTTTGTCCGCAAACGGCTTGCCGCACGCCTGACAGGCGTGGGCGCGGGACTGAATGTTCCACTCCATCATGAAGATGTTATTCGTCACCGTGAAAGTCAGCAGAATGGAGCGAGCGAAGGGATTCGAACCCTCGACATTCACCTTGGCAAGGTGACGCTCTACCAGACTGAGCTACGCTCGCTTAATGTTTGAATCCAACGTGTTACGATTATAATACAAGCTCGTCGAATTTCCGCTTCTATACTCCGCTTCGACCACGCCTCACAAACGCGCAGGGCGCTTCCGCAAAGTTGGCGAAAATCTTTACCGGTATTCATCGAACGGCGTCTACTATGCCGTCTTCCGTTCCCATGGCAAGCTGATTTGGAAAAGTCTCGAGACAAACGACCGGCAACTCGCCAGGCGAAGCCTCAAGGACGAACTTGAAAAGCATGGCAAAACCAGTGGCGCCATGCGAAGCATGACTCTCGGTGAGCTTCTCACCTCCTACGAAAAGCAGCTCGCTGTGTCATGCAGAAGTCTGAACCGGGAGAAATACAAAAGACCGCACTATCCGGGAGCCGTCTCAGCAGCCGCAACTCACGAAAACGAATCGCCAAGGATCGCGACGCCGTGACCAACGCGCGGTTTGCGTGGTTCCACGGGCTTCCGGTCGGCCCCATCTTAATGATGGTTTGGCCATAATATTCCCAGCATAGGAAAGCCCCCGACTCTTTGATCCAGGTCAATTTTGCGAGGTTGAGCGTGGAAGAGAGGAAGAGAAAGGCTCCGTCTTAATAGTCAATTTGCCTTTAACCCCGAATTCGGGCTCATTCAAGTTCGACGAGCCTGCTTTCGGCGACATGAACTATCTCGGGCGAGCCTGACGCGGAGGCCGCCAGCCGCGCTAAGGAATTGGCCAACTGTGCGACGGTGGCGGGATCGGGCAGGGTCACGGTCAACTTGAGTTGGCCGCGCTCGTCTTTTTCCAGGCATCGACCGAGTTGCTGCCGAAACAGTTCGCTCAGGCGCCGCGAAGCGTCGGTTTCCGGCTGGTTTGGAATCAGTTCACCCAGGAAAGCAAAGGCGGAACTAAGCAGTTGTCCGCCCGCCACGGCAATGCGCTCGTGTTGGCCCTGCTCGCGAGCGACTTTTTCCTGCCCCGCTTTTGCGCTCTCGTCGACCGGCGCCTCCGGTTTTGCGCCGAGCAACACTTCCAGCCGCCGTTTCAATTCCTCCATTCCGCTTTGCAGGTCGACCGAATTGACTTTGGATTCGACATCCAGAGCCGCCAGGGCGAGTTCGTGTTTAGCCGAGAGCGTGGCCAGAAGATTCTCTTCGATGGTCTGTTCGGTGATCAGGACGAAGACCTGGACGGGCTGTTTTAGGCCCATGCGATGCGCGCGGGCGATGCGCTGCTCGAGCACGGCCGGATTCCACGGGAGATCGACGTTGATGACGGTGTTGGCCGCCTGGAGGTTGAGGCCGGTAGAGCCGGCGTTGGTGGTCATGAAGGCCTGGCAGCGCGGATCCTGCTGGAATTCATGCACAAGCTGCTGCCGCTTCCTTTGGGGCACCTGGCCGTCAAGTCGCACGAAACGGAGCCTGTGCTTTTCGAGGAGCGGCGTGACCAGGTCCAACATGGTGGTCCACTCGGAAAAGAGGATCAGCTTGCGGCCGTTTTCCTGCGCCAGTTGCCCCAGCACTTCATTGAGCTTCTCCAATTTGCTCGAGAATCCGGGAAGGTTTTTGTCGACCAGGCCGGTGCCGTCGGCAGCCATCCGGCACATCAGCAGCGCTTTCTGCAGGCGCAACAGATCCATTTCGCTGATGAATTTCTTTCGGACGATCGTGCTGACGATTTTCATGTGGGCCGCATGAAGCTCGATTTGCTCGTCCGTCGGGGGAATG
>QHNT01000048.1 GCA_003218515.1 Verrucomicrobiota bacterium | reverse complement strand
TTCCTGTGGGCTTAACTTCGTTGGCTGTGGATTTTTCTTCGTCATCCCCACTGTAAATACCGATGTGGCTAAATTTGTACATTTTAATCTTCATAATTCTCTCCTTTTTTTCACCCACTTTTAATCACACCCGTTGGCGGGGCCGCAACTCGACACCACCACCAAGCTGAATGTGACGCACATATTCCCCAGGCTGAAGGCCGCCCTCTCCCCATCGGATGGGGAGAGGGACAGGGTGAGGGGGCGTTCTTAGTCCGTGAGCAGTTCCAAAAGGAACAGAACACTTATGACGAGCCGGCTCGCGAGGACCGGTAGCAGCACTGCGGAGGGTGGACGCTTGCCCCACCGAAAACGCAAACTGCACCACTACACGTCATTTCGGCGTGAGCAGGACGAATACGCCGCGGCGGTTCTTCGACCAGGTGGCCTCGTTGTGACCGGGGACAGCCGGACGCGATTCGCCGTAACTGATGGTAAAAGCGCGTTCGGCCTGGACGCCTGCCGTGACCAGATATTCACGAACGGCAAGCGCGCGGCGCTCGCCCAGTGAAAGATTGTACTGCTCCGTCCCGCGTTCGTCGCAGTGCCCCTCGATCTGTACCGCCTGCGTCGGATTTCCTTGCAGATATCGGACCACTTCGTCGATCTTGCCCGTCTCACTCGGCTTGACCGTCGCGCGATCAAAATCGAAATAAACCGTGTTCGCTGCGAAGCGGTTATGGTCCGGGGTCATCTCATCGGGATTAAAGCGTCCTTGAAGGGGAATGTCGCCTCTGACGGTTGGATTCTGGTCCGGCGGGAGCTGCGTCACCGGAGTTTCCCTTCCAAACGTCTCACCAGTTCCTTTGGGATTTCCTGTCCTTCCCAAAATCGGTGTCGGCGCATGGGGCCTGGGCTGACATCCAGCCGCTCCGAGTGACAAAGCCAACACGACCACTGAAAGGTTCAAAACTTTTGAGTATTTCATGGTGATTTTTTACAGGAACGCTTTATTTGGCCCAACAGGGCTGGGAACAGCTTCCTGAAGTTTGTTGAATATCCTTAATTTGTTTGGTGGGCACGTCAAGCAAAGAGACAACTCTTTTGCCTTTCACACGTCGTGTGAAAATCACAGTGCGCGAGTTCGGCGCCCAGGCTGGGTCTTCGCCCGCTACCAGGGGCGTCATTGCGCCGCCACCAGCCGGCACGACACAGATTTCGAAGTCCCCGGCCAGTCTGGTAAAAACAATCTGCTTCCCATCCGGCGACCAGTCCGGTTCGGTGCAGTTCAACGCCCCTCCGGTGGACAGCCGGCGCATCGATCCGCCGTCCACGGAGACCACAAACAGCGCCGACCTGCCCTCGTGCCGCGACGAAAAGCAAATCGTCCGGCCGTCGGGCGACCAGCAGGGAGAAGATTCGGCTTCTCTTGTTCTCGTCAACGGCTTCAAGTTGCTGCCGTCCGCATCGCAAACGTAAATGTCCGGGCTGCCGCCTTTGCTCAGGACCAGCGCCACACGCCGGCCGTCGGGGGACGGAGCTGCGCCCGCGTTTAGACCGGGATAGCGGGCAAAGGCGCGACGCGTGCCGCTTTGCAGGTCGTGCACATAGATGTCCGGGTTGCCCGCTTTGTAGGACGTGTAATAGAGAACGCGCCGGGCGGGCACCCAGGCAGGGTCGCGCGTGATCGTGTGGTCCTGCGTCACCTGTTTCGCATTGTGGCCGTCGTAGTCGGCGACGTAGATTTCACTGTTCTGTCCGTTCTCGACCTTAAAGGCGACCTTCGACCGCGCGATGCCGTTGCGGCCGGTGATTTTTTCCACGATGGCGTCGGAGAGCGTGTGCGCCTCCGAGCGCAGCGTGCCGCCGGTGTATCTTACAGAAAGCAACGTGGCCTTGCCGACGCGGTCGGTGAGCCGGCCTGTCACGTCGCTGTTGTTGCTGCCACTGACCACGTATTGCGCCTTGTCGGCGCCGGTGACTTCGAAGCCCTGTATGTCCAAATCGAATCTCAGCGCATCCAGGACTTCGCCGGTGTACCCTTCCAGTGAGATCGGAATGCGCCTTGCGCCGAGGTGCGTGATGTCGATTTCTCGATCGTCCTGTGCCACGGCCTCCGGCGGCCGTGCCGTTACAGACAAAAAAAGGACGCAGGTGAACAGGAATGCGGGTTTGTGCTTCATCCGAGTAACCGTTTTGCTTTGAGATTGAAGTTGATGATGAAGGTTCGTTGAGCGTCTTTAGCTCCTTCGGGAAACGGCGGGAGTTGCCGGACGCGATTCAACGCATTCTCGACCGATTTATCCAACGCCGGGATGCCCGACCGCTTGATGATCGCATCCATAATCACCGCGCCGTCTCTTGCGATGACGACTTTGACTTTCACAGTTGTGGCGTCCTCCGACACTTCTTCAGGGTCAATCCACGCCTGATCATAATAGGTCTTTACGACTTGCGTGTAATTGGCATACGCCTCGCCGCCCGGGCCCGGCGGTTCGATCGTCGTGCCTCGCGACAAATTCTCGTTTATCCTTTGGGACGATCCGTTGATCCTGGCCAGAATCTGTTGCGCAGTTCGGCGCCGCGTCTCTGCTTCGGCCCGCGCCCGATCTTTCGCGTGGTTTTCCTCTGGCTTCACCGTCTTCTTCTCCGGCGTTTCGGGGCGCTTGACGATCTTCGTCTCGACTTTGATTTCCGGCTTTGGCTTCTCACGCTTTCGCTCAAACGCGACCGCTTCCGGCTCGACCTTGGTCTCTCTCTCTTTCGGTGGCGGTTTCGTTTGCTGCACAGGCGGCGGCAGTTGAGCCGCCTGAACCTGCGGCGGCGCCGGCGGCGACGGTTTCGCCTTTGGATTTCCTCCACCGGAGAACGGCAGGTCCGTCAGCTTGTCCGGAATGACTTCGAGGATCGGCAGGTCCAGTTCCTTTTGCTTCGATGACAGGAACGCCGGGCCGACAATCAAAATCAGGCAAAGCAGCGCGTGCAGCCCCATCGAGGCCACCAGACATTTTTTTTGCAACCGGTTCATCGCTTGCTTCCTCGCGGGTCCGTACGAATCGAAATTTTTATGCCGTGATTGGCGCACATGTCCGCCACTTGAACAAATGGGTCGAGGGGTGAGGATCGGTCTGCGCGAATCCGCAGCACCAGGTTCGGGTTCGCCCGCGCGTCGTTAACCAGCGCCTTCTCAATCTGCGCGACGGTCATCGGCTTGCCGTCGAACACGTAGTATCCTCTGGGGCTGATTTCGACGGTGCGGACGTCTCTCTCGTTCATCGGTCGGTCCGGCCTGCCTCCTTTGGGCAGCTTCAACTCCAGACTCTGCTCCAGCAGCGGCGTGGTGATGACGAAGATGATCAACAACACGAACGCCAGGTCGAGCAAGGGTGTGATGTTGATCTCGCTCAGCGTCACCAGCGAACTGCGTTGGGAGAAGCGACGCATTTCTTTAGTCGATGCTCAACGGTCGAGGACCGAGGGCTCGACGCATCTTCGGTTTATTCATCTTTGGCGCGGAACACTTCATCCTCGTCTCTGAGGTACTCGATTTCCATTTTGGAGACGAGTTCCTGGGCGAAGTTGTCCAATTCGACCGTCAGCGCGCGCAACGTGTGCACGAGCCAGTTGTAGCCGAACATCGACGGAATGGCGACGAGCAGGCCGGCGACCGTGGTGATCAGTGCCGCCGCGACCCCGGGGGCCATTTGTGTCAAACTCGCATTCTGAGCCTGAGCGACGTGGCCGAAGGTGCTCATGACGCCCCAAACCGTCCCCAGCAATCCCAAAAACGGCGCACCGCTCACCGCTATCGCCAGCAGGATGAGTCCCGATTCCAATTTCAACGATTCCTGGGCCACCGCCCGTTCCAGCGTGCGTTTCACATGTTCCGTTGCCTTCAGCGAAAGGACCGGTTTACGCCCTTCGCCGCCGGCTGTTTTCAATCGGGCATCGAGTTCGAGGCACCCTTCCTGATAGACCGCAAACAACGGGCAGCCATCCACCTGGATACGCCGGTCGTAGATGGCCAGGACATTATTCTGCTGGCGAAACTCGGCGTTGAAAAGCTGATTCAACTTCTTCGCCCGCCGCATCTGCACTGCCTTCGAACCCATCACCGACCAGGCCATGACCGAAAAAATCAGCAACGTGAAGATGATGATTTTAGCTTCCGGCGTGGCCTGGTTCCAGACGTAAACCAGCTCGTACTGGCTGGAGGCGGCCGCCAGAAAGTAAACCGTGGCGTTCATTCAGTCATCGGCAAAATTCTGTGCAAAAACGTGCATTTTTGACCGAGATGGTTTAACGCCACGGGGCGAATTGGTCAAAAACTTTTGGGCGAGTTTGAGTGGCTTGCAACAGTCGCGCTCAAAAAAGAACGCGCCGGAAGTC
>QHNT01000047.1 GCA_003218515.1 Verrucomicrobiota bacterium | reverse complement strand
CCGCCCAAGGACGCCCTCTGGAACACCTGCACCAAATACCGTATTACCTGCAAGTATCCGAATGACATCACCATGATCATCGCCGGCGGGCACCCGGACATCCGGGATGGCACCAAGTGGATCGGCACTGACGGCTGGGTCTGGGTAAACCGCGGCAACGCCTTCGAATCTTCTCACAAGGAATGGGAAGACACCCGCAGCCTCCCGGAGGAACAGCGCAAGGCGAAACTGCCGTTCACCAAGGGCGGCCACTGGCGCAATTTCCTCGACAGCGTGAAATCACGGCAGCCCACGGTCACGCCGGTGGAGGTGGCCCACCACTCCGCACTTCCCGGGCACCTGGGCCTCATCGCCATGCTCGCGGGCCGGAAGATCAAGTGGGACGCGAAGAGCGAACGCATCCTCGACGACAGGGAAACCGGCAAGTGGCTCACGCGCAATTATCGCGCGCCCTGGAAACTCGGCTAAGCCGATCGGCGGCGAATAGCTGCGGAGCAGCGACAGAGGGAAGCCCACGGCGTCAGCCGTGGGTTGGAGTGCGAAGGATCAGAGCCGCGTAGCGGCGAAAGAACACCCTGAGGAAAACGGGATTTCCCTTCCGAATCTTCCTGCCGCACAGCTTGCGCGGTGCGGATTTGCGTCCGCCTGCCCTCGAACTAATTCTCCGCTTCAGGTTTTTTGGTCGGAACGGACAAAACGGTAAGCCAGAGTTGATCCGTGGATTCAACGACCAACTTTTTGAATCCCTGCGGAACGCCGTTGTCAGTCGTTGAACTGATCAGTTCAGAGACAACGTGATGTTCCGTTCCTGATTCTGTCTCCGTCACCGCGATTTGAATCGCGCCGCTGAAAGGCTTCGCGTCCGAGGACGCGACCAGTTTCAGCAAGACCTCCCCGCCTTTGTCCGGAACTTCGCCGGGCTCGAGCGTCAGCCCTTCCGGGAGTCCCCTGGCAGAAACTGTCAGCTTCGATTGGAAACCGTGCAGGCGCGTCACCGTGACTTTGATTTCATTCGTTTTGCCCGGCTCGATGGCGAATGCGTTACTCACCGCAACGGCTTTCAAGCCGGGCACCGCCCGGCTGATGCTCAATCGGTAGAGGTGGTCCGGTCCGCCGCGGTGCAACACGTTGCCTATCACGGCGAAATATGTCCCATCGTCCGGCGCGGTCCATTCCAACATAGGGTCGGCGTTTACGGTGTCGTCTTTCTTCGTCAGTTCTTTGCCTTTGGCGTCCTCCACCTTGAGCCGCGCATCCAGCGGAAAGCCGAGTGAAGCCGATTGAACCCCCAGCAACAGCACCTCGCCCTTCTTCGCAGCGAAAGTGAACCGGTCTTCGTCGAATCACCAGCGCCACCTCCCTTGTTTCTGCCGGCAATTCTGCGCCATCGAACTCGAACTCGCGGCCTAAACTGGAGCTCATGTTCCAGCCAAAGAGCCGCAACGTCGTGCGCGCGCCACGCTGGACTCCCAGCGGCAGCGTGTAGCGCAGACAGGGGCCCCGTGCGAGGTGCAGGCGATAGACACAGGCGTTCCCACCGGTGAACTTCACGTCCGACGTGGCGGGATAAGCAAAGCCGAACGCCTGCAGGATGTAGGTACCCGCCGACTTCGATGTCCACACCAGGAGCGGATCGGGCGTGCGACCGTCGTCGTCGTTGAGCGTCACCTGCACACCCCGCGAATCAACAAGACGCAGCACGGCGTCTATCGGCGACGCGAGTGTGTAGGCTTCCAGCGACGCGACGAGCGTTTGTCCGGCCTCCAGCGTGACAGCAAATGAGTCCACGTCGCCGGACTTCTCGAGCCGGCCGTTGAGCGACACGGGGAGATGGTCCATTGTTTGCGGCTTCGTGAAATCATCGTTCGGTTCCTGCTCGGAGGATTGCGGCTCGCGCGTGACGATGAGAAAGCGCGGCCCGCTCGCCCCCTGTTCGTTGAAGACGCGGATCAAGTGCGGTCCGACGGTTGCGTTCGTCGCAACCTCAACTGTGAACTTCCCGGTGTTCGTTTCCGCATTGAACACAATGCCCGGCGCGTCCACCCACACCTTCGCTGGCCAGGGGTCAAACTTGCCGATGGCTGTGATCGTGTTGGTGGAGCCGATCTGGATGGCGACGGGGTAAAGGTGATCGAGCGTGGGCGCGGCGGCACTCATAGCGCGCGGTGCGGGAAACAAGCACAGCAGGGCGAACGCAGTGGTTTGGCTCGATGCAGCAAGCCGGCTCGCCCTCACCCCTGCCCGCTCCCTGAGCCGGCACGATTCAGTTGGAATCAGGGAGCGCGCCCGCCTCGGGCGCTGCGAGCGGCGCCCTCGCCGTTGGCATTTCGTCGCGTGGCGCCCTATCGGATAGTTCGCCCTTCTGGGTATAGAGTTCGGCGCGTGGCGCGCCGAACAGCAGCCGAGGCGGCTGCGCTCCCCATCCCTTTTGACTGAATCGTTCCGCATAAGGGCGAGTGCCAAGCATTCCGGCACTCGGCTTCTTCGGGGGCGCTTGTGTAAATCCCTGTCTTGCCTCCATCGAAGCGAGGTTACACGGCATTTGTGAATCAGCCGATCGATTAATCCCAGGTGTCCGCTCGCTGTTCCCTCTCCCCAAGGGAGAGGGTCAGGTTGAGGGGAAGGTTGGCGTCGAAGTGAGAACACGCGGCGGATCGGACGAGCTTATGCGAACAGCTCCTTGATCAACCGCCCGTTGCTGACGAGCTGAACCGGACGGCCCGTGGTGGTGTGCAGCGTTTGCGCCGGGTCGATGCCCATCTTCGTGTAGAGCGACGCCGCGAAATCCTCGGGCCGATGCACGTTCTCTGAGGCGTAATAGCCTTTGGCGTCGGTCGCGCCCACGACCTGTCCTCGCGGGATGCCCGCCCCGGCCATCAAGACCGACATCGCGTGCGGCCAATGGTCGCGGCCCGCGTCCTTGTTCACCTTGGGCGTGCGGCCGAACTCGCCGAGCATGATCACCATCGTGCTGTCGAGCAAACCGCGTTGATCGAGGTCATTGATCAAAGCGGCGACGCCGAGATCCATTTTCTTGCCATGATCGCTTTTGAACCCTTCGAAGATTTTCGTGTGATGATCCCAGCCGCCGTTATAGACCGTCACCCACGACACGCCCACCTCCACCAGCCGCCGGGCGAGCAGCAAGCGCTGGCCGAAATCATTTCGCCCGTAAGCCTCGCGCGCCTTCTCGTCCTCGCGCTGGATGTCGAACGCCGCCTGCGCCTGCGGTGAAAGCACCAGGTCAACGCCCTGCTGGTAATACTGATCGAAGGTCACTGCCGGGTCGTCGGCCAGCTTGTCGGTGTAACGCTTCATCCGGTCGAGTGACGCGCGCAATTCGCGGCGCGACGCCGCCCGGCCCTCGCTGATCTCGCGCGGCAGAACCACGTCGCGCACCTGAAAGCCTTTGTCGTTGGGATTGCCGTTGATGACGAACGGCGCGTGTTTGCCGCCGAGGAAATTCGGTCCGCCGCTGCGTGACACCTGCGGCAGCGACATGTAGGCCGGCATCCCGTCGTGAACGCCGCGGTGGTACGACACCATCGAGCCGAACGATGGATGGAACGTCACGAACGCGCCGCAAGCAACCGGCACCGGGGTGGGCGCGCCGGTCATCATGTAATGATTGCCGCCGCCGTGGTTCGGGTCCTTGTGGCAGATCGAGCGGACAATTGTGAGCTTGTCGGCGGCCTTGGCCAGATTCGGCACCGCTTCGCAGAACTGGATGCCCGGCACGGAAGTGGGAATCGCCTTGAACTCGCCGCGAATCTCGGACGGCGCATCGGGCTTGGGATCGAACGTCTCGTAATGCGACGGCCCGCCGTCGAGCCAGATCATGATGCAATTGACCTGCTTGCCGGCCGGCTTCGACACCGCTTGTGACGCGGCAGCATTGACGCGCAAGCGAAGGATGTCTGAGAAGCCCAACCCCAGGACCGCGCCGATGCCGAGCTGTAGAAAATCCCGGCGCGGCATCCCGGCGCAGTTGCAGGTGAGGTCAGTCATGGCTTCTGGCGGATACTATCGCATTTCCGTGGCATTTGTGAAGCACGGATTCGGGGCATTCTGGGGGATGTCCGAATGGCCCGCAAAAAGAAACACGACACACAATTCGACGTTGTCTCAGACGCCACTCTCCAGCTAATGTCACAACAGTAGTCAAATACGTGAAATCGGATTTGACGTGAAGGATGAGGACGATAATTAGGACCCAAGAGACGACGGATGCTCTAAACATCCCGCGACGCTCACCCACGATCACTCGATCAACATCGTTTCTAGCGCAGACCAACGGCATCGCAGACTCAGAGGAAGAGGCGGCTGCGGCGAAGAATTGAGGTTCCTATGCGTCTGACCGGTATTCGAGCTAAGAAAATAAGACCCATTGAATTGTTCGAGGTTTCCGACCTGAGTGATGTCGTAGTCGTCGCGGGGCCGAACGGCGTAGGAAAATCACGATTAATCGCCAGTATTCTAGAGCACTTGCGCAACTTGTCAAACAACGGCATCACTCTTCAACTAGAAGCCACGACCCCAACTGAAGAGGGGGTTTGGAAGAAGAAAACTCTCGACACATCAGTGCCTGGAGACGTGCCCTTTCTAAGACAGTTACTTCACCAAAACCAGAGGCGACGTAAATTTCAGAGCAACATTCTGAATTTCGACAGCGACCGGTCGATTCAACAGGTGCAGCCATATCAGTTCAGCTGGGAGGCGGCAGATCCATGGGACGAACAGATTAGTTGGGAAACCACGTGGAGGCTTCTGAAGAATCGGTTCCAGGATACGCTCCACGCGATCTTCCGAAAGGTTCACAGTCTTGAGCGAGATATTGCGGCAAAGGCTCGAGAGCTACAGCGGCAAGGTCAAACGAACATGGCGTTGGATTTTGAAGATCCGCTTACGCCATTCAAGGAAGTGTTTTTCCAACTCCTCGCCCCGAAAAGCCTTCTCGATGCTGACATCAAGAATCAGCGACTTACCTACCAACATGACGGGCAAGTTTTTGGTTTGGACACGCTAAGTTCTGGAGAAAAAGAAGTGCTGAATATCACTTTTGACTTCCTCCTGCGCTCGCCGTCGCATTGCATTGTATTTTTCGACGAACCAGAACTGCATCTGCATCCTGAACTGAGCTACCGGCTTCTGAACACATTGCGCTCAATCGGAACACGAAACCAATTCGTGCTCTGCACGCACTCGCCAGACATCATTTCAGCTTCACTCGACCAGTCGGTGGTATTCGTGGCACCGAAAACAGTTGATGGCGTAAATCAAGCGATCGTAGTCAAGGAAGACGACGATACAAACCAAGCGCTTCGGCTACTTGGACATTCAATTGGGATAGTCGCACTTGGAAAAAAGATCGTGCTCGTCGAAGGCACGTCTTCAAGCCTCGACAAACAGCTCTATGGCTCGATTTTGAAATCCGAATTCCCTTCGCTTGTGCTTGTGCCAAGCGGCGGCAAACAGACGGTCGCATCTTTTAGTTCCGTTGTTGAAAATGTCTTAGAGAGGACACTCTGGGGTGTTGATTTTTTCATGCTGTGCGATCGAGACGCTGTTCCGTGGGGTACCAGCATTACGGACATTGAAACGCAGTCTAAAGGAAGGCTCCGTCTTCTTCCCAAATATCACTTGGAGAATTTTTTCTTGGACGATCACACGTTGGCAAAGGTATTCGAGCAACTCGAACCAGACG
>QHNT01000046.1 GCA_003218515.1 Verrucomicrobiota bacterium | reverse complement strand
ATAAAGAATGGGGAGCGCTACTTTCTGTTCAACGAAAAGGGGGACCTGATCATCGCCAGACTGACACCGGAGAAATACGAGGAGATCAGCCGCGCGCACCTGTTGGAGGCGACCAACAATGATCCCGGCCGCGCCGTCGTCTGGTCGCATCCCGCCTTCGCCAACCACTGCATCTATGCACGGAACGACAAGGAGATTGTTTGTGTCTCGCTGGCTAAGTAGGACAGGCATCTTGCGTGTCTCTGACTGGTTTTGGACTCATAGTTTTGCGCGGAAGAATTTGTTCGCTCCGCTCCGGAGTTGCGTGTCGGTGCAAGTGATCATACCGCTCCTTGGCATCGTGTCGGTCTTCACCGGCGTCCAATGCAAGAGATCCGGCGAAGCTTCGACAACAAACGTCGCGTTCGGCGGTCCGGTCAGCGCAAACTGGAATTCGCCGTTCGGCTTCTGGATCAAATCACTCAACCGCAGCACCGGCAAACCTGGCCCCTGCAACACCAGGCTCAGCTTGATCTGGCCGAACTGCCCAAGAAACGAATCCACCGCGACCTGATAAGTCGTGCCTTTGGTAACCGGAAAATTGACCAGGCTCGTCAGGTTCGTGTCGCTATAGGCATCACTCGCCACGGGCGTCAGACTGGCGACCGACGTGCCGGTGTAAACCGCCAGCACCGTCGCGAAGCTGCTGCCCTCGGTGGAAATCGCCACGGACCCGTTCGTCGGAGCAGTCCAGGTCCACCAGACCGACTGATATGACAGCAGGCCGGCATGGTTGGATTCGCCGGGTTCACTGCTGGCGCCGGTGTTTGCGCCGGTCGTCGTCGCCAGGTCGCCGCTCAGCGCGATTCGATTGGCGAAGTCGTCATTGGGTGGCGCCACGGCGGCCTCCTGCAATTGGTCGATCAGGTCGTGCTGCAGCTTCAGCAGCACTTCCGGTGGTTCTTGGGCAGTCGGATTCTGCAGTTCAACCTGCTGGAGCGCCTGGTCACACACGGCGAGCGCGGCCACACGATCCCCTCGGTTGGCCAACAGGAATGCTTTGTAGGTAAGCCCGCCGATGTTGGTGGGATAGCGGTTGAGGAGGGCGTCGATATTGGAAAGTGCCAGGTCCCGGTCGCCGATCAACGCGGCATAGCGCGCAAAGAGCGTCTGTTGGTTCTCGAACTCGATCGCGTCACTTTCAGCGACCGGTTCTCCCAAATCCAATGAAGCTGGAACGCTGCGCGCGATGCCTTTCCAGGCGTCGGTGACCGAAGTCTCCGTTGTGTCCAAAATGGCCCGCAGTTCATACTTTGCGCCTGTCAACAAAACGGTTTCGGCCGGGCTAAGCAACCACTGGAGCCGGCCAATAAAATGACCATCCAACTCGAGCGAGGAGGCGGGCGTCTGCCGCAGATGCAGCGGCCATGATTGAAGCTGTCCCTGCGCGTCGCGAATCTCGATTCGGACGGATGCCGACCAAACGTTGCCGGTGGAAGCAATCAGGATCGTGTTGGTCGGAGAAGCAAATGCTTGCGGATGCATGAGTGCCACTTCGAAAATGAAAGGCCACCCCTTGCGAGCAGTCACCGCAGCGGACCCGTTGAGTGACAACGCCACCACCGGCCTGGCGTCCGCCTCTGCGGCTGCGACCCTGCCGGACCCCGCCATCAGGCAAATGCAGAGGGCAACGAACGTACCAATCCCAGCAAAGCCGTTCTCTGGGGAGTGCCCACCGCCAGCCATCAAGGTCCGGTTTAAATACGTCGTCATCGTTGTCGTCATCTTTCGTGCAAAGGCGAATCCAGGAAAGAGTCGTTCACGCAAATTTGCCCTCGGCAGTTTCCTCTCTGTATTTTGCCATCCGGGCTGATATACGCGTCGCCGTACCTGGGCTGGGGCTTGTCGCGCGTCCGGTCGTTGACTCCGGTTCCCAGCCGAGACGTACAAAGGTCGGAGCCCCTTATCTCCTTGTCGACCCAATAGCGGACGGACGAGTTGTCAATGCTCACATAAGCATGCGCAACGTCGTAACGCATGAAGCAGCTCTCCACACCACTGTGTTGACCGTGTTCCAGTCCGACGTAAATGTCGGTGCTCACTGTAATAGCGTGTGGGGAGCCGTTTTCGTTCAGAACCGTAATGGCGATCCCGGCTTCAAACACACCACGCGAGCCGTCGGGATTGGTTACCACGGTCCAAGGCACTTTATGAATATTATCGCGGTCGCCATGATGCCAAACGCTGCAGCCGTGGGCGAGTTCGTGACTGACGGTCGTCGAGGGTCGCGTCATGAGGTCTATGGGCTCTCTGTCGCTTAACGAAGCCCCGGGATCGAAGTAATCGGTGTTGGAACTAATCGCGATTCGGGCTTTGGATCCCGGCGTACTATTCACTACTTCGTACCCTGGTGCTGACTCGGCGTGCCCGCTGATTCCCGGATCCTTCTCGACTTGGGCGATAATCAAGCCGTGTTGTTTGCCGGCGCCAGAACGATTGAAGTTAATTAAACGGTCGGCCGTGTCGATCTCATTCGTGGTAAGCTGATAATGGACCTTTAGGCCCGACTGCCACGCGAAATTAAGGATGCCTGCCAACGTATTATGGGTTTGAATCGTATCCAGCACGAACAAATCTTTGGTTTTGGGGTCAGTTCGTAGCTGTTCGCCGTTCACGGAAAAACCGCGGTATTCTTCGTAGAGCGTCAATCCATCTCCCTCATGTCCATCTCCCTCAGGATCGTTTTCTGAGTCATCGTCATCGGCCAACGAAGTCACGTCGTTGTCTTCTTTCCACTTGTCGGCAATATGCGAGTTTTCCGCGCGCTTGGGTAATAAAATCGGTTTCGGCGCCTTCTTCGGATCGGACTTTAAGTAGCCGACAATCGGGACCCCGCCCACTTGAGCAGTAACCTTGAGTTTGCCGTAGCCGCCGAAGTCGTATGATGCCACGATGGCTTCAGCCTTGGTAAGCCCCGAAGTCTCTGACGCCTCGACCATCGTTTCATCGATCCACTCGAGGGGCTTGGCGACAAATGGCGGTTGATTTAACGAGGGGTCGAACCTCAAGTCCAGGTTGGTGTCGGCAAGCTCCTTGTTGGGCCAGTTCATGCACGCGCCCGGCTCACGCGAGACGTTCAGTAATTCAAAAGTAAACCAATCTGCCTTTGTCTCAGGAGCGCCGCCCGCCACCGTCTGGAGAGTGGCTTTGACCAGCAGCGGGCTGGCTGGTTCGTTCGGGTCTTTAAGGTTTCCTTCTGGCATCCAGTCTTCGTAAGCGGACGAGTCCGTGTAACCAGAGGGCTCAACCACGACCTCCAATTGCTCACCGCTCAATTCCCACGTGAAAAGGATGTTTCCCGCAGGTTGACCGTAAACTCCGCAACCTGCCACTGGGATTCCACTACACCAGCTTTCCGGATAGTCAGCCAGAGGAAGAGAAACACTGCCGCTCAGCACCATCCCTGACGCTGGCAAAGGGAAACGGTTCGTCAGCCACAGCACGGCATTCGTACCATTCCATTTCGCGTCGCGCAGTGAAAGGGGAGTCCAGTTTGTGACTGTCAAGCCCTTAATAGTCTCTGTCAGTTCGACGTTGAAAAACCCGCCAAAGTCGATTTGATAAATTGAGGCGTTGGTATCAATCCGTAACAGCATGGTTGCATCGTTCGGCCTCGGACTCCACCAAGCAACGTTAGTTGGGACGAGGTGGTCTCATTCAAGCGCCACTCCACAGTGCAGTCACCACCTCCGGCAGAGAACTTGCCCTGATCGATCGCCTTCCACGTGAACTTCGCGGTCCATTCAGTCACGCGCAAAAACCGTTGGGGATCTTCCTGCGCCACGGCGCGAAAGCCGACCACCATGAGTATCAGCCCGATTCGCACTGCGGCTACTGCCCTGGTGGCACAACGAAACCTGGGGCCAAGAAAGCCTGAAGCTTTACACTCCTCTGCCAGATTGTGAGCGGGGTGATAAACGGAGCCGCCAGCACGATGGCGCCTCGGGAACATGGCTTCTGCATAGCAATTTTTCTCAATCAAGTCAAACCAAATCGAGTCGACAACCAAATCGAGTCGCTACCTGTACATTTTGCATTTTTGCCCGGATTTTTGCAGGCCCGCTGCGGAGTTGGACAAGGCATCTTGCCTGTCGCAGGCAAGGCCGGAAGCCTGGCCACTTGGGTTCCTGGCTCCGCCGATGGTCATTCAGGGCAGGAATGGAACCGAGTCCTCTCCGGAAACCAACCGGCGAATGATTTGATAAACCTCGGTCGATTCGATCTGCGGCGTGGCGACTGCCGATGGTTGGTCGCTAATGAGGATTGGCCAATCCGCTGTGTTCGCGGGCCGGCAGCCGTGGGAGCCGTTGACCAGCGTGGCGTCGAGCGGGATCACGTCCATCAACATTCTTAGGCCCATTTTCTTCTGCAATAGCCGCCAGAGGATTTTCAGTTTCACCGCCGGGATTTTCGGATCGAGGAAGAGTTCCACCGGATCGTAGCCGGGTTTGCGATGGATATCCACGGTGCGCGCGAAGTCCGGCGCTTTGCGGTCCTCCATCCAGTAATAGTAAGTGAACCACGCGTGTTCGGCCGCGACCGTGATCAGGTCGCCGGCGCGCGGATGGTTGAGGCCCATTTGTTTCTTTCCCTGAGCGCCCATGAGGCCTGCCACGCCGGGTGTCCTCTCCAAAAGCTCGCGCACTTTGTTTTCCAGCGAGTGCTCGTTGAGGTAAATGTGGGCCACCTGGTGGTCCGCCACGGCAAAGACTCTGCTCGCGCCGCAGTCGAGCAGTTCGAGGCCCAGTTCGGTCTTCACCGTGATCCAGCCCTTTTCGCGAAAGAGGCGGTTCAGGTGAATCGGCGTGTCCACTTTCGTGATGCCGTATTCGGAAAGGAGCAGCACTTGAACGGAGCGGCTCTGGAAGAACGAAATCAAATCGCCGACGATGGCGTCGATTTGCCGGAGATCACGCATAATGGCGGGGTTGATCTCGTAGCCACCGACGTGAGGAGGTGGATTTGCATCAGAGTTGCGCGGCGTTTCCACCGTCCGCCTCCTTACGTCGGCGGCTACGCTCGGCCCATGGCGCTGGAGGTTGTAATCCAGGTGCGGCAGGTAAATGAGGTTGAGCGTCGGTTGATATTTGTTTTCAATCCATTTGGCTGATTCTGCAATCCAGCGCGACGCGCCATCGGCGGCACCTTGCGGTGTGTCCACGCCGGCTGCCGGGCCCCAAAAGCACGGAAATGGGAATTCGCCCAGATCCGTTTTGATCTCAATGCGGATGGAGTAAGGCCACGTGTAAATGTCGAACACTTTGCGGCCATCGGCGGGGTACATCGGGCGCGGCGTGATCGAGTAGTCCGCGCTGGAGTACATGTTGTACCACCAAAACAGCGTCGCACAGGTGAACTTCGGATCGAGCGCGCGCAGTTCGTCCCAGATCTTGCGCGCCTGGACGAGGTGATTCGATTGCTTCCAGAACTGCACCTCGGCCAGCTCGCGATTATACCAGCCGTTGGCGACGATGCCGTGCTCGGTCGGGAGCTTTCCGGTAAGGTAATTCGATTGGGCGGTGCAGGTGACTGCGGGGAATGCAGGCACGATGCCTGCCTTCGCGCCGCGTTTTAGAAACTCCGCGATCCTGGCCGTGTGCCGGCCAATGAGCGATTCGGTGAGGCCAACGACATTGATGACCGCGAGGCGTTTCATCCGGGTTTAAGTTTGACGGCGCCATTCAACCACGGATGAACACAGATGAACACGGATTTTAGTAGTGGGCTATTTGGTGGGGCGAGACTACTGGCGAGCCGCGATGGAATTGAGAAGTGCTGGGTTGTTCGGCTCGCGGAGACGCTCGCCCCATCAGTTCTAGTCAAAGCAGCCCACTGCCCTTATTTTCAACGTGTCAGGAGTATGGGAAAGGGGCGTGATCCCGTGTGACCGGTCAACCTCGGGCAGGCACGATCTTGCGCGTTTCCTGCGTGTGGCGCGCTTGCAGCTCGTAAATCGCTTCGATCACACGTGGAAGATTCATTTCGTGCACTTCGAAGCCCAGACCGATCGCTTTCAGCAGCGTGATCGTGAGCTGACCGCCGAGGTGTTCGCGGAATTCTTCGAGGCCTTTCAAGACCATTAAATTGTTGTCCGAGTCCACGTTCAGCAGTTCGTTGGCGAACAACTCGAATCCGAGTTTTTCGAGCAACGCCAGCACGCGGTCAGCGGAGGAGCCGTCGAGGTGGCCCATCTTCCACGAATAAACCGTGTCCAGCGCGATGCCAACGGCCACCGCTTCGCCGTGACGGATGGCGTATTCGGAAAGCTGCTCGAGTTTATGCGCGGCCCAGTGGCCGAAGTCGAGTGGCCGGGCGGAACCGAACTCGAACGGATCGCCGGACGCGGCGATGTGGTTCACGTGCAATTCGGCGCAGCGATAGATGAGCCGCTGCATGGCTTCGCGGTCGAAGTCGCGCAGCCGGTCCGCGTCACGCTCGATCGCCTCGAAGAAGTTCCTGTCACGGATAAGCGCGACTTTGACGGCCTCGACATAGCCGTTGCGCTTGTCACGCGGCAAGAGCGACGCGAGCAAATCGAAATCGTTAATGACGGCAAACGGCGGAGCGAACGTGCCGATGAAGTTCTTTTTGCCAAAGGCGTTGATGCCGTTTTTAACGCCGACACCGGAATCGGCCTGGCTCAGCGTGGTGGTGGGAATCCGCAGGTGCCGGCAGCCGCGATGGGCCGTCGCCGCCGCCAGGCCGACCATGTCAAGAATCGCGCCGCCCCCAACCGCAACGACGTAGGAATGACGGTCGATATGGTAGCGGTCGATGTGTGAGTGAATTTCCGAGACGTGGAAATAGGAGTTCTTCGTGCGTTCGCCCCCTTCGATGACGAACGGAGCACAGACCAGTTTCAGGGGATCGGAGAAAGCAGAAAAGTAAGCTTCGATATTGCGGGCCAGTTCCGGCCGCGCTCGAGCCAGGGATTCATCGAGCACTACGAACACTTTGTGCTGCTCCTTGTTCTCGGCGTTGGCCAGCACTTCCTTGAGCACTGGATTGGCCGGATCAAACACGCGGCGCGTGAAATAAACGCGATGCCGATAGCTGACCTGAATGGCGCGCTCAATAAGGTCCATGGTCGTAATGTGGAACTTTGGACGATGAAATTCGAGTTTTATTTAAGCAGGAAGACACGAATTTCACGAATTGCCGCCGATTAACAAAAGCCCTGAACCCGATTCGTGAGCATTCGCACAATGCGTCTCAACGGGCGGTGGTCGTGCAGTTTGGCGGGGCGATGCTCTCCATGAACCAGCCCCCTCACCCCTTCCCTCTGCCCCGATGGGGGAGAGGGTGGCCGGAGGTCGGGTGAGGGGCGTGGTTCATGGTCCCGATGCGCGGTTGGAAAACCGTGGGAACTTTCCATGAACCGAGCAGGCTGCGGGTCGCAGACCCACGGTCCGGACCGCGCCTCTGTGAGGCGCAGCGGTTCATGGTCCCAATGCGTGCGCAAAAGCGAAAGGAGGCTCTCCATGAATCGGGTGGGGCGAGACTCCGTCGAGCCCTGATCTCTGATGGATACAAATTAGGGCTCGACGGAGTCTCGCCCCACCGTTCATCGCCCCAACTCACGTCCAGTTCTTGGAGGTGTTCGCTCTCCATGAATCGTCGAGTCGTTCGGGAAAGAGCAGCGTTTGGTGCCGACTGCTGCCGCAGATGTGGTTCATGCTTGAGAAAAACGCGCGAATCGGCTAACGGTTCAATCAAATGCAGGACTTTTCACGCAGACTCGCGCGGACTGCCGTGCCCGCACGAATCAAGTCCAGGGAATACTCACCGAAAACAACGAGCACCCGTCGGCTTCAGGCGCGCCACTTCGTTCTCGCCCTGTTCGCGACCTTTATGCTGTCGTTAGCGCCCACCCGCGCAGCCGACGACGAGCCGCCCCAAAAAACGCTGTTCCTGCCGAAGAGTCCGCGGGCGGCGGCGTACGTTCTCAGCCGGCTCTCCAACAAGGAACTGATCGAAGCGCCGCGCAGCGAGTTCGTTTACGTCGCGCTGCTGGAACGCAAAGGACTGGACAGGAAGTATCGCATCGAAGCGCTGGAGGGCCTCGCCAAAACCCGAAACACCGACACGTTGACGGAATTGCTCAAAGGCATTCAGGACCTCGACGCGAAAGGCGAAGAATCGGAGCTGGCGCTGCGCGATCTCGCCGCGCTGTTGCTCCAAACCAGAACTGGTGACCTTGCCGCCGGGCGCACCGACGTGGAAAAACTGGCGAACGAACCACAACTGCCGTTGACCCGCCAGATTGGTTACGCGGCGCTCATCACCGCTGATGCGTCCGCCGACAAAATCTGGCAAACGGCCGGGGCCGATCCGGCTAAGCTCGCGGACCTCGTGCTTGCTGTTCCGGTCATTCGCGACGCCGGCCTTCGCTCCTCGTTTTATCCGAAGCTCCAGCCCCTCCTTCAGAAGGCCGATCCCGTCGAAGTGCGCCGCGCAGCCATCACCGCGATTGCCGCTGTGCCCGGCCACGACGCCGAGACGTTCGACACGCTGGCTGGATTCGTGAAGTCGGGAACCGAACGCGCCGCCGCGGTCGCGGGTCTCCAGCAGATACCGCGCAAGTCGTGGCCCAAAGAACAGGCGGAACCGTTGATCGATAGCCTCATTGCCTACTTGAAAAACGTGCCGGTCGATCAACGCACGGAGCCGGATGCAGCCAACGCTTTTCAGTTCGCCACGGATTTGACCCCGCTGTTGCCACCGGAAAAAGCCCGCACCGCCGGCAAGACACTTCGTTCGCTGGGCGCGAGCGTTTTCGTCATTCACACGATCCCTGAACAGATGCTTTATGACAAAACGCTGATTGCGGTGGAACCGGGCAAGCCGATGGAGATCATCCTGAAGAACGACGATGCCATGCAGCACAACCTCGTGGTGGTCAAACCAGGCTCCACAGAAGAAATCGGCCAGGCCGCCGAGAAGATGGCGCCGCAGCCGGATGCTTTTCTGCGGCTCTACGTGCCGGATTCGCCGAAAGTTCTCTTCGCCACGAGACTGCTCGACCCCGGCCAACAGACGAAACTGGCTTTTACTGCTCCAACCGATCCGGGCGAGTATCCGTATCTCTGCAGCTATCCAGGCCACTGGCGACGCATGGTCGGCACGCTCGCGGTGGTCAATGACGTGGAAAACTATCTTGCGAGCCACGCCGAG
>QHNT01000331.1 GCA_003218515.1 Verrucomicrobiota bacterium | reverse complement strand
GGATCGGTGAAACGATCTTCCTTCGACCAGCCCGGGCCGGGCCTCGTGCCGAAGACTGGAGTACCCTTCACCTGCGGCGGCGGCGGCCACTCGATGCGCGTCAGCGTGTTGCCAAACTCAAGAAAATCTCCCGTCCACGCCAACGACAGCCGCATCAGGTCGGTGTCGTAACAGAAGCAGGCCTTCGTGTCCGCGCCGGCGGTGACCACGATGCCTTTGTCCGCGATGATTTCAGTCCGGCCCTGGCCACGCACCGTACCGGACCAGAACGGGCCGCGAACAGGTTCCGCCCGGGCTGGCTGCGCGGCGACGCCGGCGGCGAACAAGATCAGGATCGGGATCAGCAAGAAGGTTCTCATACGCATAAATGGACTCGGCTTCCCGTTTGCGAATTCAGGCCGGGTAGTTCGCGCAGGATAGTGGAGAAGCCGCGCGCGGGGTCAAGGACGGACAGTATTCAGCGGCGGCGGGGTGGCGTAAGAACCATTGTGTAAAAAGCGAAGAGGGGTGTATCTGGGTTTTTGAGATGAACAATAAACCCCAAGCCTGGAAAGGAGATACACCCATGAGAGCCTGCGAAGCCCTCGACTTCGAGCCTGCCGCCTGTTGGCGGCGCTTGCAACAAGCAAAACACGAGTTCTTCTTTGAAGATCTAGACGCTCAGATGAAGGACAATCACCGACGGTTCCTGGAAGCCCTGATGGGCTACGAGCGAGAATGTTTCCTCAATGCCCATCCCTACGAGCGGAGCGATCAGCGCGTCGATCAGGCCAACGGCTTCTATCGTCGGCGGCTGACGACCCGTCTGGGCGTAGTGGAGCTGCGGGTACCGCGGAGCCGCAGCGGCTGTTTTCACCCGCAGGTCTTGCCCCGCTACCAGCGGCGTGAGCCGGTGGTCAATGAAGCCTTGAAACAAGTATTTCTCTTGGGTGTGTCCACTCGTCAGGCCGGACGGGCTTTGGCCACCCTGGTCGAGGAGGCCGTGAGCGCTTCGACCGTCAGTGCCGTGGCCAAGGTGCTGGATGGCGCGGTCAGCCGCTGGCATCGCCGCCCGCTGGCCGATCACTACCGCTACCTCATCCTCGATGGAGTGAGCGTGCGGATCCGCTTGGTGGGCCAAGTGCAACGGCGCGTGGCCCTCTGCGCCTATGGGATCACCGGCGCCGGAAAGTGCGAGCTCATTGACTTCCTGCTCGTCAAAGCCGAGGCCGAGGACACCTGGTATGGCTTTTTATGGAACCTGTGGAGTCGGGGTCTGCGCGGAGAGGTGCTGGACCTCATCGTCACCGACGGACAGGCCGGCTTGGTCAAGGCCTTGGGTCGGCTCTGGCCCGGCGTAGCCCACCAGCGCTGCTGGGCACACAAACTGCGCAACCTGGAAAACAAACTCAAAGCCTCTCAACGCTCCTGCCTGGAAGAAGCCAAACTCATCTACCAAGCCCAACACCGCACGGCCGCGCTCCAGCGCTTACGAGAGTGGAAACGCCGCTGGCGAACTCAAGCCCCCAAGGCCGTGGCCTGTCTGGAAGCCGACTTGGAGGAGCTACTGGCGTTCTTTGAGTCTCCCGGCGCTCATTGGAAGCGGGTGCGCACCACCAACGTGATTGAACGGCTCTTTGTAGAAGTGCGCCGCCGGATTCGGACCATGTGCGCCTTCACCACCCGCAGCAGCTCTGTGCCTTTTGGGCTTAAGTCCACGTAGAGAATATCGGCAGCAGACCAGATTAAGGAGTTTTCCCGTTGCAACTCCTCCGGTGTGACTTCGCCCGCCTTCAAGCGCCGCATGTCCTCGGCACGTTGGCGGCCTTCGATCAACCGAATGTCAACCGGCTCATTCATCGCTGCTAATCTACTCTACTGCCTCTTAATCTCATTGCCAGCCTTCCATGATTTGCCCGCGCCCGGATTGGCCGGGCGCAGGCGAGTTGTGTCCATCACAATCCACCAAACGGACCGCTGTCGTCGTTCGACGGTGGCTCGAATTCCCACCGGATGACAGGCGGTAATGCCGGTGGCTGCGCGGGTGGCCGTATCACCAGAATAAAGGTGTGGCGGGCCTTGGTCTTCTTCCGCCCCGAACGTCGCCCCAATATCCAGGCGATGAGCCGAACGGCGACGTAAACGAACAGCATGAAAAATGTATCTCCATGCTCGTGAATCATCCTGTCGAGGAAATGAACCGCCGGCTTGAGCAAAACAACTGGATGCTGATTCATATTGCCCTCCGTTGGTCATGCGTTCGCTTGCTGTGCGACCTGTGACACCGAAGGCGCCGCGCTGCTGCCATTCCCCGGCGCCGACGTGGCGCTCACCCTTGGCATGGGCACGATCTTCTTTTCGTAGCTTTCCAACGATGGCAATTCCACACGAGCCTTCTTCGCGTAAGCCCGATGCACCGCCTTGCTCTTGTGACCCAGCGCCTCTTGCGCGTAGCGTTCGGGATAACCCACGGTCTTGGCTCGCTCCGCCCACGCATAACGATACGAATGCAGACTGATGCCCGTAAACCCGAGTCGCTGGCAGATATGCCAGAAGTGCGCCGCCCGGTTCGACGAAGTAAACTTCGACCAGTTCGGGAATAACGGGCCGCTTTCGGGCAGTCGCTTCAGAATGGCCGCGACCTCCTCGTCAAAGCGAAGAATGGCCGGCGTGCCGGTCTTGCGCCGTTTGTAGGAGAGGAGTTGATTATGCCAGTCCACATCCTCGGCCTTGAGCGAAACTAGGTCGATCTGCGCCGCGCCCACGTGCCAAGCCAGTTCAAAGAACACCTTGCGTTCCGGGTTGTACTCCGCAGCGACAATCGCCTGATGTTCCTCCCAGGTGATACCGCGCTTCTCACCGTAGTGCAAAGCGGGCCACTGCTTCCTGGTCAAGACCGGCCAGGGCAGCCACGTCATGGACAGGGCGAAGTTGTGGAGCCGGCGCAGGATGTCGTTGGTCGAGATCGTGCCCGCCTGCAGCGCCTGCAGGAAGTGTTCAGGCCGCGTCTGCAAGATCGGCAGGGAGCGGAGCGAATCGAGCGCGTGTTCCTTGAACGAACGTACATACCGTTCGCGTGTGCTCCCCTGCATCCCCTGCTTGCTTTTGACCATCTCGTCTATGACGACTTGCCAAGTGCGAGTCATGATGTCTGGATCGCCGGCGGCAAGATAGGCGCGGGCGATTTGCAGGTTGATTGCGGGTTGACGGTCGGCCTCGTTCTTGGAGTGTAACAGGCGCACTGCTTCGATGCGGTCGGTGGTGCCCAGACTTTCCTGCTTGCCCGTGACACTGTCGTGGAGGTAGAAACGACCGCCGCACGAGCGACGATATAATCGGTATCTTTGCTTCATAACTGTTCTTTCGGTTATGAGGCTAACGCAGCAGGTTCGGAATCGGTTAGCAGATTGTGGGCGGATTAAGGTCGATTAAGCAGAATCCTGCCGGATACCTTATCTGCTGGCACAACTGCTGGCATTTCCGAGAGTCCAGATTCGTAACCGCTTGATGCACTCGCATCTCGGTCAGAGTACAAAGGACCGGAGCCAGCCGTTCAGCTCAGGAGACAAATCCAACGTCATCGGCGTCTGGCTCCCGTCGCTGACCTTTGCGTTCGGCGGCGAGCGCATGTTGAGTTTGGAGGACAGATTTTTTTGACCGCGGACGACGCGGAATACGCGGATTCTTTTCGTGTATTTCGCGTGGTTCGCGGTTACAGTTCGGAGAGAGTTGGCCGGAGATTTTTGAAGATATGCACACATCGCCGAACCAGCCGCTGGAGGCAACCGGCGTCAGCACCAGGGATTGGCCTTGGAGTTTTGGGTTTGCTGCGTCAGTGCTCGCCGGTGCCTCAGCTGGTCGTTCGGCGGCGAGAGCATATTGAGTTTGGAGGACAGATTTTTTGACCGCGGACCACGCAGAATACGCGGATTTCTTTTCGTGTATTTGGCGTGTTTGGCGGGTACATTCCCGGTGCAGGAACCTGAGATTTTTGAAGATATGAACACATCGCCGAACCAGCCGCTGGACTCAACCGGCTCGGGCGTCTGTGTTTTGCCGTCAGATTTCTCTGTGCTCATATCCGCTTCGCCGGTGAGTCAGCTTGTTCGTTCGGCGGCATCACGCGCACCGCGGGAATTCACACCATGAGCATGCTGGGATGCAGTTGTGGCAAAACCATCTACGACAACACTGACCATTTGCCGTACAAGGGGCACGCAATTGCCGATACGGAGTGGTTCGAGTTGTTCGACCGCATCAGTACCGAGGTCGCAGGCTACATTCGAGCACGTGTCGCGGGGACGGAACGCCAGTGGCTATCCGAGTATTTCCGCAGCGACGCGACTATGGATGACACAGAGTTGGTTCACACCATTATTACGCGTCACCTTCTTCACGCACGCATCGACATTTACCAATGCCCAAACTGTGGTCGGGTACATATCGAGCGCAGAGACGGTTCGCGACTTTTCGAGAGATTCACCCCGGACGCCGCACCTCACCGCGACATCTTCCAGAAATGATACCGCCGAACCAGCCGCTGGAGGCAACCGGCGTCAGCGCCAGGGATTGGCCTTGGAGTTTTAGGTTTGCTCCGTCAATGCTCGCCGGTGCCTCAGCTGATCGTTCGGCTTAACGGCACATGTCCACGGAACTGCGATCGACCCCTACCTATCCCCGCCGGACAAGCGCCGCGCTCCGTTGGCGCGATTTCTGTGAGCAATGGCGGCACTCCTACTTGCTATTGGCTGCAGTTTTCTGGGTAATCTGGCGAGTCTCGGCCTTGACGATTCCGAGGCTTGAAAACACTCGCTTCATGGGCGGCCTACACCCAATGGAAGTTCTTTTGCTGATGCGCACCCTCGAACTCATGTGGGTCCCGCCCGTAGTTGCAATTGTTCTTTACGCCGCGTCGTTCGCGATCCCCAGACTAAATACGTCATCTGCAATTGCCGTTAGCGCCCTGAGTTCTACAGCCTTGCTTGCTTTCATCCTCCTTTGGGCGTTAATTCGCATCAGTCTATGATCCGGGTTCATATCCCGATGCACACTTTGAAGCCGAACCAGTCGGTGGAGCGAACGGGGATGAGCCGTTCAGCTCAGTGTCAATCGCAACGTCAGCGGCGGCTCATCCCCGTCGCTCACCTCTGGCGTTGGCCGTAGTCGTGCGCCTATGGAGCAGCCGAGAACAGAGCGAGTCGTGAAGACTGGAACATTCCGTTACGCTGGATTGCCGTTTTGCAAGGTGAGGATCGTCCAGACAGATTTTCGGCCCGGCTCAGGTGACCATGAGGATTCAGAAGAGTGGAGAGAGGATCAGGCCGGCGTCTTTTTTCGTATCGACTACACGCCGCCGCGTTCCGATCATTTCGCCGCACGCGGCGGATACTGTGCATCGCTTCGGGAGGCGATGCACACGGTTGGGCAGTCAGTCGAGGGAGTTGTATGGGATGCGTGATTTTATCGGCCAACCAGACGCTGGAGGCAACAGCCGCTATGCTTGGCATTATGACGGTCACTGGAAATTCAGCATCACCGGCTTCGGCCACGTCACTCGTCAGCGGCTGTGCCTCAGCTTTTCGTTGGGCGGCGTCACGCTCATGACAAGAATTTCATTTCCGGTTTGGCTCCGCTCCGCGGCTTGCGTCTGGGCCGTACTCGCGAGCCTCTGGTTCCTCTCCTGTTACCACTTCGCCAGAGGCGAGGTACGAGTAGATGGTTGGTTTATCAATTGCCGCCCTGGGTTCGAGGACAGCTTCGCTGTGTTCGTTTTAGTGGTTGCTGTTTTGCTCCTCGTCGTCGTTGCCTTTGTCGCGCGAGCTATCCACAAAAGGATGCGTCACCATGATAACGCCTCCCAACCAACCGGATCGAGCTAACCGCCGCCAGCCGCTGGGTTGTCGAGAGCGTGTCGGCGAAGCTGGCGTCATGGGTTTGACGGCGGCTGGTGTGTCGGCGCGATGTGCTGGAAGCCGCCTGGGCGGCAGTCCGGCGCGGCTGGTGTGTCGGCGCGATGTGCTGGAAGCCGCCTGGGCGGCAGTCCGGCGCAACGACGGGGCACCAGGCGTAGATGGAGTGAGCATCGAACAGATCACCGCCAAGCCCGAAAGCGAGGCGGCCTTTCTGGAGGACATCCAGCGGAGCTTGCAGGAACGGACTTATCGCGCCCAAGCTGTGCGACGAGTCTATATCTCCAAGCCCAATGGGAAACTGAGGCCGTTGGGCATTCCGACGGTGCGGGACCGGGTGGTGCAGGCAGCGGTGTTGCTGATACTGGAGCCAATCTTTGAAGCAGACTTTGAGGATTGCTCGCACGGGTTTCGACCCGGCAGGTCGGCGCACGACGCGCTGCGCGTCATCCAGCAGCACCTGAAGGAAGGCCAGACGGCAGTGTATGACGCGGATCTGGCTGGCTACTTCGATAGCATTCCGCAAGACAAGCTCATTGCTTGTGTGCGGATGCGCATAGTGGACGGCTCGGTCCTGGGGCTGATTAGACAATGGCTCAAGGCACCGGTGGTGGAGCCGTCGCGAGAGGGCAAGCCCCCGACGGTGCGGCGCAATGACCGGGGCACTCCGCAAGGAGGCGTGCTGAGTCCGTTGCTGGCCAACATCTATCTGCACTGGTTCGACCACCTGTTCCAACGGGCGGATGGACCGGCGCAGTGGGCCAAGGCAAAGTTGGTTCGCTATGCGGACGATTTTGTCGTATTGGCCCGCTATGTCAGCCCACAACTGCGGGGATGGATCGAAGGCAAACTGGAAGGATGGCTGGGGTTGCATATCAACCGCGAAAAGACTCGCGTGCTGAACTTGCAACAGAGCGGCCAGAGCCTGGACTTCCTGGGCTACACCTTCCGGTATGACCGAGACCGCTATGGACGAGGAACTCGGCGCTATCTGAACTTGCAACCATCCCGCAAGGCGATGGCGCGGGAACGGGAGGCGCTGCGGCAACTCATCAACCCACACCAAAGCCATACACCCCTGCCGGAGTTGATCGGGCGCGTGAATCGCAATCTTCGAGGGTGGTCCAACTATTTCAAGCTGGGCTACCCGCGAGAGGCGTTCCGGCACCTCAACCACTTCGTGCGGCAGCGGTTGAGCAAGCACTTGCAGCGCCGTAGTCAGC
>QHNT01000087.1 GCA_003218515.1 Verrucomicrobiota bacterium | reverse complement strand
CGCGCGCGACGGTCCGTCACCCAAGCCGTCTATGGCGCCGGATTCAATTCCAGCAGCCGCTTCTACGAGCGTTCTTCCGAAACGCTGGGCATGACGCCAGGTCAATATCGGGGCGGCGGCCGAGGCGTCGCCATACAATACGCCGTCACGGCCAGCCCGCTGGGGCTCGTGCTGGTCGCGGGCACCGCCCGCGGCATTTGCTCGGTGCGTTTCGGCAACGAACGAAGCGCGCTGGAGCGGCAGTTAAGGGAAGACTTTCCGGGAGCATCGATTGAGCAGGCCGACCGCGCCTTCGAGGGGTGGGTCAACGCGATTGTGGATCACCTCGACCACCCCGCCGGGAGGATCGAGCTGCCGCTGGACATCCGAGGCACCGCTTTTCAGCAGCGCGTGTGGCAGGCCCTGCGCGAAATTCCGGCCGGCCAGACCGCGAGCTACGCCGAGGTCGCCGCGCGCATTGGCCGGCCCGCCGCGGTGCGGGCGGTCGCTCGCGCCTGCGCGACCAACCCCGTCGCGGTGATCGTCCCGTGCCACCGGGTGGTCAAAACCGACGGCGCACTCAGCGGCTATCGGTGGGGTGTAGAGCGCAAACGCCGGCTACTCAAGCTGGAGGGGGCACCGCCGAGGACAGAGACCGGGGCGTAACGCTGCTGTCAAAATCTGAATCTACATCGGCAGTGGGGTCAGTTGTTGGTATTGGCACATTTGCTGGTTTTGGTGCCGAGTCTGGCCCACGGCGGGCAAAGTCCGAGTGGAGTATCCCGGTGCGGTTTACCACGTGATGAGCCGGGGCGACCGGCGATATTCCGGGATGAGCAGGAGCGAGCCCTCCTACTCCGAAAATGGGATTGGAGAAACGCTCGCCCTCACCCCAGCCCTCTCCCCCAGGAGAGGGGGAAGGACGCACAGTTCCCGGAGTTTTCACGCCATTTGGTGTAGAATTGCTTCATGAGGACTTAGGTCGGCTGCTGCGATCCGAATTGCCGCCCGTTATTTCGGCGGTTGGGATTGTCCGCCCATCAGTGGTTCACTCCCGCACAGCTGCGCAGACCATCTCCAACACGCGACGCAGGCCGTCATCACCGCCCATACTGCCTTCGTGAAAAGGAGTCCGCAGGATGGGCTTCCAGTCGTCACGCGAATGATCCGGTTCCGGCTGCGGTAGACCCGTGAGCGCCGGGTCGTATTGCCCGTTGTTGCCGCCCATTTTGTAAATCACCAGGTCCAACGATGGCACGATGAACAATCCGAACCCGCCCGCGCCGGATTTCCAGAACGCATCGCGCGACGCGCCGGCGACGTGACCGTCCGAATTCTGTTCGAACTGGAGAGTGAACGGGCAATGCGGATTGTAGGGTGAAGGTCGATTGCACTTCGCGATGTAATCCGCCGGCACGAGTTGCCGGTCGCTCCACTTGCCCCCGCGCAGCAGGCAATAGCCGAAGCGCAGCGCATCCGTCGCGTGCACCGCGATGCTCCCGGCGCCGTTCGCGTGCGGCATGGTGAAATCGCCGCGATGCAGACAATATCCCCACGCGCCCCAGCCCATCGGCTTCGCCAAACGCTCGTTGATGAAATCCTGCAGCTCCATTCCCGTCACGCGCCGCAGCACCATCGACGCGATGTGCGGTTCCGGTGACGAATAGGAATAACCCGCGCCCGCGTTCGTCCACATCGCGCAGCGCAGCGACGACATGTCGAGGTCGCGAATGTTCTGGCCCGGCGCGGCCTTGAGCGGAAACGCCTTTCCCATTACGACGGCTGTTGGCGACTGCCCTTCGCCGTTGTAGCCGCCCGTCATGCACAACAACTGGCCCAGCGTGATGTCCGCCCGCCGTGTGTCATCGAGCGGGAACGCCTCGGGCAGGAACGCTTCCGTGAACACCTTCGTGTCGAGGCCTTCGGGAATTTTGTCGCGGAACTCGCGCAGCATGATGCCGCAAGCGATGCTGGTGTAAGCCTTGCCTGTGGACGCCATGTCCGGATTCGCGTTGCGGCTCGCGCGCCCGAAATACTTTTCGAACACCAGATAACCGCGCCGAACCACGAGCAATCCGCCGTTCTGCGTGCAGCGTTGCGTGAACTCCCACCCCTGCTCCAGCTTCGATAAATCCATTGCGGCGAGTTCCCGCGCCTGGGCCGCATCCTTCGCCGTGCGCCAACCGCCCGCGCTGTCCGGTGGAGGGAAATACTCACTCGCGTGGGCTAAGCCGTAACTATTCAGTGGAATCAGACGCTCGCCCTCACCCCTGCCCTCTCCCCCAGGGAGAGGGAGAAACTTCCTCAGCTCTGCAACGCGCCCACCAGTTAGTGACTCTTCCCAGGGCGGCGAGTGCACATTCCCTCTCCTGGGGGAGAGGGCCAGGGTGAGGGCGAACCAATCTTCTGACCGCATAGAGACGGCGAAGGGAAAAGTCGGGACAAGAAAAAGAAGCGATGAGAAAGCTGCGAGCCAGCCATGCGTTGCAGCATCGAGACGAAGAGATTCGGCAGCGGATAATTGTGCTGTGTGTCGAACGCGACGTGCTGGCCGTGCTTGAAACCGCCACCCGCGATAATCGTCGGCATGTTCGTCGTCACGTGCGTGTTTGCGTTGCCCAGGTTCGATCCGTAAAGAATCATCGTGCGGTCGAGCAATGGCTCGCCGTCCTCCTTCACGCTCTTCAACTCGCTGAACAACTCTGACAGCAGCTTCATGTGCCACTCGTCGATGGTCTTCAATTGGGCCAGCTTCTCCTTCGACTTCCCGTGATGCGAGAGATTGTGATAACCGTCGCTGGTCTTCACGTCGCCGAACTCGATGGCCGGTGAGTTCACGCTGTCGAGCAGCAATGAAATGGACCGCGTCGAATCCGTCTCGAAGGCGAGCCGCGCCATGTCATACATCAGCTTCACCTTGTCCATGTAAGCCTTCGGGTCGGTCGGATCGAGCGGCACGGGCGCGCTGACCTTCGGTTTCGGTTTGCGTTCCCACTCGCGCGACATCTGCATCCGTTGCTCCAGGTCGCGGACGCTGGTGAAATACTGGTCCAGCCGGTCGCGGTCGCGCGCGCCGACCGTGCGTTGCAATTCCTTGGCCTGCCCGGCCACCGCGTCGAGGATGCTCTGGCCCGTCTCCAGCTTGCGCACCTGCGCCTCGGTCTCGGCCTTGGTCCCCTGCAAAAACATCCGGCCGAAAACGTCCGCCGCCTTTTCTTCGCAAGGAATCATCACGCCCGATCCCGTCCACGAAAGGCTGCGCACGCCCTGTTGCACGTTCACGCCCAGTGTGAGCGACGGAAACCTCGTGAGATGCCCGATGCGCTCGCCGATGTATTGGTCGAGCGAGATGGTGTTGCGGAAACCGGCGCTGCCCGGATGTGGCGCGGCCGTGAGAAAGCAGTTGTCCGCCGGATGCCCGCCGTCCACGTCCGGATGCCACACGCCGCTGAACACCGTGAAATCGTCGCGATACTCCTTGAGCAGTTCGAGGTAAGGCGACAGCGCATAGTCGCGCCCGCTCTCCTTCGGAAAGAAATGTTCCGGCAAAAGACCGAGATTGTTGCAGATGCCAAACATCCGACGTGGTTTTCCGCCCGGGGTGGTTCCGGCGGCGATTCGTTTCGCCGCAGCGGCGAACGCCGGCGTCATGGCGTCGAGCAACGGCAATGAGAGGAGAATGCCCGCGCTCCGAAGGAACTTCCGGCGCGACAGCGCGGGGCGCGTGGATACGAAAGGTGTGTCGCTGGTTTTGTCGAAGCGCGTTTTCATGGTGAGTAATCAGTGGCAAATAAACACTAATTATCGCTCCAAGTCTAGAAAGTAGTTGACCGGAGCGAAGTCCCACAGAAATGATTCTCCCTCTCCCATGGCCTTGGCTCGCGGGAGTGGGAGACATGAGACGTTTGGGAAACTGCGAAAGGAGTTTGGCGAAGCCAAAAGCCCGCAAGGGCCGAGCGCGCGCGCGCGACCAAGTCAGCGTGGCCGCAGGCCCGACGAGGGCAGGGAGGGGAAAATCATTCTTCAACGAGGACAGAGCCGGGTTGAGGAGTCCCCACGCTTGTAGCATGCGGACCTCCGGCATAAGATCGTCACACCGACTAAGCGTAAGAAAGCAGTCTGCACTTGCCGAAATTCAGTTGTGAATACCAAAGCCAAATTGAGCTTGCTGAAAACATGGGCGCGATTCCGGCAATTGCGCTCCTACGAATGGCAATGCTTGCCTATTTTTTGGCGCTTGAAGCGATGGCGAGCCTTGCTCGCATTCCAGTTCAAGAAACGGCGCTTCAAAGCGAGGTCCTTACTACGCGACTCAGCTGAAACCACGTCAATATTCGGCCAGGTAATTCGCGTCATATTCTGGAGGCTTATCTTCTCGCTTGCTCTTGTGTTCGTTTTCGCGGTTCTCGATCAGCGTCTGCGAGATTGGAATCCAAGCTGGCTGAGTCTGGCTTTGAACCGCGAGGCTCAGCGTGATTTTCTCGCTACGCTCGGCCAAGTTGCCGCTGCGTTCCTGACCCTCTATTTCACAGCGATTAGTGTGGTGGTGAGCACGGCATACGCTCGCGCGCCCGGGACGATTCGCTCCCTAATCATGCGGGAAGAAGTTGGCAGTGTTTATTTTGGTATTCTCGCTCAATTCGCTGGTGTCGTAATCGTGATGCTCACTGCGCTCGTGTTTGGTTATCAGCTCGGGCCTCTGAACACTCTCCTAGCCTCGTTTCTTTGTTTGTTTTCCATATTTGGCTTTGTCTTTCTTGGTGTTCGGGCATTCCACTATTTTGATCCCGCCGCACTTGTATCCCTTCTGAATCGTCGTATCTGGCGAGAAGTTCAGTCAGTCACACCTGAAGGGTATCAGTGGGAAGACCAATCGTTTCAAGCGCACCACCAGCGGCAGGCGGCAGAGTTGTTGGGTAACTTTTCGGATTTGGTGACGGTCGCCTCTCAAAAAGAAAACCTGCATGGTAAAGGATTGGTGGACGTCGGGCAGGGCCTGTTGTTGGCTTTGAACTACTATGCGAAAGAAAAAGTGCGGATTCCTTCGTCGAGTTATTGGTTTAAGCGCACATACAAACACAAGAACTGGCTTCTCACCTCTCACAACGAATTGGAGGTCGCGTTGGTAACAGGCACTGTAATTCAACCCGACACCGTGCCCGACCTCATGTGGTTTGAGGCGAAGGCAGCGCGCATTCTTGAGGAAGTTTGCCTTCAATTGGGCGAACTGAGGGACTCTGCTGGCACGATTGCGCTCACGACCAGCCTCCAAAATCACATAGGCGGTATGAGCCAATGTCTGGCTGTCGCCGAAGCATTGCAGATTTTTAAGGCGGTAGTTCCCACTCTGCGCTCTCAATCGGGCATTGAAAAGATTACCGCTGATGAAGATGCATCAAAGGCGACGAATCGTTTGGCAGTCTCTGAACTATATGCGTGTGGTCTGATCAACATCCTGTTGGGTTTCTCCAACAAGTTGGAAAAGTTAAGCCCCGATTCCATTGCACAAATTCTTCGATCAGTTAATTGGCTCAAATCGGAAACTCTTTACACCGCCAGAATTCTGCCCCGCAGAGTGATTCAAGAAATGGAATCTGTTCGGGAATGTTTCGATTTCGAAATCCGCGTCGAAGGAAAAATCACCAGTCCCGAATGGGTGCAAATCGAAATGGTTGGACTCGGCTGTGTTCGTTTCCTCGACGAAGTAACCAAGGCGTTGATAGTGGAATTTGAAACGACCTTTGGGAAAGAGGTTGAAACACAGTTGGTAGCAAAAAATTATGTCCTCGTGGCGCAATTAGTTCAGCGCGGCTTAGAGGGATGCAGCAAAGCTTCAAATTGTTTCGCTAAATTGACAACTTTGCACGAAGGCTACGCGGCTTTGAACCGCAGCAAAGAATACGAGTGGCCGAAAATCGATTGGGCTGCTTTTCAGGAAAGATTCGCTGCTCTGAGGGTGCGCCTGATCACGGCATTGGCAAAATCGTCGAACGAGCTGGCAAATCTTCCTGAATCACTGTTTTGGCCGGATTTCTTCGGCCATGCCTACACCGTGTTGGGCGAGGAATGTTTTATAGCGATGGCGGCAGGGAAGGAGGAGTTATTCCAAGTCGTCTTCCCAGCTTTTTTCAACTTGGTGCTACGGGCAAATGAAAAGTTACGGCAGAAATTTCTTGGCGATGCCCGAAACATTCGTTTGAGCGTTGACCCACTCGTGGATTTGATGGCGGTTTCAGGATTCGCGGCAGTCTTTGCCGAATTAGACAACAAGAACTTTTGGAAACAGGCTGAGCGATGCTGGAATAATTATTTTGACCTGTATGAAGACGATAAGCGCAAGCGACAGTTCATTGAATTGCTGTGCGCTGTTGTAGAGCCGGATTGGCGAATCACCCCGCGTAGTGTGATGAGAACGCGGTGGCAACAAATGTTTGGGCGCGTTGTTCACGCCAGAGGCATATTTCAGGTGAGAGCATTTTGGGATGACCGTCGAAGTGCGGTTAACCATCACAGCTTGTTGGTCCGTGTTTTCTGTCGTTCCGAACACTTCTTCACAGAGGCCCATGACGTATTCCTGACTCTTCATATTTTCAAGCGCCCAGAATCGGCTGGCGTCGAAAAGCCGCACGACGTGGAGTACCTGGAGAGAGCTTTGCAACCTGAAACGGATGACGAAAACGATTTGTCTTCAGAAAATGAATAAACAGCGCTCAGTCGAACCAGTTCGCAAGAAACGGACGATCTTCTACAGTTCGCCGCAAAGCGGGGAACGCCCTTTTGAGTTCTACATGCACATGTTTCCAGAAGATCTCTCGCTAGGCATTATGCCGATAGGAGGCAGATCCAAACGCAAGGGTTTCAAGATCACCATCTCTCCCCCCGATAAACGAGCAGAAGAAATCATCGCGGCAGGGTTAGACAGACGTAATTACAGAAATTCCGTAGTAGAAGCCGTGTGCGACTTCTTCCGGATGGTGGCGGCAAATTTGTGTTCGGCCGATCGCGCGATGTTTGAAATCGTCTATTTTGAAGAGCCCGAAACCCGAAAACTCACCGGATTTGAATTGGTTCTCATCTACCAAAGCCAACTGATTGAGAAGGGAGGACAAATATATCAGCGCGTTCCACCGGACATCGCCAAGGAAAGGAACGTCTCCGAACTGATACTCCTGCCAAGCGAAGATCTGATTGAGTTCAAGCCACCCGTAGATTTTGAGACACCACTTCGAGATGTCAGAGCGAATTTGTCGCGGCTCGACAGGCAGCGGTTTCCAGAACTCGCACTGATAGCGATTGAGAAGAAAATTCCTTACGATTTCAAATCACACGAGAGATCAATGAAGCTCGCGCTCGTGGAAGCTGTAAAGCCTATCGGGTGGAATGCGCGCCGGTCGTTTAATGACTGCGTTACGAGCTATTACTGGATTCGCCTGATGCTCACGTTCGAGAAATTCAAGATCGAGCTAAGGCACGCAATCTTGGCTGCATTGAACGACGCACTTAAACGGATTGGACAGAAGCTCGGCTTCGCGGCGCAAATTGAAATCAGCGGACTTCCGATGCGCGTAGATGTAACTGATGCGGTAAGAAAATTGGATTCTGGCGAGATTCCATTTACAGAGGTGATGAAAGCGTTCGACCTGCGTTGACGGATTCCTCGCCATTTGTCCTCTCCTCGTTCGAGGAGGAGAGGGAAAACTATTTTGTTGGACGTGAACCCAGGGTAGCTCGTTCCTCGCGACCCTGGGCTATTTTCTTTTGCCCCGTTGGGGCGGTCAGCCAGCGCATTCGCGACAATTTGAGGAATGGACCCGGTTCGTTGAGACCGCACCGTTGGAGGAAGATGATCTGGCCTTGCGTATCCGCGGGCGCGTTCCGGTTATTTGTTCCGGAACAATTCGCTCTGCACCAGTTCGTGGATGAAGCCGCGGATGTTACAATTCCGGCGCGCCTCGCGCACCATGCCAGTAACGCAAGATATCCACGCAGTTTTCGTCCAGCCTCAGACGGTAGAAGATGATGTAAGGACGAGAGACCAGTTTGCGAATACCGGGACGTTTGGGATACGGCGAGCCGAGAAACGGGAAATTCTCCAGAATCGCCACGCGGTCAATCAGCGCGTTGCCCACTCGCGCGGCTGCATCCGGATTTTCTTTGGCAATGAAACGAACGGCCGACTCCAGATCCGCAATAGCTTGCGGCGAGAAGATTATTTTCCAGCCCATGAGCCGACCCGCTTGCGGACTTCTTCAATCGAAACGCCTTTCCCGGCGTCAATATCGCGGGTCGCTTTATCCAGCGAACGCAACAAGCGTTGTTCCTCCTCGGCGGATAACTCCGGCCCGCTCTGGGAATTGAGCCACAGTTGCAAAGCCTTCCGCTCATTGCTTGGGAGCCGGGCAACGGCATCTTGAATTTCAGCCAAAGTGCTCATGGCAGTGGGAAACTAGTCCGGCGTTCCAATTCTGGCAAAGGGTAATTCACAAGCAAGGTCGCGTTCCAGTTATTTGCTCAGGAACAATTCGCTCTGCACCAGTTCGTGGATGAGGCTGCGGACGCCGTAGTGGCTGGAACTGGCGTGTTCCAGGATTTGCTCGATCGGTTCGCGGTCGGCGAAATGGATCGGCGCGCCAGTGGCATAAACCGCCAGTTGCCTCGCGAGGTTGCGGGCGAGTTGCTTTTCGTCGTCGAGCAGGAGTTGTTTCAACTCGCGAACGTCGCAGAACTTCCGGCCGTCGGGCAGTTCGCCGCTGGCGTCCACGGGCAACGCGTAGTGAAACGCGAATTTCTGTCCGCTCTTGGCGATGCCCTGCGCCAGTTCGCCCTCGGCTTCCGAACGATAACGGTCGCGCCAGCCGCCCATCACGTCGAAATTCTCCAGCGCGAACCCCGCCGGATCAATCTTCGCGTGGCAGGCGTTGCAGGTTTCCAGCGTGCGATGTTTGTCGAGTTGCTGGCGAATCGTGACGGCGCCACGAATATCCGGATCGATGGCAGGCACACTCGCCGGCTGGGGCGGCGGTTTCTGTCCGAGGATGCGCTCCATGATCCACGCGCCGCGCAACACCGGTGACGTGGTTGTGCCGTTGGCCGTGACCTTGAGCACCGCGGCCTGCGTCATGAATCCGCCCCGAACAGAATCCTTCGGCAGAGACTGGCGTCGCAGCGCGACGCCTTCCACCTTGGGCAGTCCGTAGTGCGCGGCGAGCCGTTCGTTGAGCATCGTGAAGTCGGACGCGACGACATTACGCGCAGGCAAATCATCGCGCAGCAACTCGGCGAAAAACAATCGGGTCCCTTCCAGCGCGGATTCGGTGAGCAGGTCGTCGAGGTAATAGTCGGAATACAGGTTCGCGTCGGGCGCGGTCGCCGTGATTTTCCGAAGTTCGAGCCAGTAATCGAGGAAAGCATCCACGAACCGCCGCGATTTCGGATCGGCCAGCAGCCGCTCCGTCTGCGCGCGCAACACATCGGGTTCGTGCAGTTGCTTCTTCTCCGCGCAGCGGCGCAGTTCGTCGTCCGGCGGGGAGTTCCAGAGAAAGAATGCGAGGCGCGACGCCAGCGCGTAGTCGTCGAGCCGACCGGGTTTTTCTTCGAGATAAATGAATTCCGGCGAACACAGCACAGCAGTGTAGGCGGCGATCATCGCGTCGGTGAACGTATTTCCTTTCTTCAACGCGCTTCGCACCACGGGCAGAAAGCGTTTCACGTCCGCTTCGTCCGTCGGGTGGCGATAAGCGTGCCAGACGAATTGCCGGAGCAAACGCTCGGCATCAGCCATCGGCTTTTTGGAAATCACCTCCACACCCGGCGGCGGCTTGAAGCGGCGCTGACCGAATCGGTTCGTTTTGCTGGAATCCTCGTCAACTTCCGCCGCCGCGCGATTCACCATCGGCAGATCGCCGAAGAGCAGCTTGTGTCCCGCGGGCGGCCATTGGTCATAGATCGGGCCTTCGACTTCGAGCCAGCGGAAAACCACGCCGGGTTGGCCATCCTTTTCCGCGAGTGGATTTTGCCAGCGGGCCGCGCCCGGCCGGGAACGGAACAACCGTCCCGCGTCAGGCCGGATCATCTCGCCGGCCAGAAGCCAGGCATCCAGTTCATGCACGCCCGGCTCCGGCGTCACGTCGAAGTCACCGAGATGGCGGAGCAAGCGCGGCGGTATTTCGGCGGTGATGGTCACCGGCTCGTCGCGGCGCCCTTTGGAAATGGCGTCGAGATTCGGGATGAACCACTTGTTGCTCTCACCCGGTCCGACCCACACGGAATACGCATTGAAGCGCAGTTTGTAGTGGCCGGCGACCGGCGCCCTGAACTGATTGAACTTCGGCTCGATTGGTTCGTAAGCGCTCGCCACCACGCCGACGCCTTCCAGCTCCCGCAACTCGGCGTTCGTGCTCGTGATGGGCGCGTCCCCTTTGCGCACGTCCGGCTGCCCTTCGAAACCGAGCACCGGGAAGGTGGCGCGTTCGGGCGCGGTGTTGAACACGTTGAACTTCATCGGACCCGTGTAACTGCGCTGATCGCGCGCGTAGTAGCGTTTGACTCTCGGCTCGGGACGCTCGGCCTGGTTCGCCATCGCCTGGCGCAACGCGTAATCCGCCGCGCCGAGATATCTCGCCATCTGCACGTGCGACACGTCGAGCGCGTCGCCGATCTTGTTGAAGCGATCCGCCTCGCCATCTTCGGGCAACGAATCGCGCACCTGCAACCACGGCGCGTGCAGCAGGTCGCGCAGCGCGTTCTCGTATTCGTAGCGATTAAGCCGGCGCCGTGTCGAGCGGCCTTCCTTCGCCATGCGCGCCTGCTCCATCGACACCAGCGACGAGGCCAACGATTTCGTGAATGCCTCCAACTCCGACGCTTCCGGACGCGGCTTTTTCTTTGGCGGCATCTCGCCGTTGCTGACGCGGTCATGCACGAGTACCCATCGGGAAAAGTTCGTGAGGTTCGCGGGATCGAACTTCAGCGCCGTCAGGTCCAGCCCCCCTTTCTTCGTGTCAGTGTCGTGGCACTCGACGCAATTGTTTTCGACGAACTGGAGAACTGCCAAGGGCACGTCACCGGCCATTACCGGTCCGGTGACAGCCAGGAGCAGGCTGAACCGGGCGAATACTCTCATGCCGTTGAAACGTCGCGCGTTCACAAGGCTCTTTATCATTCAAATCCCTGCTCCGCGCAAAGTCAACGCAACGGTGAAGCCGTTGTCCGGCGGTTCATCAGCGCCAATGAGTGGTTGAACCCGGTTTTGGTTGAGTGCGCAAGCGGTTTCGGTTACAACGTTTGCCGCGTTCGCAGAAAATTTTCGGCAAAGTTGTCCTGAACGCGTCGGCTCGTTCGTCGTATCGATGAAAACGGCACAAATCGAAATAGAACAACTGCCAAAATGATCGTCGGATAAAGCCCGGCACTCACGGTTCGTCGAACGATGAAGCGGCGTTAACGCCGCACTCCGAAGCGCGGCTTTAGCCCGTTTCAATGTCCGAGCCGGAGAGGAATTTTGGCAAAAAGTACCAGGAGACAAAATGAGCAAAATCCGAGTATTGGTCGGCACAAAGAAAGGCGCGTTCATCCTGACGTCGGACGGCAAGCGCAAGGATTGGAAAGTCAGCGGGCCGCACTTCGCGGGCTGGGAAATGTATCACCTCAAAGGCTCGCCCGCTGAGCCGAACCGCATCTACGCGTCGCAGACGAGCGGTTGGTTCGGCCAGGTTATCCAACGCTCCAACGATGGCGGCAAGACCTGGGAGACACCCGGCAGCCGCCCCGAGGAGTTGGCCGGTCCCGATGGTGCGCCCAAAGGCGAAAGCAACAAGTTCGTCTATGAAGGCAAAGTGGGGACGCACAAGTGGTACGACGGCACGCAGCATCCGTGGGAATTCAAGCGCGTCTGGCATCTCGAGCCGTCCCTGACCGATCCGGACACAGTCTATGCCGGCGTGGAAGACGCAGCGATTTTCAAGACGACGGACGGCGGAAAAACGTGGAAGGAGCTTTCCGGGCTGCGCAGTGCCAAAGGCCATCTCTGGCAACCGGGCGCGGGCGGCATGGCCGTGCATACGATCCTTCTCGATCCGAAGAACGCGAACCGGATTTTCATCGCCATCTCGGCAGCGGGCGCCTTCCGCACCGATGACGGCGGCAAAACCTGGAAACCGGTGAACCGCGGCCTGAAGTCGCAATACGAACTTCCCGACCCGGATGTCGAAGTCGGACACTGTGTCCATCGCATTGCCATGCACCCATCGCGCCCGGAAGTGTTGTTCATGCAGAAACACTGGGACGTGCTGCGCACCGACAACGCCGGTGAACAGTGGCGCGAGGTCAGCGGCAATCTGCCGACCGACTTCGGCTTCCCGATTGACGTTCACGCGCACGAACCGGAAACCATCTACGTCGTTCCCATCAAGAGCGATTCCGAACATTTCCCGCCCGACGGGAAGCTGCGCGTGTATCGCAGCAAGACCGGCGGAAACGAATGGGAAGCGCTCACCAAAGGCCTGCCGCAGAAGGATTGCTACGTCAACGTGCTGCGCGACGCGATGGCCGTTGACTCGCTCGAGCCGTGCGGCGTGTATTTCGGCACGACGGGCGGACAGGTCTATGCCTCTGCCAACAGCGGTGACGCGTGGAATCCCATTGTCCGCGACCTGCCGACGGTTCTGTCTGTCGAAGTCCAGACTTTGCGGTGACTGTGAAGGCGCAAGGCGAACCACGAATGAACACGAATTGACACGAATGAACGGTATGATCCGCATAGTGCTGCCATATCACTTGCGGACATTGGCGCGCGTTGACAGCGAGGTCCAGCTGGAGGTTGCGAGCCCGGCTACGCTGCGCTCAGTGCTCGACGCACTCGAAGCACGCTATCCGGTGCTGCGCGGGACTATCCGCGACCACGGCACGTTGAAGCGCCGGCCGTTCGTCAGATTCTTCGCCTGTAAAGAAGACCTTTCGCTGGAATCGCCGGAGACCAGGTTGCCCGACGAGGTTGTCAACGGCGTTGAGCCGTTCCTGATCGTGGGGGCGATGGCAGGAGGTTGAACCTGGCGAGCATCCTCAATCAAACCAACCACCACAGAATACCTATGTTCAAAAAAATCCTCATCGGCATCGCGGTGATCATCATCGTGTTTGTCATTATCGTCGCCACGCGGCCTTCGGAATACAGCGTCACGCGTTCGGTTGCCATCGCCGCGCCGCCGGACGCGGTGTTTCCGCACGTGAATGAACTCAAGAAATGGGCCGTGTGGAATCCGTGGGAAAAGATCGACCCGGCGATGAAACTTACCTACGAAGGTCCGGCGTCCGGTGTCGGCGCGAGTTACGCCTGGGTTGGCAACAGTAAGGCGGGCGAAGGCCGCATGACGATCACGGAGAGCCGTCCCGCCGAACTGGTCCAGCTCAAACTCGAATTCTTCAAACCGATGGCCGGCGTCAGCACTGCCAAGTTCACCTTCAAGTCCGAAGGCCGTCAAACCACCGTCACCTGGAGCATGACCGGCAAAAACAATTTCATCGCGAAAGCGTTCTGCATGTTCGTGAGCATGGACAAAATGATCGGCGGCCAGTTTGAAAGAGGCCTCGCAGATTTGAAATCAGTGGCGGAAGCAGCGGCCGGTAAGTGAGGTGAAAAAATGCAAATAAATGTCCTGAGGACATCCCCTCATTCGTTGTATGATTGAACGAACGAAACCGGCAACCATCAAATAAAAGAAAATTATGAGCGCACCCACAGAAAAAACCGATTACCTGCTGCTGTTTCGCGGCACGAACTGGGACAAAGAACTCTCACCGGAACAACTTCAAAAGGTTGTGTCGGACTGGGCCGCTTGGTTCGAACGCTTGACGCAGGAAGGGAAATGCAAAGGCGGCCATCCGTTGCAGAACGAGGGCAAACTTGTTTCCGGCAGGAAAGGCCGGGCGGTGGCCGACGGGCCGTTCGCCGAGTCGAAGGAAGCGATTGGCGGCTATTTCTACCTTCAGGTGGCGGACGAGAACGAGGCGATTCAGATCGCTCAACAGTGCCCCGGTCTCGAATACGGCGCGGTCGTCGAGGTCCGTCCGGTGGCCGAGATGTGCACAGTCAGGGCACGCGCCCTGGAACACGCCTCGCGCACCGGACAACTTGCCGGCGCCGAGGCCTGAGCGCCCAGGCCCGCCTCAAGACGAGAACCATTTACCGCCGGCCGGGGGAGATCTCCCGGCCGCCCGCCCGCACATTTCTTTCGGCACGGGGCACGAACGCGGTTGCGGCGCACACGTAACACCATCCACTGGCAAGCACGAGCTTTCGTCTCGTTCCAACCTGCCCATAGCCGGCCCATCGCTGCATCCCATTCTCCAATTTCATTTCTGCGCGTTCTGCGTATTCTGCGAGAATTGCTTTGGCCTTGGCTTGCAGGGTGGTGCACCATTTTCGCTCTGCGTCATCCAGCGCAGACTCTTCGGGAAAGCCCAGCGCCTCGCCAGCTCGACGTTCTCCCCGAGTGGACGCGTCACGGTGGTGAGTTGAAACACCTCGTTGGGAATTGCCGGATCTAAACTCGTTTCAGGATAGCGTTACCAATTTCCATTCGACCAGACGGCGGCGCCAATCCTGCTTCTGCAAAAAAAGAGAGGCCGGACCAGGGTCCGGCCTCTTGCTGAAAGCTGCTGCCGCTTATTACCTCGCGCCGCGGTAGAACTTCTGCCCACCAGCGGCCTTCGGATCGACGGTGACCGATTTGCCAGGCAGATTGCTATATGTACCCGTGACTGTATCAGCCACCTGTAGCGTGGAGTCGGTCGTGATGGTTAGTTTGCCGTCCGCCTCCTTTGTCAAGCCTATCGTCGGTCGCGTGACCTGGTTCAGGATTTCGAGCGTGACCCCGTCCAGAATGGCGTTGTGGTCAGTAATATCCGGCGAATCGGCGCCTGGCCCGTCTCCCAGGATGACTACTTTATCGCGTTGGGTGGTGAACTCGGCGGCAATGACCGCACCCGCGCTCGTATTGTTGACCCCTCCTTGAACGACGTTGGGAAAGAAGTTGCTCGCAATGATGTTGCCGTCAACAACAACATTGAACCCGCGGCCGCTGCAGCATTGCTCATAAAAGAGCAGTTGGAGCTTGTAAGTGCTTCCAGGGATTAACCCGGAGAGCTCTACTTTCCATCTCGCCGGCGCTGCGCTCCACCGGATGCCCTGCATGACTTTGTCCAAGACTTTATCATTGGGCGTTTCACCAAAGTCGGGCATGTCCCAGCTAGGGATGTCATTTTGAGCGGTCACTTTGATGCCAGGAGCATTATCAGCCGTGAAATCGGCATCGCCTGCCTTGCCTGCCGCACCGTCGCTGCTGACATTAAACGCGTAGAGGAAGGTCCCTTGCAGATCCAATCCTTCCCCTGGATCACCACCACTGAAAGCCTGGATGACGATATTGGTAAACACAGTAGGCAGCTCCGCCTTCAACGGATCGCTGCCGAAGGCAACTTCCTTACCGTCGTCAACCCCGTCGCCATCTGTATCCGCCTTGAGTGGATCCGTCTTATAAGTCAAGACTTCGAGGCCATCCGACAAACCGTCACCGTCGGTATCGGCCTTCAGCGGATCCGTCTTGTAGATGTTGACTTCATCACCGTCCTTGAGACCGTCGCCATCAGTGTCGGCCTTGGCCGGATCTGTCTTGTAGGTGTTCACTTCCTCGCCGTCCTTGAGGCCGTCGCCGTCGGTATCAGCCTTGTTAGGATCGGTATTTAACCTGAATTCTTGAGCGTTCGTTAAACCGTCCCCGTCAGGATCGCCGTCCGCTTTTTGATCCAGGTTGCCGAAGTTTTCCAGTTCCCAAGCATCCCACAGTCCGTCCCCATCCGAATCAACGGCGCTCGCAACTAATTCGAGTGTGGCGCCATTGATGATGGCGTTGTGGTCTGCCATGGCCGGGTCAGTGACTGGCCGGCCATCAAGCACAATCGTGGCGTTGGTGTCGGTGGCGATGAAAGTGTGCGTGAGCACGACGCCATTGGTCCGCGGGGTAGCCCCGCCTGGTCCCACAAAGCCACCTTGCCATTGAAATGGGGCTAATGCTTGAGCGGCCGGCCTGCCGTTGATGCTGATGTCAAAGCCGCGCGCCCATAGATATTCGCCAAACAGGAGTTGCAGTTTGTAGGAGGCGCCGACCTGCAATTTGGAAAAGGTGACCGTTACAGCGCGGTGATCCTGGTCATCCATGGCATTGAGGGCATCACTCCAGCGAATGCTGCTCAAGACCGAAGAAAGGACCTGTTGTTCAGGGGAATCACCGAAGTTAACGTCCTTATCCCAGTTGTCCGCAACCTGGGAAGCAACCACAGTAACCCCGTCCACAGTGTCCGCGGTGAACAGGGCATCGTGAACCTGTCCACCCAGCGGGTCACGGGTGTCAGTGCCAAAGCTGATGGCATAAACGAAATTGCCGGTCAAATCCAGACCCTGCCCCGGATCCGGGCCGGTAAACAGGTTCACCGTGGTCTTCTTTGGCTTGCTATTCGGGTCGAGCGGATCGGTCAACAAATGGAATTCGTAATAATCGCTAAAGCCGTCACCGTCGGTGTCCGCCTTCGTCGGATCCGTATGGAGGACGTTGACTTCAAAGCCGTCGTTCAAAAGGTCGCCGTCGGAGTCTGTGCTAAGCGGGTTCGACTTGTATACGTGGACCTCGTCGCCGTCGCTCAGGCCATCCCCGTCGGTGTCCGGGTTGTTTAGATCGGTCAACAAGTTCTCTTCTTCCAGGTTCGTCAATCCGTCCTGATCCAGATCACCGGCCGGATCGATGTTGCCATACAAGTACTTCTGGTTCAGGTAAACGACCAGTGCGCGGCGTTCGGCAGCCGTGAGTGCGCGGTCGTAAATGAGCACCTCCGCGATATCGCCCTTCATGATCGTGACCCTGTCATCCCGGGTACCGATCAAGAGGGAGGTGTCGGCGTCCGCGATGGCCGCGGGGGCGACCACGCGGCTGCTGCTAGCGAAGCCTCCGAGGTAATGCGTCAATAGTGTGCCTGCCATGTCCCACCCGGCAACAAGGTAATTGCCTGCCGTCAGCGCTTTGCCGCCATCCGCGGATCCATTCGCTCCCAGGCCGTCACCGCGATAGGCGCGCGGAATACCGGAGCCGGGAAGGGTGTACCAGTCATTGGGCGCGGGTTGATTGGCCAAGGTCTTCGCCCAGACCGCGCGGTAGGTGGCGAAGTCATCGAACTTCACCAGGAAGAACGTCGTGATGTCGCCGGCGATCGACACGCTGTCGGAGTCGGCGACTTCGAGGAAATCATCCACGCCGTCGAAGCGGAGCACCGGCTTGCCGTTGATAGCGTCGTTCACCAGCAACGGAGACATGTCTGCGACGCTTTGAGAGGCATTATTGCCTTTGCCGGATTGATCCTGCCAGGCCGTCACTTTACCCCCAGCTCCGGCAGTGACGCCGGCATCGGCTTTCAACCAGAGTTGCAAGCCATTAGTGACCGTGAGGGTTTGGGCAGCAGCAGGGATGATCCCAGCCGCCGCTAACAAATTGGCGAGAACAGTGCACTTCAAGATTCGGTAGTTCATAATGTTTGTTGGTTTCTGTGTTGATCTGCGGCGGCGCGGGCGCTGCCTGCAGCCAGGAGAATTGATGTTGCAATGAAAACGAAGAGGAGAGACACACGATTCTTCATAAGCGCGGCAAAGATCGTCGAGGCCAGGCGTCGACTGACTTACAGCTCAATCACAATACGGGGTTCGATCCCTATTTCGTCATGAACACCTTCGCGCTGTCAATAGTTTTTTTGTGCGAAATAGTACCGTGACAAAGAAATTTCGATATGGGTCAGGTAGGGCGCGTCACTCCGTGCGCGCCGATCGGGGAACGGGTTCGAGTCTGCGGCGCGCACGGAGTGACGCGCCCTACCCTGCTAGCCCGACTTTAGCAACTGGAGGGGGTGCTGGGCTGCAAGTGTCTCGAAATCAAGTCCGGCTTCCAAAAGGTCTGCCCTACATTTCCAATTCTCGCTTCGCGTTCAGTCGAGGCGGTGGTTGCTCGGGCCAGTTCAAGTTCAATTGCGCCAGCAGCATTTTCTGCTCGGCCTCGGGTTGCGTGTAGCGGCGGAAGAT
>QHNT01000330.1 GCA_003218515.1 Verrucomicrobiota bacterium | reverse complement strand
ATTTAACTCATCATACTGTTAGAGTTTGGTTTGACTGAAACCATGGGCTGAAAAATAAGAACAAAAGCCGAATGTTGATGGAGAGGATGTCATCGGGCGGTCAAAACCGATGGTCGAACTCGGCTGATCTCGCTTTCGGATCAGGCACCGAGCCGGGCGTCGAAAACGACTGATTTTGGGCGCCGAAGAAGACTTCCGGGCCGGGGTTTTTCTAACTGGCCATTAAAGAGATTTCTACCGATCCCAAGGACCGCGCCTAACAAGCTCCCAATTGCCTCCCGAATGACTGAATTCCAACATCTCGCCAGCGAATCCACTGTGGCGATGTTCAACTTCGGAATATGCCGTAACTACATTAATATTGGAACCATCCCACACGGTGAGGAAAAGGACTCTGTTGGACGTCATGTTACTAACAATACGAAGGATGTCTGCGAGATCGGAAGTGCCAATCTTCCCTTGAACGTAAACGCGCTGTCTCCCAGCAATGCTTGGCTTCTCGCCCCCAGTATCTCTATGCACCTCCAGCCAGAATAGCCAAGCTATGCCCACGCTCACAAAGACGCATACGGCCATTAGCCGGATAGATTTTCGTGTTGTCAATGGTCCGGTTAATCCATCTACTTCGCAAAAGATAATCAAGAGTAAATTGCTTCTGCGCCTGCGCTTGACGAATCTGCCGACAAAGCGCAAACAGCACCCATGCGCAAATCCGCTCCTGCCGCCGCAATCTTTCTGTTCGCCGTCGCGCTCGTCGCCCACGCCGCGGAACTACCTCGCCGGATCACGGTTTTTGCCGGCGACTATGATCGCCGCGATACGGTTGTCCGCTTCACTCTGCCCGCCGACGCGCGCCCCTTCCACCAATTGCAAGACGAGCGCGGCAACTTGATTCCAATTCAAATCGACAACGAAACTCAGGCGTGCTTCGTCGAAAAAGACCTCAAACGCGGAGCCGTTAAGACCTATCGGCTGATCGCTCCTGAACTGAAGCCCAATCCTCCCGCAGGCGTGCAGGTTGCCCGTGGAGGCAGCCGGCTCAAGTGCGCCATCGGCGAACAGCCTGTCTTTTATTACCAGGCTGAAATGAGCGAACTGCCGCGGCCCGACATCAAACAGATCTTCAAACGCGGTGGTTACCTTCATCCCGTCTTCACGCCCTCCGGCAAACTCATCACTGACGACTATCCGCCGAATCACCTCCATCACCACGGCATCTGGTTTCCCTGGACAAAGACAGAGTTTGAAGGGCGCCAGCCCGATTTCTGGAACATGGGTGAAGGCAAAGGCACGGTTGAATTCGTCGCGCTCCAAGAAACCTGGAGCGGTCCAGTCCACGGCGGCTTCCAAACGCGCCATCGTTTCGTCGATCTGACCGCGCCTGAACCCAGGGTCGCTCTGAACGAAACCTGGCAGGTCACCCTTTACAACGTCGGTCGTGGAGCGGCCCGTTACTGGATGTTTGATGTCGTCTCCACCCAACAATGCGCGACGGCCAGTCCCTTGAAACTTCCGAAATATTACTATGGCGGACTGGGCGTTCGCGGTAATTGGGCGTGGAACGGCAAGGATAAAACTTTTTTCCTGACATCCGAAGGTGAAACCGATCGCGTCAAAGGAAACGAAACCCGCGGACGCTGGTGCCACATCAGCGGCGACGTGGATGGCGCGCGCGCTGGCATCGCTGTCCTGTGTCACCCGGATAATTTCCGCGCGCCGCAGCCGATGCGCCTCCATCCCACTGAACCGTTCTTCTGTTTCGCGCCTTCGCAACTCGGCGACTGGGAGATCGCCCCGGACAAACCTCTCGTCTCACGCTACCGCTTCGTCGTCACCGACGGGCCGGCGGACAAAACGGAGTTGGAACGGCTTTGGAACGACTACGCTCACCCGCCAACCGCCAGGATTGAGTAAACACCTCTTTATCCGCGAATAGCGCGAATGACGCGAATTCCAAAATCCGAGCCGCGTGGAGTGGCGCCCGCAGAGCGCTCTCCCTCTCCTCCTCGACCGAGGAGAGGGCGGGGTGAGGAGTCGAGACGGTAGGACGAACCGCCTTCATTCCGCGTTCAATGTTCGACGTTGAATGTTCGACGTTGAATGTTCGACGTTGAATGTTGAATGTTGGATGTTGGATGTTAAACGCTCAACGCTCAACCTTCAACGCTCGATGTTCGCCGCTCCCCTCGCTCTTCCCGTTTAGCGGTGGGACGAGACTCCGTCGAGCCCTGTTCCTGCCTTCCGTCACTCCACCTTCCGCGTTCCATGTTCAACCTTCTGCTGCGAGCGCACGTTGGGCGGTTTGAACAGGAGCCAACCAAGGCAACAGAGGTAGACTCGAGCCTCTGTTTTCTCGGTTACCTCCTGTTGAATTTGGAGGCGGCGGTGTTCGCGCCGATGACGCGGATTCTTTTCGTGTATTTCGCGTCGCGGTTGTTCATGTTTCTGGCTTCAAGATTTCTTTAACCGCGAATGAACGCGAATGGACGCAAATGGTGGCCGGCGGCGGTTTTAGATTCTGAATTCGCGTTCATTGGCGTTGATTCGCGGTTACAGTTCGGAGAGAGTTGGCCGGAGATTTTTGAAGATATGAACACTTCGCCGAACCAGCCGCTGAAGGCAACCGGCGTCAGTGCCAGGGATTGGCCTTGGAGTTTTAGGTTCGCTCGTGTCAGTGCTCGCCGGTGCCTCAGCTGATCGTTGGCCACATCACACGCCATGAGCAACATGTCCATTTCTGGTTGGGTTGCTCTCGGAATATTCGTTCTCGCAGGTTGTGTTTTTGAGGTGTTGTGGATGTGGGGATTTGAGCGCCTCGACAAGCGGATGACCCGAAGCCAGAAGGCTGTAGTCGGCGGCGTATTAGTTTCGGTCGCTCTTGTTGCATTGTCGTATGGACTGTTTCAGTTCTATCACAGATGATTTTGTCATGACGACTTTGTGGCATAACAAGTCGGTGGAGCGAACGGGGATGAGCCGTTCGGTTCAGTGTCAATTCCAACGTCAGTGGCGGCTCATCCCTGTCGCTCACCTCTATCGTTCGCTTGCGTGAAAGCTCTCGCCATTATTTCAGTTTTGATAGCGCTAGCAGGGTGCGCCTCGTCTCGGGAGCAAAGTTCCATACCAGACCAACCATCGAACTCGGCTCGGTCGTCATCCATACGCGAGATGCAAAGCCAACGGGCGGCAGCTGACGCTCAAGCCAAAGCCACAGGTGACGATAGACCGTACCCGACAGGCTGGCCCGAGGGGATGTTACCGCGGAACCGGGATCCAAGAATCGTGGAATCCATTCATCCAGGACAGACAATGGAAGACGTCATGAGGACTATGGGAGCAGAGGGTTGGTCAATCAAGAACACGCGGGACAAATTTCTATCTTCGTCACGGAGCACTTACGGTGTGGGCCGGTCATCGAGGAAAGAACCTAGCCATCGGGAGAACCTCAAGAGGAGAGTCCCGGTACAGGGCCAGTTTACTGAGTGGCGATATCAGGGCTTTCCCACGACGGCGGATTGGATCGTAGTTTTTTTCGCTTCGCCCCACAGCGAGCAGGACGCAGAGCCACGTGTGGTCGGCCGCGGCGTTTTCGGTCTCGGCTGCTTTTAAGATGCTTACACTGAAAAGCGAACCAGACGGTGCAGCGAACTGGGGCCGTCCTTTATACCTCTTTTGCTAGACTCTGAAAACCAGTGCGTTAGCACTCAGTTCGCGCAATAGAATCAGGCATTTGCTCACTCGAATCAAGTTCAATTTGGCTTAATTCGACTCAATTGTTTTCAATCCTTTCAGTGCACTTTTGCTGGCATTGCTGCTGGCATTTTTTCAGACTTTCTCTACGCGTCTTCACCGCACGAGTCGTTGCATTCAGAGTCGTTGAACGAGTTCTTTCGGCTGCATTGCGTGAAATGCGTCGCGGCCTTTTGTGGTCGGCTTAGGTTCGCAGACAGAATACGTCTGGGCAACCTGACAGAAGGTGCAGTAGTGCGTCGGCTCAAAATGAAGTGGATGCGTCCTCTCTCCTGAATTGGCCGTGCAGATTTCCGGCGTGCCTCCTTAGAAGCCCGCCCCTGGCGAAAGGAGCGTAGTCATGGTGGAGGCCAAGGGAAGGAGGGGCGGCACAACCTTGACGGCGCGAGTGAGCCATACAATCGCGGGCAGGACGCACGCCGGTTCTGTTCAGCGCAAGTAGCGTTGTCATTACTGGTTTTTCTCAGGATTGAACTTGCTTCGAAGCAGTCGCGCTCAGTTGAATCGGCTTTCTTGCCTGCAATAAGCACGGGCCAGCGCGGGAGGCAATTTGCCTTGGCTTATCGAGCTACGTGCATTCCGATGGCTATGCCGATACCAATCAATCCGATCAAGGCGAGTGCGAACCACAGCCAATCACGCCAAGTGAACCGACTTGGCAGCGGGCGAGGTCACGCCGGAGGAATTGCGGCGGGAAAACTCTTTCATCCGGTCTGCTTGGCTATTCCAAAATCGATCACCTTGGGGACCGGCACCCCATCATGCAGCGTCAACCGGATGACCGAAGCAAAAACTGCCGGTTTCGATTATTCGTCCGGCTTTTCTCCTGTTGGGTGCAGACCGAAATGAATCAGCTTCTCGCGCATGGTGGTGCGGGTCACCCCGAGCCAGCGGGCGGCCTTTGCTTGATTGCCCTGCGCCAATTGAATGGCCCGGGCGAACAGCTCTCGCTCCATCTCTTCGATCATTTTGGCGTGGACGCCGTCCGCCTCTCCGCGCTCAGCCTTGGCCAGCAGTCCGGTAAAATAACCAGCAATGGTTTGATCGGGAACTAGAACCGACTTTCTCGTCCGTGCGTAGGCTTCTTGCGCGTATTCCAAACTGATTGAGTAGTTCCGGGCAAGCAATAGGGCCTGACGAACGACGTTCTCCAACTCTCGCACGTTGCCGGGCCAGGTTTGGCCTTGCAAGAAGGCAATGGCTTCGGGCTGGATGGAGGGCGCATCCACGCCCACTTCGCCGCCGGAGCGCTGCATGAAATACTTCACCAGGTCAGGCACGTCTTCGGGGCGCTGACTCAACGGAGGTAGCGTGATAGTGACTCCACTCAAGCGGTAGAACAAATCCTCCCGGAATTGGTTTTCCTTCATGGCGCTTTCCAAGTCCCGGTGCGTCGCCGCCAGGACCCGGACGTCCACTGGAATCTTTTCATTGCCGCCGACCCGCTGAATGTATTTTTCCTGGAGCACCCGCAACAATTTGACCTGAGTGCTCAAGCTCAAGTCGCCGATTTCATCGAGGAAGATGGTGCCGTGATTAGCTTGCTCAAAGCGGCCAACACGGCGAGCGTGCGCCCCGGTGAACGCGCCGCGCTCATGCCCAAACAATTCACTCTCCAATAGCGTCTCCGGGATGGCCGCGCAATTGACTGCGATGAACGGTTGCGCTGCGCGACTGCTGTGCTGGTAGATGGCGCGGGCAACCAGTTCCTTGCCGGTGCCGGTGTCGCCGCGAATGAGCACGGTGACTGTAGTGGCGGCCACGCGCCCGATTTCCTTATAGACCGCCTGCATGGCGCGGCCGTCGCCGATGATGGCAGATTGATTGGACCGAGCTTTGCCCATTTCGACCGGCTCGGACATGAGTCGATTGCAGGCCACGGATTTGGCCACCAAATCGAGCAATTCAGCCATATCGAAGGGTTTGAGCAAATAGTCGTAAGCGCCCAGTTTGGTCGCTTCGATCGCGGTTTCCGTGGTGCCGAAGGCAGTCACCAAAATGATGGGCAACTTGGGCTTGGTGGCGTGGAGTTGCTCGACCAATTCCAGCCCGGACAATCCCGGCATCTTCAAGTCGGTGATCACCACATCGAAAGGCTGCTCTTTGGCCTGGGCCAGTCCGTTATCACCTCTCGTCGCCACGGCGACTTCATAGCCCTCGGCCTGCAATTCTTTCTTCAAGCCACCGACAATGCTGGCGTCGTCTTCAATGAGTAAAATTTTCGGTCGAGACTTCATCTTCATTTTTCTCCACGCGCGGCAGGACAATGCCAAAGGTCGTACCGCGATCGACCTCGGTTTGATACTGAAGTGCGCCGCCATGTTTTTCAACAATGCGCGCCGCGATCGATAGACCCAACCCGGTGCCGGCCTCCTTGGTGGTAAAGAACGGGTCGAAGAGACGCTCCTGGACTTTCAAGGGAATACCCTTGCCGGTGTCGATCACCTCCAAAATGACTACGGGAGTGGCGTGACCCGCCAAGGGCATCAGGGTGCTTCGTGCGCGCAGCGTGATCGTGCCGTCCCGTCCAATGCTTTCCGCCGCGTTCTGAATGAGGTTAATCAACACTTGTTCGATTTGTTGCGGGTCAACTCGAATCCTCAGTGGGGGAGACGAGGCAAGACTTAATCGGATGGAAGCCTTCTCCAACTGCGAGTCTAAAAGATCCCGCACGCGGCTGAACAAACTTCCAGCCGTGATGGTAACAGGTCGCGGCTCCGCGGGCCGGGCAAAATGCAGAACATCCCTGACGATCCGGTCCAGGCGTTGGATCTCCTGGTCAATGACTGCGGCATCTTCGTGTTCGGAGGAGCCTGGAACGAGAGTCCGTTTCAGACTGTGCAGGCGAACGTTG
>QHNT01000329.1 GCA_003218515.1 Verrucomicrobiota bacterium | reverse complement strand
TCGGTGTCTTGATGTTCGGCGAACCGAAACAGCCGACGTCCTGATAACCCTGGTCGTCGGTGAAAACGATGACGAAGTTCGGGCGCGGCTCTGCCGCGTTGGAAATGACTCCTACCGCCAGGAGCAGCAACAGGAAAATGCCTGCCAGTGTCCGATGGAGATTCATGGGGCGAGTGTAGGCCCTCGGTCACGAACCGCCAAGCCAGTTTAAACCGAACGTGGAATTCACGATGCTTGTCTTTGCAGGACGCTTCGCCATACTCGCGGCTCACTTTGTCATGAAACAAATCGGCATCGCCATCGTTGGTTGCGGCGGCATTACGCTGCAAAATCATCTTCCGGGCCTTGCGTTGTGTCCCGAAGCCAAAGTTGTCGCGCTCTGCGACTCCGACGAGGCCACGCTGGAGCGTGCGCGTCAGCAGACTGGCGTCAAAGTCACCTCGACGAAATACGAAGAGGTCGTGAAACGTGACGACGTGCAGGCGGTGATCATCGCGACGCCGAACTGCCTGCACGCGCCCATCGCGCTGGCCGCCATCACAGCGGGCAAACATGTGCTTTGCGAAAAGCCGCTGACGCTGAGTTACGTCGAAGCCAAGCAGATGGCCGACGCAGCCGACCAAGCGGGCGTGCGCCACATGACGGCGTTCACGTATCGCCTCGTGCCGGCAATGCGTTACCTAGCGCACCTCGTGAAACGCGGCGACCTCGGCGAGCCATATCACTTTCGCTCCTGCCGTTTGCAGGATTGGGGCACGCGCAACCTGGGCTGGCGCCAAGTGAAGAAGCTCGCCGGCACCGGTGAACTGGGCGACATGCTCAGTCATCGCATCGACTTCGCGCATCTGATGGTGGGTCCGATGAAACGGCTTGTGGCGAACCTGAAACAGTGGCATCCCGTCCGCGGCGGCGCGCCGAACGATCTGGATGACTGGGTGGCCATCCTCGCGGAGTTTCAGGGCGGCGCGACCGGCGTTCTCGAAAGCAGCAAACTCGCGAGCGGGCGCAACGAAAGCTGGCGCAGCCTCGATTACGTGGAACTCAACGGCAGTGAGCGCTCGTTCGTCTTCATCACCGGGGAGTGGAACAAACTGCAGACCGGCAAAGTCGGCGGTCCGGGGTTCGAAACCATTGCGATTCCGGAGGAATTCTGGAAAGTCCCCGGCTCGCCACGCGACCCGCGCCAGGGCGATCCATTGGTGACATTTCGCTACGACCAGGCGTTTGAATTCATCAATGCGATCCTGAACCAGCGTCCGTGCGTGCCGAGCTTTCATGATGGCGCGCGCACGCAGGCCGTGACGGATGCGGCGGTGAAATCGGCGGAAACGCGGCAATGGATCGAATTGCCCGGTTAAGGTTTTCAGAGCTTGGAATCGCGTGAGCCGTTTCAAAATAACGCCATTGCGTTGGCCGACCTTGACGGCTTGCCAACGAAAATTGCGGCGGGCATCGTGAAGAAGATTGGCCGGCTGGAGGCAGGTTTGCACGGCGACATCAAACGGCTGAAGGAACACGATCGGGCGTATCGGCTGCGAATGGGGGACTATCGCGTCCTCTTTGAAGTGGAGGGCCAAACGATTACAATATGCCGCGTCAAACATCGTCGAGAAGCTTATGACTAAAGCCACGCTCAAAATATTGGATGCGGACATCAAGAAACGCCGCCGTGAGGTTACGCGTCTTCAAGAAGATTTGGAGGACTTGGAAGACTATCTTGACGTTCTGGAGGCGCGCCGCAAGTCGCTTGGCAAATCCACCTTGACTCAGGCCGAAGCGGAGCGTCGGTACGGTGTGAAGTGAATGACTTGATTTCTACGTGTCCGAGAAGAATTATCGAACAGCAGATTCAGCCTGCATTGGTGAGAAAGACGCCTTGCAAATTGATTGAAAGCGCGTTGAAACCGATTTACGCGCCATGAGCAAAACAGCAGTCGTCACAGGCGCCGGCAGCGGCGTGGGTCAGGCCATTGCGCTGGCGTTGGTCGAGCAGAACTGGGACGTCGCTCTGGTGGGTCGAAGAGAGTCGATGCTCCGGGAGACGTCGCAACTTGCGGGAGATTTCCGCCAGCATTTCATGATCTGTCCCTGTGATATCTCCGACCTGTCGGAGGTACGAGGAATGGCGGAACGTGTGCTTGCTGAATTCAAGGGAATCGAAGTGCTCGTGAACGCCGCTGGAACCAATGCTCCGAAGCGCGCGCTTGAAGTGTTGTCGCTTGATGATTATCTGGTGATGCTCAACACCAATCTTCACGGAGCGTACTTTTGCGTGCAGGCGTTCCTGCCGCAGATGCGCGCACGCAAAAGCGGCACGATCATCAACATCGTTTCCGACGCCGGCAAACAGGCGAGTCCCAAGGCGGGGCCGGCTTACGTCATGTCCAAGTTCGGCCTGGCCGGTCTGACGCAGTCCATCAACGCCGAAGAGCGGGGCAACGGCATTCGTGCCTGCGCGATTTTTCCCGGCGACATCGACACGCCGCTGTTAGAGAAACGACCGAATCCGCCGACGGCTGAAGCACGCGCCCGGATGCTCCAGTCCGCTGATGTGGCCGAGTGCGCGCTGCTGGCTATCCATCTGCCCCCGCGGGCCATCGTCGAAGAGATATTGATCCGGCCGCGATGATCTGTAGCGGTGGTCTGCGATAGCCGCATGGGCGGCTAGTGGCACGGGCGTCCTGCCCGGTTGCTCCAAACGAGGAACTCACGGGCGGGACACCCGTGCCACTAGCTTTGCAAGAAACTGAGATGCGCCCAAGGTGGTCTGTGCCCGCAAACGCACAGTTGCAGGGCGGCCGGTTTTACTGAATAGTTGGCCGAGTTTATGCGGTGAAAACTCTTCTTTGATCGAAAGGTGACTCATCATGATGTGGAAAGCTTCTTCGTCTGGACGCCGTTCTGCCGCAGCGGGCAGGCTGGCCGGTTTCACGCTGATCGAACTGCTGGTGGTGATCGCCATCATTGCGATTTTGGCCGGCCTGTTGTTGCCGGCGCTGGCCAGGGCAAAGGCCAAGGCGCAATCGATCCAGTGCGTGAACAACCTCAAACAACTGTCGATCATCTGGGTAATGTATGCGGGGGATAACCAGGAGCGGTTGGCGCAAAATGGCGACGGCAGCCTTGCGCCGAACTGGATTTCCGGGAGCTTCGAGAGTTCACCCAACGACAATACGAACACCTTCATGCTGACCGACCCGAAGTATTCGGTGTTTGGTCCCTATTTGAAAACGACCGCCATTTATCGTTGTCCGTCGGATCGGACGACGGTAACGCTGGGCAGCAAAAAGTACCCGGTGGTGCGCAGCTATGGCATGAACTCGCATGTCGGGTGGGAGGGGGCGGTGTATCGGAACAATCCGGTGCCGGGCTTCCGGGTGCACAAAAAGACCGGAGAGATGGTCAGCCCGGGTTCCTCCGACCTGTTTGTGTTCACGGAGATTCACCCGGACAGTATTTGCCGGCCGTTCTTCGGGATGCACATGACCACTCCGGCCTTTTACCATGTCCCCGCCAATTACCATGGACCGAGATCGACGATGTCGTTTGGCGACGGTCACGTGGAAAGCCATCGCTGGCTCGATCCACGGACCTACACTCCTCCCAAGAATCTGGACTGGCACGGGCACAACTACATCACACCCAACAATAGAGACCTGGTCTGGCTGCAGGAGCACGCGACCAGCCGCAGATAGATACGCGGTGGACGAGAGGTCGCAAGATGAGGCGCATATCTGGCCTGGCCCGCGAGCGGACCGGGTTTACTCTGATCGAGCTGTTGGTGGTGATTGCCATCATCGCGATCCTGGCGGCGTTGTTGCTTCCCGCCTTGTCCAAGGCTAAAGAGCAAGGTCGGTCGGTGGCGTGCAAGAGCAACATGCGCCAGATCACTCTGGCGATGATCATGTATGCGGACGACAACAGCGATTATATCCCGTGGCCGGGCGAGGTGGATCGGGATTGGCAACCGGACTGGGTTTTCGGGGGACAGGACACCACTTATGCCACCAACCCCAGGATGTGGAGCAATCCCGCTTACGGTTTTCACGCCGAAGGCGGCTCGATTTTCACTTACGCGACAGGGCTGCCGCGGGTGGAGCGCGCGGTGTATTTACAGGGCGGCTCGCCGACGCGTTACGAGATGACCAGCACGAACAGGATCTATCCGGTGTATCGGTGCCCGAGCACCGGCACAAAAAATTCTGCTCGTCAACGAGGACCCGGCGACGATGCGCAACGCCAGTTTCAAACCGGACGGCACGGCCATCAACGGTCGCTTTATCACGCACAACGGGCGGATCAACATCGCTTTCGCCGACGGTCACATCGAGACGATGAAGGACAAACAGGTACGGGAAATTCAGACCGGCATTCAGCAGAAGATTTATTTCGATCCGTTCTATCGTTAGAACGACCTCAACGCGCCCGTTTATGCTCCGTTGTTTCTGCGATCCACAGCGTGTCGGAGCAGCGGCGGCGCGGGTTCACCGTCGGTAGGGGCGCAACTCGACACCACCACCATGCCGCTGGTCGACTCCCTCTCCCCACGACGCAGGAGTGGGGAGAGGGTAAGGGAGAGGGGATTCCAATTAGCCAATTCGATGGAACGTGCCCCTCTCCCCAGCCCTCTCCCCGCTCGTGCCTCACAAGGAGAGGGAGCGGGAGGCTTCCACAATGGTGGTAGTATCCAGATGCGCCCCGTCGGTAGTCGTCTCCAAATCGTCACTTGCACAAAATCGAGTTTCATTGGATAGTCAGCGTAAGTCCAAACAAAGCCCATACGAAAATGCAACCCGCAGCTTTGCGAATGCACAGTTCATCGCGTCAACGCGTTGCTCCTTCTGCGCGCGTCCCTGCCGGCTTCACCTTAATCGAGTTGCTCGTCGTCATCGTTATCGTGACTATCCTGGCCGCTTTGCTGGTGCCCGCCCTGACCAAGGCGAAGGAGCAGGGCCGGTCGTCAGTCTGTCGAAACAATATGCGGCAGATTGCCCTGGCCATGACGCTGTATGCGGACGACAATGGTGATTATCTGCCCTGGCCCGGCGATGTGGATCGAAACTGGCAACCGGACTGGGTCTTCGGCGGCCAGCCCAACGTCGATGCCAACAACCCCGACCTGTGGAAGAACCCCGGTTTCGGGTTCCACGCCGAATCCGGTTCCATTTTCAGTCACGCTACCGGCCTGCCGCGGATCCTGCCGCATCGCGACAGCTATGCCGGGACGTTCCGGGTCTATCGTTGCCCCAGTACGGGACAGCTGGGCGAGGCGCTGCGCGTCAACTTCAGCATGAACGAGGAGCTGGACCCGACGACCGATTTGACAAGGGCCTTTCCCGAAGGCGTGAAAATCGCCAACGTGATCAGTCCCATGCAGAAGATTCTGCTCGTCAATGAAGACCCGGTGACGATGCGAAATGCCAGCTTCAAACCGCAGGGCACCGCGCTTAGCGGGCATTTCCTCGTTCATGACGGCCGGGTCAACGTCGGGTTTATCGACGCGCATCTCGAGGCGATGAAGGATCGTAAAGTTCGGGACATCCAGACCGCCGGTCAGCAGAGGCTTTTTTTTGACCCGTATTATCGGCGCTGATTTCAGTCCTCCTGTCCCCTCGCTGGTTCCAGGTTGCTGCGCCATACGCGCGTTTGGCCTGCGTGCCCTGCCGCAGGGCAGGGGACTGGTCCTGTAGAATAATCGGGCCGGTTTCCCACGCGCGACCGACGGACCATGCGTTCTCTCTTTCGCACCAAGCCACTGGACACTCTCCTGGGTGAAACGGAACACCCGGAACAACGATTGAAGCGGACTTTGGGGCCGGTGCATCTGACCTTGCTGGGGGTGGGCGCC
>QHNT01000328.1 GCA_003218515.1 Verrucomicrobiota bacterium | reverse complement strand
ATCCTCAAGGCATCCGCCGAGACGTCATCCGCGCCTGCCGCGGACTGGAAGACCGCTGCTCCTGGCAGGCGGTTGCGCAGGAAACAGTGCGCAACCTCTACGACGGCGTGCGTCCTGATGAAATCAGCCAGGCAATGATCTTCGCCGCGAAGGCGCGCGTGGAACTCGATCCGGCCTACAGCTTCGTCGCTGCCCGGCTGCTGCTCAATAGAATTTATGGCCAGGCGCTGCCGAAAGGTTCCTGGAACTTTGAAGCCGCGTATCGAGACGGCTTCAAGGAATACCTGCAAACGGGAGTCCGCGTCGAACGGCTCGATCCGGCTCTGCTCACTTTCGACCTGGACAGGCTGGCGGCGGGGCTTCGTGCGGAGGGGGACGAACAGTTCACCTACATGGGGCTGCAAACTCTTTATGACCGCTATTTGATCCAACACCAGGACCGGCGTTTGGAAACCCCGCAATACTTCTGGCTGCGCGTGGCGATGGGCCTGGCGCTTCATGAGGGCGCGCACAAAAACGGTCGTGCCCTCGAGTTCTACGAAGCGTTGTCCGGATTTCTTTTTGTTTCGTCCACGCCGACACTTTTCAATTCCGGCACGCGCCATCCCCAGCTCAGCTCCTGTTATCTCTCCACGGTGATGGATGACCTGGAACACATCTTCAAGGTGATTTCCGATGACGCGAAGCTGTCAAAATGGGCGGGCGGGTTGGGCAACGACTGGACGAACATCCGCGGCACCGGCGCGCCGATCAAAGGCACCGATGGGGAAAGCCAGGGCGTCATTCCCTTCCTGAAAGTCGCCAACGACACGGCGGTTGCCGTCAACCAGGGCGGCAAGCGGAAGGGGGCCATGTGCGCCTACCTGGAAACCTGGCACCTGGACATCGAGGATTTCCTGGAACTCCGCAAGAACACCGGCGACGAGCGCCGCCGCACCCACGACATGAACACGGCCAACTGGATTCCCGACTTGTTCATGAAGCGCGTGGCGGAGAACGGGCACTGGACGCTTTTTAATCCGAGCGACGTGCCTGATTTGCACGACCTGTATGGCGCGGCCTTTGAGCACAGGTATGAGCAATATGAAGCGATGACCGACCGTGGCGACCTCAAGCGTTTCAAGCGGGTGGAAGCGGTCCAGCTCTGGCGCAAGATGCTGACAATGCTCTTTGAGACCGGCCATCCGTGGATCACCTTCAAAGACCCGTCGAACCTTCGATCCACGCAGAATCACGTCGGCGTCGTGCATTGTTCCAATCTCTGCACGGAAATCCTGCTCAACACTTCAAAACACGAAACCGCCGTGTGCAATCTTGGTTCGATCAACGTCGCGGCCCACATCCAGGACGGGAATCTGAATGAAGCGTTGCTGAGCCGCACCGTGCGCACGGGGATGCGGATGCTCGATAACGTCATCGACATCAATTTCTATCCGACGCCTGAAGCGCGAAACGCCAACCTCAGGCACCGGCCCGTTGGACTCGGTCTGATGGGGTTCCAGGATGCGCTTTACAAGTTGCGCATTCCTTACGCCAGCGACGCGGCCGTCGAATTTGCCGACCGGAGCATGGAGTTGATTTCCTATCACGCAATCCTGGCCTCCACCGAACTGGCCCGTGAGCGCGGCGCCTATCCCACCTATCCAGGCTCAAAGTGGGACCGGGAAATGTTGCCCATCGACACACTCGGCTTGCTGGAGAAGGAGCGGGGCAGCCCGCTCAACGTTGACCGCGCGCTTCGCCTCGACTGGCCAGTCGTGCGCGCCGCCATCAAAAAGCACGGCCTGAGGAACAGCAACACGATGGCTATCGCGCCGACCGCAACGATCTCCAACATCACGGGCGTTTCCCAATCCATCGAGCCGACGTACAAGAATCTCTACGCGAAGTCGAACTTGTCGGGCGAGTTCATCACCATCAACAGTTATCTGGTCGAAGAACTGAAGCGCCTCAATTTATGGGACGCGGAAATGATCGAAGACCTCAAGTACTACGACGGCTCGATCCGTGAGCTCGAGCGCGTTCCGGCCGAGCTGAAGGAGATCTACCGCACCGCGTTTGAAATCGAACCGCGCTGGCTGATTGAATGCGCCAGTCGCCGGCAGAAGTGGCTCGACATGGGCCAGTCGCTCAATCTTTACCTCGCCGAACCCAATGGAAAGACACTGAGCGACATGTATTTTCTGGCCTGGGAAAAGGGCCTCAAAACGACCTACTACCTCCGCACCCTGGCCGCCACTCAAGTTGAGAAATCCACTGTGGACGTGAACCGGCGCAGCATCCAACCGCGCTGGATGAAGAACAAGTCCGCGTCCAGCCAAATCAAGGTAGAACGACAGGAAACACGCCTGCCTGACAGCGCCGTAGCGGCGGCGAATGCAAAGACCTCCAGCGCGTGCAGCCTGCGCGATCCCGCCTGCGAATGCTGCCAGTAACCGCAACATTCACCGCGTTATTTGTCATGAGAATGCTGACGCACAATCCCGGTTTTTCGCGCATCGGCCCGAAGCGGGAATTGAAGAAGGCGCTGGAGTGACCCTGGCGCTGAAGAATCTGGTCGCCGGCCGCCACGGCGGCCCGCGAATCCCTCAACCCTCAACCCCAATCCTCAACTGACAAATATGTCCTGTTGCAACGTTTCAAACGAACCGCCCCGCCCGCACGATCTCGCCCGTCGGATCGACCCGGCGGATAAACGCCTGTTGAACTGCCGGACCGTCGATGTGAACCAGCTCATGCCGCTCAAATACAAATGGGCCTGGGAACATTACCTCAACGGCTGCGCCAACAACTGGCTCCCATCCGAAGTGCCGATGCAACGCGACATCGAGCTTTGGAAATCCGACCGGCTCACCGACGACGAGCGCCTCGTCATCATGCGCAACCTGGGATTCTTCAGCACAGCGGAAAGCCTGGTGGGCAACAACCTCGTTCTGGCGATTTTCAAACACATCACCAACCCCGAAGCGCGGCAGTATTTGTTGCGTCAGGCGTTCGAGGAAGCGGTGCATACCCACGCCTTCCATTACATCGTGGAGTCGCTCGCGCTCGATCAGCGTGAGGTCTTCAATATGTATCACGAGGTCAACTCAATCCACGACAAGGACGCCTTCCAGATGCGGCTCACCGACGCTATTTTGCAGGAGGGCTTCACGGCGGACACGCCGGAACGGATCCAACAATTCCTCAAAAACCTCGCCGGTTTCTACGTCATCATGGAAGGCATTTTTTTCTACAGCGGTTTTGTGATGATCCTCTCGTTCCACCGCCAGAACCGGCTGACGGGCATTGGTGAACAGTTCCAGTACATCCTCCGCGACGAAACCGTGCATCTGAATTTCGGCATCGACCTCATCAACACCATCAAAGCGGAAAATCCCGGCACGTGGACGCCGCAGTTCCAGGCTGAACTGAGCCAATTGATCGACCAGGCAGTTGAACTGGAAATTGCCTATGCGCGAGACTGCCTGCCCCGCGGCATTCTCGGTCTCAACGCCGGTCTGTTCCGCGAATATGTCCAGCACATCGCTGATCGGCGTTTGGAGCGCATCGGCCTCCAACCGAAGTTCGGCTCGAAGAATCCATTTCCGTGGATGAGCGAAACGATCGACCTCGGCAAGGAGAAGAACTTCTTCGAGACGCGCGTAACGGAGTACCAAACCGGCGGCGCATTGACCTGGTCATGACCCGCTGGGCTTCTTTCGGCAGACTGCCTCCGCCCGCTGCACCGCCGCTTTCGCCACCTCCAGTTGTTCGCCCAGCTCAGACTCCAGACGCGCCCGATCCGCGGCGTGCTGTTCCAATCCGGTTTTGGCGTGTTCCAACTGTTGGTTCCGCTCGCCCAGCCGTTTCTCGAGTTCTTCAGTCCTTCGTTTGGATTCTCCCGCCGCTTGCTGCGCCGCCGCCAGTTTGCCGCTGAGTTCCCCGCGCTGTTGCTGCAGATTGCTCAGCTCCTGTTCCAATCGCTTGCTCCGCCTGGCTTCTTCCCGAGAGGCTGCCTTGGCCTTCGCAGCGGCCGCTTTCACCGCCTTGAGTTGTCCGCCCAAGTCAGATTTCAGACGAGCCCGTTTCGTCCTGACTCGCTGGGTTCCGCCGGTGCTCTCGCTCAGCCGCTTCCCCAGTTCTTCGCTTCGCCGCTTGGATTCTCCCGCCGCTTGCTGCACCGCCGCCAGCTTGCCGCTGAGTTCCTCGCCCTGTTTCTGCAGAGTGCCCAGCTCCTCTTCAAATCGCTTGCTCCGCTTGGCTTCTTCCCGGCAGGCTGCCTCCGCCTTCGCTGCCGCCGCTTTCGCCGCCTTCAGTTGTCCGCCCAATTCAGATTCCAGGCGCACCCGTTCCGTCCTGGCTCGCTCGGTTCCGCCGGTGCTCTCGCGCAGCCGCTTCTCCAGTTCTT
>QHNT01000327.1 GCA_003218515.1 Verrucomicrobiota bacterium | reverse complement strand
CAAGGAACTCATCGAAGAGTATCAGGCCAGGCCATTGGCCGAAGAAGAAGGCGGGCAGAAATAAACCTGCGGGAGTTGATTCGTTGCTTCGCGACGCTTTCCAACGAATCTTTTCGGCAGGCGAAACAGGCCCGCTAGTGGGCCGACGCGGACGCGCCCGTCTCTTGCGGTCGCATAGTGGGTGGCTTGAAAAACAAGAGGAGCAGGAGCATCGCAGCCACGGCGAGCGCGGTGGGTACGAGGAACAACTTGTGATAGTCCACCACGCCGTCGACATCGGTCCACTGCGCTTTGAGCGAACCGAACCAGAAATTTGCGATCACCAATCCCGCGCCAAGCACTAACAAATTGAACAGCCCCTGCGCGCTCGTGCGGATGTCTTTCGGAAAAACGGCGTCCACGAAAATGTAGAGCGTCGCGAAGAAAAAGGCGTAACAGATGCCGTGAAGCACTTGCACGGCGACGATCAGTGCCTGGTACTCGGGTTTGTCGAAGAACGCGAAAGTCGCAAAGCGCAGACAATGGCCAAGAATGCCGAGGATCATCGTCCATTTCCAGCCGATTTTCTTCAGCACACCGCCAAGAATCACCATCGTTACGATCTCCGCGACCTGGCCGATGGTCGTGATCGCATTGATCCAGTTGTCGGGGATTTTGATCGTGTTTCTCAGGAAACCCCCGATCAACACGAAGTAGCCGTTGTGAATCGTTGAGTCGATGAGAGTGACGATAAAGAGGATCAGCACGTACGGCACGCCGAGCAGCTTCACCGCTTCCAACCAAGCCAGGCTTTCGGCAGCGCCTTCACCCGCTTTCTTGGGTGGTGTGTGTGGTAACGTGAGGCTGAACGCTGCCAACGCAAACGAGATGATGGCACCAACAAGAAAAATCCAGCGCATCTCCGTCACCGTGGAATTCGCGCTCAAAAGGAAGATCAGCGGCCACGACACGACAATCCAACCGACTGTCCCGCCCATGCGGACAAGCCCGAAGTCTCTGGCCGGGTCCTTGAGGTGGGCGAACGCGACGGCGTTGGTCACCGAAATCGTCGGAACGTAAAAAAGCCCGTAAAGCAGAAAGCAGAGAAAGAACGGAGTGAAATCCTTCGCGAACGCCGCGCCGATCAAGGCCAATCCTCCGACGAGATGGCTGAATGCGAGAAATTTTTCGGCGGAGAAATTCCGGTCCGCGAACTGATTGCTGAAGAAGATGCCGACGACCGAGGCGATGCCGAACATGCTGCCCGCCAGGTTTTGTTGCCATTGCTCAAACTTGAGCATCGGCATGTAATTAAAGATCTGTACTTGCCAGGCGCCCCAGATAGCGATTTCCAGCACCATCATGAGGAACAATTTGAAACGCGGGCCTCTGTTCATAGGATTGATTTGCGGCGGAGGTTACGGGAAGGGCACGGCGGTGGCAAGCAAAGAGCGCGTTGGCGCGTTGTTGGGGCGCACCCACCATCGCTGAAGTCCTCTGCTCCCTCTCCGTGCGAGGCACGAGCGGGGAGAGGGCTGGGGAGAGGGGCTTGTTTCATCAAATTGTCGCGCTCCTCTGAAATCCCCTCTCCCTGACCTCTCCCCACTCCTCCGTCGTGGGGAGAGGGGCGCGACGTGGTGGTAGTATCCAGACGCGCCGCGTTGTTGGTTGTCCGTGGTCCGTTGTTTTCGAGCGTGTGAGCGTCCAGCACCATCTCAACGTCTCACCACTGACCACTGACCACTGACCACTGACAACCCATCAGGCAGATTGCCAAGCGAATTTTGCGCGTTTAATCTCTGGGCCATGCGGATTGCTTTCAAAGAATGGGCCATCGTGGTGGATGCGCTGGGGCGCGGCGAGCAAATCGTCATCCTGCGCAAGGGCGGCATCAACGAAGGGCCCGGCGGCTTCCAGGTCGAGCATCCGCAGTTTCTGCTTTTTCCAACGCTCTATCATCAGCAGCGGGAGAGTGTCGTCCCGTCCGCCCAGGCGCGGTTCGATAAGATCGCCCCGAAATTTCCGGGCAAGGACAGGGTGCTCTGCGAATTCTACTGCGAAGTCGCCGCCTGGCAACGGCTCGATTCACTGGCGGCGGCCGAGCGGTTGCGCGGCCGGCATATCTGGCGCGACGAAGTAATCGCTCAACGCTTCGATTGGGGAAGGGAAAGAAACATTCATGCGCTGGCTGTGCGCGTGTTTCGTCTGCCGCGCGTGGCCGAGTTGGCTATGCTCGAAAGCTACGGTGGCTGCAAATCGTGGATTGAATTGGAGAAAGACTTCGACACGAGCGGCGCCGCGCCGGTGTTGTCGGACGAACAATTCGCGCACAAATTGAACGCGTTTGGAGAGGCTCTGGGCCTCGTGCAACCCGCGCGAATGCAGAAACGGAGTGTTGGAGCAGCGGGCTCAGGGAGCCATGGAAATTGACCTTGCCAATGCCGGTCCAAGAATCCAATACTCCAACCGCTGCCGGTCAACGGTTCACGGAGACGCGCGCCCGGTCGATGGTTGAATGAACCTGCCACGCCTGATCCTTGCTTCGGGCTCGCCACGCCGCGCGGAAATACTGCGTGAGATGGGACTGAAGTTTCGCGTTGTGCCGAGCGATGTCCCGGAGGTGCATCGCGAACAACTGACCGCGCGCGAGCTTTGTCAACTCAACGCCTATCGCAAGGCGCGCGCGGTTGCGAAACAGATTCCTGATGCCCTCGTGCTTGGCGCGGACACACTCGTTTACGCGGGCACGCAATTGTTTGGCAAACCGACCAGTCTGGCGCAGGCGGAGCAGATGCTTGAACAACTGCAGGGCCGCACGCATCAGGTCGTCACGGGCGTGTGTCTGATTCACCTGCGCCGCTTTCGCCAGAAAATTCTCGCCGAGACCACGCAGGTGACGTTTCGTCCGCTGAACGCGAAGCAAATCCGCTATTACCTCAGCGCCGTCGATCCGCTGGACAAAGCCGGCGCCTACGCGATTCAGGAGAAGGGCGACCTGATCGTCCAGGAAGTCGCAGGTTCCTATTCCAACGTTGTCGGTTTGCCGATGGAGCGGTTGAAAACGGAGCTGGCGACGTGGTGATTGAGAGCGCCGAACTCCGCTTCGTAAAGGAAAGAAACGCGCTGTCTCGTTTCCGCACCGAAACGGAGTTCGGCGCTCCGTTTCGCGGGCTTGGATAAAATCAGTTTTTGACCCGGCTCGCCAAAAAATCTACCATCCAGCCGTGGAAAGCAGCAGCGCCAATCTGCCGGACTTGGAGCACGCCCCGCCTGTGCCGTTGCCGTTTCGTCAACTTGATGCCATCGGTCGCAGCATCATTCGCTTCCTCCAGACCGCGCAAGGGTTGATTGCGTTCACGTTGATTACGCTCGGCGTGGCGGTCACAAAATTCAACGCGTCCTCCCGCCTCATTCATCCGCTGATCAGCTCGCAAATTTACCGGGCCGGCTTGCATCTGCTGCCGATGATCAGTTTTCTGGCGTGCGCGCTCGGATTGATGATTATCGGACAAACGGTGGCCCTGCTGACGCGGGTGGGCGCGCAGAATCTGGCCGGCACCGTGATGGTCACGGTGGTGGTGCGCGAACTCGGCCCGCTCGCCGCGGCGCTGCTCGTGCTGGCGCGGGCCGGCGCCGCGTACGTCATCGAACTGGGCACTGCCCGCGCGCTCGGCGAAGTGGAAGCGTTGGAAGCGCTCTGCATCGACCCGATTCATTACCTCGTCATTCCTCGCATGGTGGGTCTGGCTCTGGCGATCTTTTCGCTCACGGTTTATTTCATCATCGTCACCCTCGTCAGCGGCTATTTATTCGCGTTCGTGCAGGACGTGCCGCTGTTGCCGGGCGATTACTTCAAACAACTGGCGGTGGCGCTGACGTGGGAGGACTTCGCGTTGCTGGCGCTGAAAACCTGCGGCTTCGGCGTCATAATCACCGTGGTGACCTGCTACCAGGGTCTGGCGCAACCGCTCCGGCTCGAGCAGGTCTCGGGCGCGACGACGCGGGCCGTCGTCCAGAGCGTCGTGGCCTGCGTATTGCTGGATGTCCTCTTCATCATCATTTACCTCGTGATGTGAACGCCGCTGCGCCTGCCGGAGAAATGACCGTCGCCGGGACTGCGGCGGCTATTGAAATGATCGACGTGACCATCGGCACGACCAGTGTCGTCGAAAACGTCGCGGTCGGGGGGATCGACTGGAGTATCGCGGCGGGCGACTACTGGGTGGTTGGCGGTCCCCCCGGTTCTGGAAAAAGTGATCTGCTGGCAACCATGGCCGGGTTGTTTCGTCCGCTGAGGGGGACACTGCGGCTTTTTGGAAACCCTGTCGCGGAGTTGGGAGAGGACGATTTTTTCTGGAGGCTATCGGCCTCGCGCCGTTTGCGAATGCCATTCCCGGACAACTCAACCACGCCTGGCGTCAAAGGGTCGGCCTGGCCCGCGCCCTGGCGACCTGCCCCGAAGTTCTGTTGCTCGACAACCCGCTGGCCGGACTTGGCCCGCAGGAATCGCGATGGTGGGGAGAATTCCTGGCGCAGCTTTCCAGCGGCCACGAGGTGATGGAAGGACGGCCCACCACGCTGGTGGTCGCCTGCCATGACCTGCGTCCGTGGACGGACCAGGGAAGACAATTCGCATTGTTAAAACAAAAACGATGGGCGCCGATCGGCGGACGCGCAGAATTGACTTGCAGCAAGGATCCATTGTTGCGTGAGCTGCTGGCGTCGGGTCTCAGCGGCGGGCAACCCGTCGGTTAGCGACGCGCCAAACGGGCTTACCCGACAATATGCGAAACGAGGAAAACGGAGTCCCGGAGAGCTGGAGTCCTGATTCGTCCTTTGCTCCGCAACTCCAGCCCTTCAGTATGCCGTCGCTCTAGCCCATGGCACTGCAGGATCTGACACCTCAACTGCGCACGCGGCTCAGCCGAATGGAGCGGGCAGTCGGGGTTTTCGTCGGATTGGCGGCGGTGCTGTTGTTGTCGGGCTTCTTCTACTACCTCTATCACACGGCGGTGCGGAAGGGCTGGTTCCTGACCAAGGTGACCTACTACACTTATGTGGACAGCGCGGCTGGACTGAAGGTGGGAGATCCGGTGAAGTTGATGGGTTTCGACGCTGGAGAGATCACCAAAATACTGCCTGAGAATCCTGAGTCGGAGTATGACGTTTATATCGAGTTCAAAATCAAAGAACCGAATTATGGTTACATCTGGTTTCCTGACTCGCGGGTCAGAGTAATCGCGACGGGCTTTCTTGGGAGTCGCTTTTTGGAGGTGACCAAAGGCGGTAGTTCGGGTTCGACCAATGTCGAGTATCACGCGACCTACCGGGAAGAGGTGGTCAACGGCAAAAAGGTCGTCACGGGCGTCTGGCAGGACAAGGAAGGCACCTACGCGCCTTACACCAAAAGTTCCAAATACTGGTTAGTGGCCGACGAAGCCCCTCCGGTAACCGAGCGGCTGGAGAAGATCGCCAAGGAATTGGAACAGGCGCTACCCAATATTCTCAACCTGACGAATCAATTGACCGCGGTGCTGACCAACAGCGCGCAAGCGACGTCGAATCTGAACGCGCTCGCTCTGAGCGCGCGCCCCG
>QHNT01000086.1 GCA_003218515.1 Verrucomicrobiota bacterium | reverse complement strand
GGATGAGCGCAACCGCTGCGCTCCGACACAAGACGTTTTCCCGGAAACAGGTGGCGATCCGACAGAGACTTCTTGAACTGGCCGCCGATTTCGAGGCGCAAAACGGTTACAAACCTCCGTACTGGGAATTGGTGAAACTGGCGCGAACGGGGGAAAACGGAAATCTGGACCCGGCCCTGATATGGCTTCGGGTACCCAATCTTCCTCGCGCCGTTCGCACGAGGCCCTTGCTCAAAGTGTCTCGACAGAGTGACTGTAGGTGCACTAAAACCGCGCATGGTTAAGAAAGCGCTCATCACCGGCATCACCGGGCAGGACGGCTCGTATCTGGCGGAACTGCTGCTGTTGAAAGGTTACGAGGTGCACGGCATCATACGGCGGGCGAGCACCTTTAACACCGGACGACTGGATCCGATTTACGACGATCCTCATTCTGGGAGAACCAAGCTCTTCCTGCATTACGGCGATTTGAGCGACGCCAGCGCGTTATCCCGGTTGATCGACAGGGTCCAGCCGGACGAAATCTACAATCTGGCGGCTCAAAGCCACGTCCGGGTAAGCTTCGACGGCCCGGAGTACACAACGGACATCACGGCCACAGGCGCCGTACGATTGCTGGAGGCCATTCGCGAGACCGGCATCAAGCCGCGCTTTTATCAGGCGTCGTCCAGCGAAATGTTCGGCAAAGTGCAGGAAATTCCGCAGACGGAAAGAACACCTTTTTACCCGCGTAGTCCATATGGGTGCGCGAAAGTGTACGCGCACTGGATCACCGTCAATTACCGTGAATCCTATGGTTTGTTTGCGTGCAACGGCATTTTGTTCAACCACGAATCGCCTCGCCGCGGTGAAACATTTGTGACTCGCAAGATCACGCGCGCGGTGGCCCACATCCTCGCCGGTTTGCAGAGCAAACTTTATCTCGGCAACCTGGATGCGAAACGCGACTGGGGATACGCGAAGGAATACGTTGAAGCGATGTGGTTGATGCTCCAGCAGGACAAGCCGGAGGACTACGTCATCGCGACGAACGAGACCCATTCCATTCGCGAGTTTCTGGATACGGCGTTCGGTCATGTCGATTTGGATTGGAAGAAACACGTCGAAATTGATCCGCGCTATTATCGCCCCGCCGAAGTGGATTTGTTAATCGGAGACTACAAAAAAGCCAGCCGCCAATTGGGCTGGGCGCCGAAGACGAAATTTGCCGATCTGGTCAAGCTGATGGTGGAGGCGGACGTCAGGCTGCTCAAGGACCATCGCGAAGGCAGAATCAAAGTGGCAGGATAAGGATCCGAAGGCGCATAGGTCCTTCCGGTCACGCTGACGTTTTGGGTGAGGAAAATCTTTTTAGAAAATCTTCGTACGCCAGGCGGATGCCCGTTTCCAGGTCGATCTGCGGCCTCCAGCCCATCGCAAACAAACGCGAACTGTCCATCAATTTTCGCGGGGTCCCATCCGGCCTGGATTTGTCCCAGACGATTTCGCCCGCGAACCCAACAATTCGCCGCACGAGCTCGGCCAGTTCCTTAATGCTGATATCACTGCCATAGCCAACGTTGATGAACTGCTCCTCGTGGTGGTTGTGCATCAGTAAAACACAGGCGCGGGCCAGGTCATCGGCGTAAAGGAACTCGCGCAGCGGTGAGCCGCTACCCCAACAAGCCACGGCAGGAGCTTGAGCAACTTTTGCCTCGTGAAATCTGCGGATCAAGGCGGGCAGGACGTGTGATGTCTCCAGGTTGTAGTTGTCGTTCGGCCCATACAGGTTGGTGGGCATGGCACTGATAAAGTCACAGCCGTATTGCCGGCGGTACGCCTGGCAGAGCTTGATGCCGGCGATTTTTGCGATTGCATACCATTGGTTGGTCGGTTCCAACGGGCCCGTGAGCAAATGCTCTTCTTTCAACGGTTGCGGCGCCAGCTTCGGATAAATGCAGGAGCTGCCGAGAAACAGCAGTTTCGTCACCCCGGCCCGGTACGCGCAGTGAATCACGTTATTTTGAATTTGAAGATTCTGATAAAGATATTCTGCCGGCTGAGAATCGTTGGCTTTGATTCCGCCGACCTTTGCTGCAGCCGCGAACACGTATTCCGGTTTCTCCTTTGAGTAGAATCTTCCGACAGCGCGCGTATCCAACAGATCGAGTTCGGAGTGCGTTCTGCCGATCAACCGCGCGAATCTTTGCCGCTCCATTTCGCGCCAAATTGCGCTCCCAACCAGACCGCAGTGACCAGCTACATAAACCCGCGAATCTCGTGTTAGCGGCATGCCGATGAGTGTAACTGGATTTTGCTTGCCGCGACAAGAAGGCAAACTCGTCCGCCTTAGGGTGATGGCAATTACCATTATTACCCCGCCTTACTCAGCAGCCAATAACCAGACACGACTGGCTAGCTTTAGGACATCGATGCGGCACTCTTAAACTTTCATTTCCTGTCGCATCTGCGCGGCATCCTTGCTGAAATTGACCGTGGCACCGCCTCTGCTATGGTTGTGTAATTCACGCGGTTGCGGAAGGCAATTCGTGAACAAAAAGTTCGTACTAATGATAACCGCCTTCTGCGTTGTTCACACCGCGCGTTTGAACAAAACAGAAAGACAGCTATGCAAATCAAGAAAAACCTGAAGTTCGGCTTTACGCTCGTGGAAATCATGATCGTGGTGGCCATCATCGGGCTGTTGGCGGCGATCGCGATTCCCAATTTCGTGAAGGCGCGCACGACCGCCCAGCAAAATGCCTGTATCAACAACCTGCGGCAGATTGACAGCGCCAAACAGCAATGGGCGCTGGAGACTCGCCAGGCGACCAACGCCACCCCAGTGGAGAGCGATATTGGTCCGTATCTGGGCAGGGCGGGCAACACGGCGGGTATGGGCTGTCCCGCAAACGGCGCTGACTCGACGAACTTCGCCAACAGCTATACCATCAATCCGGTGAGTACGGCTCCTCAGTGCAAGGTCCTAACCACTCACGCGCTGCAATAGAGTACGGTGTTCGGCCACATCTTGAGTGGTTTGCTCAAGCTCTCTGTTGTCAGAGAAAGGCCCAACCAACATCGTAGGTCGCCTGCGGGAGAATCTTGGCCTGCCAATGGCGGGAGCGGTTCACTCCGCAGGCGCCGCTCTTCAAAGAGAAATGAGCGCATTATGAGATTTAGACTAATCCGGCGACGAGGCTTCACGCTGGTGGAAATCATGATCGTGGTGGCCATCATCGGGATTTTGGCGGCCATAGCGATCCCCAACTTCATGAAGTCGCGGGAAACGAGCCAAGACAAAACGTGCATCAACAACCTCCGCCAGATTGATGGCGTCAAACAGCAATGGGCGTTGGAAAACCGGCGAACTGGCGATGTCATTCCAGAGGAAACAGAGCTGCAGCCTTATTTGGTTCGGGGTAATGCGGGCCGCATGCCTGTCTGTCCGGCGGGCGGCGCAACGGCCACAAACTTTGCCACCAGCTATTCCATCAATGCGGTTACCAATCCACCTACTTGTTTAGTTGTCCCATCTGTTCATGTACTGCCCATGAACTGAACTGCCGGCACGTGCTGAAGATCGCCAACGTCAAGAGCAGATTCAGGGTGATGTCTTAAGGGACATTACCAGATTCAGGGTAATGGGGTATCAGTGTGTTGATGTGGGCTAAGGTCTTAGCGCAACGAGGATGCCGATCATAGTGACACCGATGGCAATTATCCCGACTCCAATACCCAAAACCCATTTCAATACTCTCATATCGGCTGATAATTCTCCCACATTGGCGCTAAGAGATCGAAGCGTTGTAATCATTTCTGACAACGCCATTCCTTCGCTCTGTGTAATGGCTTCGATTTCTTCGGCTCCAAGTTCCATCTTTCCTTGATATGGTCCATCATAGGGTTTTGTAGTTGCCTCATCAAGTTTATGAAATTCAAGCGTAATGAAATCGTCTTTATAGGGCAGCGTTACAGGTTTTGGGGTCAAGTTGGTAAGCCCAACAATGAGGCGTCCATGATAACCTGGGTCAATTTGTGGGCCGGTAGTAGCAATTACCCCCTTGCGAGCGTATTTTGATCGAAGTCCGATTCTAGCAGAGAACTGAGGACCGAGTCGCAATTCTTCCAATGTAACGAGAATAGCGAAATCACCCGGCTGTAATGCCAAATAGCCAGTTTCTTTGATGTTAATTAGTTTCTTAGCGGTGGTAGTAGCCCCTTGCTCGCCTACGCGCAAATCGTAGGAAGCCGCTTGAACCTGCTCCTCATCGAAAGGAGCAATTACGATGTCTCCCTTTTTGTAATGAGAAACGATTTGTTGGGCGGGCAGAATCATAAACTGGCTTTCGCCAAGATTGTACCGCCGCCCAAGACACAGGTCAATGCTCTTAGGATGCGGACAATAGCTCTTGGATTGTCCAAGTGTGATCGGTCAGCCCTGCTTCCATCGCTGGCGTGAATCCGTGTGCGCTATGCTTACGGCAGAAGTTGAAGTGAGCCACGAACAAAACGACGGCGTGTTTGAGATTGGCGAGTTTTTTTGAGTACCCGAGCGTGAGCCGGGTGAACCGGCGAGTGAACAAGCGAACCGACAAGTTGGTTCGCTCAACATGGCTGGTGCAAATCTCCTGCTCGACCGGATATCCTGTTCTAAAGCCGACACGCGCACCGATACACTTGCCCGGTGAATAGCGCCGTTCAGTGAGACTCCAATCCGGTTGGCCGTATTGCTTGATCAACTGCGCGAAGTCCACGCGTGAGCGGAAATGAGAAAAGACGGCTGGAATGTAGGCGGCAAACCCGTCCGTTGTGATCTGGCAATGCGTGGCAATCCGCTTGTGTAAGCTGGCCATTACCGAGTAAGCGCCGAAGGCATCACGCTTGCCGACAAAATGGCTGATGATGAGTTTCGACTTTCGGTCAATCGCAAGGAACGTGTAGGCGTCGCCATGTTCGGGGTGTTTGGCGTTGATCTGCTTTGCATTCACGAAAGACCAAAGCTCGTCCAGTTGGACGAATTCAACGCTTACGTCGCGCACTTTCCTGTCGAGCAATCGGGCGCACTTCCGGCCAGCCACTTCCAGAATTGCCAGGACAGTCTTTTTGTTGATGCCCGTTAAACGCTCGCAAGCGCGGATTCCGACGCCTTCAACGAGCAAGTGAAGGACTTGCAAAGCCTTGTCCATTGGCACGCGCAAATCGTCCAAAGGCCGCTCAGGAACGTATGAGAACGTTTTGCCGCATTGCTTACAACGATACCGTTGAAACCGCTCCTTACCGAAGAAACCGAATTTCACCATTTCCACCAGACAGTTGTGACAAGTCACTTGAGCCTTGCCTTTCTTGGGCCAAAGCTCTAACGTGTGACTGTATCTTCACGGATATGCAGTCCGTTAGGTCTATGGCCTACGGGTTGCGCCCCACGAGTGTTACAAGCACTCATGGGGCATTTGTTTCTGTTGTTCTTTTAGGTTTTCGGGCGGGGTGTCTCACGCTTATGAGACGCGATTGACGGTTTTTTAGCGCCCCCGACTATAGAGGCCCCTGCCCGAAAATTTCTTAACGTTGTTCAAGTTGTGATTGTTTCATCCGCCATTTTCTTGCTGCCTTGTCGTAAGCAAATACGTCCGGACCTTTTTTGAGCACAAAGCTGACCGAGGATATAGGCACACCAGTAGCCTTTGATATTTCGCTTATGCCCGCTCCGCGATTAGTGGGTAATTTATTTAGGTAATCAGAGATTTTATCCCGATTAGAGCCTTTGACATTTCGTTCTGTGTTCGGAAGCAGCTCGCCATTGAGCTGACTACGTACTTCGTTCATCTCAATTTCTAACTGGCGGACTTGTGCTTGTAACTCTGCCAATGCTCTATTTTTTTCCCTCAACTCTGCGTCAAGTCTTCCGAGAAAACTTTTAGCCGTTGATGGAGAAACCTCCAATTTGATCATTTTCATAGGAATACACTACAATCGGGCAAAACTAATGCAAGCCTATTTTGGATGATTTTTTCCCAACGTTGGATGGTCTGCAATCAACGTTGGGCAATGGTCGTCTAATGATTTGTTGACGGCTTGGAGCGGTTGGGCTTTAATAGAGATGCCCCCGTAGCTCAGAGGCATAGAGCGGGCGATTACTAATCGCCTTTGCGCGGGTTGGAATCCCGCCGGGGGCACCTTTGTTTGTACCAGAAATCATGGGCTTGTCAAAACTGCTCTATCGGCCAAACTGCCTTAATGAAATCCCTGCTTTGCTCTATTGCCCTTTTGCTGGCCGTGGGTTGTGCTACCACACCCGAAAAGAAATACGCAAATACCAGCTCGGCTGAATTGAAACTTAGACATTCTCAATTGAGCCAGGCTCTCGAAGGCGAGAAAGGCCAGCCGGATATCGAATGGATAAAGCCGATTTGGTTTCGCGGCCCTTCCCGTAGTGATCGAATCAAAGAAAAAGAGGAAATCGAATTTGAGCTATTGCGCCGTTACAAGGCAGGAGACCAAGAAGCTAAACTGCCTGTATTCAGCCAGTAATTCCCCACATCAACACACTGATACCCCATTACCAGATTCAGAACCCAAGTCAGTAATAGGACACCAAATGGCTATGTTTGGGACAATCCCCGGTATGATCCGAATTACACCTGGAGAATTTTATCGAAATTAAGCATGGCATTTGGTCTGCTAAGATTACCTGTGCGGTTTGCAGAAGGCAATCAGTGAACAAAAACAGCAGTATTAACTAAACCCGCCTTTTGCGTTGTTCACGCCGCGCGTTCGACAGAAAGACAGTATATGCAAATCAAGAAAAACCTGAAGTTGGGCTTCACGCTCGTGGAAATCATGATCGTGGTGGCCATCATCGGGCTGTTGGCGGCGATCGCGATTCCCAATTTCGTGAAAGCGCGCACGACCGCCCAGCAAAATGCCTGTATCAACAACCTGCGACAGATTGACAGCGCCAAACAGCAATGGGCGCTGGAGACCCGCCAGGCGACCAACGCCACCCCAGTGGAGACCGATATTGGTCCGTATCTGGGCAGGGCGGGCAACACGGCGGGTATGGGCTGTCCCGCAAACGGCGCTAACTCGACGAACTTCGCCAACAGCTATACCATCAATCCGGTGAGTACGGCTCCTCAGTGCAAGGTCCTGACCACTCACGCGCTGCAGTAACGACTGCTCCGGTTTAACGACAAAGGCTTGGGAACTTCTCCCAAGCCTTTTTTGTTTTGAATCGCTTCCTCGCCGAATTCGCGCCGGGGGTGCTCTTCATTTCGTTCGAAAAGAATGAGCCTTAAGAACGCAGATGAACGCAGATGAAACGCGGATGGTTCTTCCAGGAGAGAGTTCCCCGAAAAATTTCGTGCATTGAAGGCTCGACGATTCCAGAGATGCTCCCACGAATTGGCTCGCCAAACAATTGAGACCTCGTATTCTATCCGAACAAACGCTTTCGTTAAAGCGTCATGTCCTATCGGGTCCTGGGCATTGCCCTGCTGGCAAATGGACCAAGCGAATCTGTTTGGCATGGAGCCTATCTTGAAGATCGAAGACCTGGTTGTGGAGTATCGAACCCGCGAGTTCGGCCAGAGAGTGAGAATTGCGGTCAATCGCCTGAGTCTGGAGGTCTTTCCCGGAGAGGTTTTCGGCTTTTTGGGCCCCAACGGCGCGGGCAAAACCACCACCATGAATGTGCTCCTGGGGTTTGTCCCGGCCACGCGCGGCGCGGCTTATGTTTTTAATGTGAATGTGCGCGATCCGATCGCTCGCCAGAGGATTGGGTACCTTCCCGAACTGACCTATTACTACAAATTTCTTACGGCGGAGGAATTGCTCCGCTTTTATGCGCGAATTTTTCGCATTCCCCGCGCCGAAGTCGGCCCGCGCGTTGACGAGGTGTTGAAACTGGTGGAGCTGGATGCCGCCCGCAAACGTCCGATCAAAACCTATTCCAAGGGAATGCAGCAGCGGGTTGGCCTGGCGCAGGCGCTGATCAACAATCCCGACCTGCTGATTCTCGACGAACCGACCAGCGGCCTGGATCCCATCGGACGCATGAAAGTGCGCGAGATCATTCAGCGGTTGAAGCAGACCGGGAAAACCGTTTTCTTTTCATCGCACGAGTTGGGCGAAGTGGAGACCGTTTGCGATCGGGTGGCCATCCTGTATCAGGGCGAACTCAAGGCCATCGGACGGGTCTCCGAACTGGTGGAAAAATACGAATGCAATCTCGAGCAAGCGTTTCTGAAAGTAGTTGGGTACAATTCCGAGCGATGAACCAGTTGGTGTGGAGCGCAACGGCCGTGCTTCGGGAGACTCGCGCCCTGGAACGGAGCGCGGCTCGCCCCAGCCGCAGGGCGTGGCTGAATAGCCAGGGAGGCTGCCGATGAACAACGCCCTGGCGGTCGCGTCCGTGGTCGTCAAGGAGCTTTACCGGCGGAAGGATTTTTACGTCCTCTTTGTGCTGACGGCGGTCATCACGCTGCTGATGGGCGCGTTGAATTTTTTCAACGACGACAAAATCGTTCGTTATCTGAAGGAAATCTGCCTGTTGCTGATCTGGATTTCGGCGTTGGTCATTGCCGTTGGCACTTCCGCGCGGCAAATCCCTTCCGAGCGGGAGAACCGGACTGTCTTTCCGCTGCTCGCCAAGCCGATTACCCGCGGCCAACTGATTGCCGGCAAATTTCTCGGCTGCTGGCTGGCGTGCGGGCTGGCATTGATCGTGTTCTACCTTTTCTTCGGAGTCATCAGTGTGTCGCGGGAACATCAATTGCCGATGGCGAGCTACTTTCAGGCGCTTTGGCTGCACTGGTGGATGCTGGGCGTGGTTGTCGCTATGGCGCTGCTGGGGTCGGTGTTGTTTGCTGCGCCATCGTCCAACGCCACCATTTGCCTGCTCCTGATATTGGGCATTTTGTTATTGGGCCGGCACCTGAACAAGGTGGCCGTCCAACTGGCCGAACCGATGAGTACTGTCGTGTACGTCGTTTACTTTGCTGTTCCACACCTGGAACTGTTTGATGTCCGCGATCTGGTCGTTCACAATTGGGACCCGATTAACTGGCTGATCTGCGTCGGCGCAACGTTCTACGCCGCGGCCTATGCGGTTTTTTTCCTGTTCGCTGCCTGGCTGGTTTTCCGCCGACAACCGCTGGTCTGAAATTGTCATGCCTGCACCGTCCCTCATCCTGGCGCTGCTGTTTGTCGTTTGTTTTACGCTCGCGACCTGGTTGCAGCCCTGGCACCAGAGTTGGGCGGGCGGCCGCGCTCAATCAAGCAGTTTGCTTGACATCGTAATGGGTGATAGCCAGCAGCTTTTTGCCAACCATTTTTTTACCAAAGCCGACGTTTATTTTCACAGTGGTTATTATCCTTCGGTCTTTGATCAGGCAATTGGCGGCGCTCCGCACATGACCGCCGCCAAAGACGCAGCGACTGAACACGGGCCCGAACATGCTGAAGAAACCGGGTTCCTGGGGCGGCCGCGCGATTGGATCGACAGGTTCAGCCGCAATTTGTACCCGTCGCGCCATTCGCATTTGGACAGCCCGGGGGAGGCGCGCGAAATTCTTCCCTGGCTGCGCATCGCCGCCGACCTCGACCCACACAAAGTCGAAACTTACACCGTCGCCGCCTACTGGCTGCGGCAGCACCTCAACAAAGTGGATGAAGCGGAACAGTTCCTCCGCGCAGGCTGGCGGGCTAATCCGGACAGTTACGAAATCCTGTTCGAGTTGGGCCGGGTTTTTGACGAAAACCGAGGCGACTTCCAGCGCGCGAGCAACGTCTGGGAGCTGGCCGTGCGCAAATGGCACGAACGTTCCGCCCGGAACGGCAAGCAGGACGATTTCATCCTCGAGCAAACCCTCACTCATCTGGCCCAACTGGAGGAGCGGGAAGGTTATTGGGAAAAAGCCATCGCCTATCTTGAGAAGCTGAAAGCCTTCTCTCCCCACCCCAATGTGATCCAACAACACATCGAGGAGCTGAAGCGGAAAGCGGTCGCGCCTTCTGTGCCGAATAACTCCGTATCGCCTCAAGCCGGCAAACGCTAATCACTCGGCGGGAAGCCGGTCATCATCGCCTTTTCAACAAGGCTTTGCCCCGGTTCCTGTCGTCGCAGCACGCGGCCAGGAAACAGCTCGGCATTACCTTGCGGAAATCTGGCGGCGATCAGGGTTTAACGTCATCGACGCTGGAGACATCGAGATTGTCGAATTGTGCGCCGTGCCAGCCGCAGCCAATCCCGACCATACCGGACCTGAATGTCGCGTCTTGAATTTTGGCAACTTGCTTGTTGTCGATCAGCACGCGGATGACTTCGGCGGAAAATTTCAGCGCGACCCGGTGCCATTGGTTCGGCGAAAAGGAGGCCTTTCCCGAACCGATGATTGTTTTTGGATCCTGGCTATTCCCTTTGATGTTCCTGACCAGGTCCAGTTGCCATTCGCCGTTCTCGCTCACCTTCAGCCAGTACCCGTTTGGTGGATGCAACGACTGAGGAATTCTCCCCACGCGACCAAACAGCGAAACAAACCCTGCTTTCTCAATCAGGCTGTCCACACTGACTTCGTAGTCCGTCCAGTTCGATGCGCCCAGGAAAGTCTCCGGTGCGGGGTTGAAGTGGCCGGGCCATTCGATGCCCTTCTGCGGTATCACTTGCCGCAGCGCGTTGCCCAGTCCGTCGGCGCGCTTCACGACTTCGAAAATGCCTGCCTGGTCGGCAAAATAACGCGGCGACGCGCCCGCTTCGCAGCTCTCGAAATCCTCCCGATAAGGAAATGGAAATGGTTTCGCCGGTGGCGCCATCGAGGCGCCTTTGCGCTGTCCGGTGGTCGTCGTCAGCGAGTAAATGCTCTGCGCGTCTGCGCCGATCTCGAACACCCCTTTCCGCGGCCGAATCACCTCGAGTTCGGCGAACTGCTGCTTCGCATTCGTGCGCCAGACGTGCAGCGGTTTGCTCCCTAAAACGCCCTCCACCTGGAAAGAGAGCGTCTGCGGATTTTCGGCATCCATCGTTTCGATGACCACGCTGTAGTCCTCGCCACCCGGCGATATCAGTGACACCATACTGCCCCCGTCGATCAGCACGCACGCACGATCAAGATATTTCCAACCCGGCTGCGCGAATTGAGTCGTGTGCGCCGTGATCCAGACAGTCGGCGGGACTTCGTAGCGCCCCGACCAGGGCGTGTTGGCGCGCATGATTCCTGAGCCGGGAACGGGCAGGTTGTCGTAATAAGAAGTGACCGCGCTCCAAATCTCGGTCTTCGTGATCTTCCCGATCACATAGTTGCGATTGCAGATGCGCGCCAACTCCATCGCGCTCGTCCAGTTGGCGTGCCATGGGCCGTCTTCACTCGACCAGAGGGGTTTTCCCAAGCCCTTCGCCTCGGGCGTGCTCTCGAACTTCGGATAATGCGCGCCGACAGCATGAATGGCCTCGCTGAGGTCGTGGTCTTTGAGCATTTCGCTCGCGATGACCCATCCTCGTCGGTGCGTTTCATCGGCTGCCACGATTTTTACGCGCTTGAGCCCGCCCGTATCGAGCGTGCGGCGAAGGAGTTTGATCCACGTGAGGTCAGGGGCGACCTCGTTCCAGACGCCGGTGTAATCAATGTCCAACCCGTGGACGCGTTTGGCGCCCTGAATGAATTTCGCGATGTAGTCCGCCATATCCTGCGAATAGAATTCGCCGCCGCCGACCCAATACGGCGCACCCCAGGCCAAACAATCCAGAAGAATGCCCGGATTCCGTTGTTTCGCCTCCTTCATGAGCCACCACTCGTAGCCGCGCGTGTAGTTCTCTTCCTCGTGTGTATGCATGTGGCTGGGCTCGCAGCCGTCGGCCGAGTTCACGTCCCCGCCGATTTCCACCTTAAGATGTTGAAAGCCCGCGCCGAAGTTCGGCTTGAAGAGATAGTCCAAAATCTCGCTGCGTTGTGGCTCGGCATAATCTATGAGCAAACGCGAGGAGGCACCCGCGCTCACTGCGCCGATGCCTTCGAAGGTTCGTCCCTCATGTTGGGCATCCACCATGATGGTTTCTGTTTTCTGGCCGGCAGCAAGCAAGCCGCTGACCGTCAGAATAGCCAAAAGCACGAGCCCTCCGAACCTGACTGCGCTTTTGATCCGGGGCCGATTCAACCTTGCCCTGTTCATGAGAGTGCCGGTCCGTGAGCGCGCCGGGTCCTTCATAGGCGAGCGGCGTGCGGACAAAAACCGCTGATTCTTTGCCGCCGGACCATGCCGGCGATACAGGCGAGCAAAGTCGCCACGGAAATGGCCAGGCCCGCAAAAAAGGTTCGATCCTGAAATACCAATTGCACCTTGTGAGAACCCACGGGAACCTGCAACGCCTGGAACGCGTAGTTGGCGCGCCACAACCGAACGGGATGGTCGTCCACGTAAGCCCGCCAGCATGGGTAGAAGGTCTGGGCCGCCACGACCATGCTGGGCTGCTCCGCCTCGACTTCCAGCCTGACGCGATGCGCGGAAAATTGACGGGAAACAATGCGCGCCTGAGTTTCGTTGCTCACGGTGATGAACGGTTTGGCATCCAACGGCAGATAGACCACTTGGCGCGGGTTGAAGTCCAACAGGGCGCGCAGGGAATTTGTGGCCACCACGAAGACTGGACGTTGACTGGCCGTCAGCAGCGGCAGGCAGCTCGGGCGAGCCCTCCACTGAAAAAGCTCTCCCGGTGCCGTCATTTGGCAAACACCCAGAAAATCCGCGAGGTTGGTGGCGAAGTTGTTGGTTGAAACACGGCGGTATTCCCGGGACAAATATTCATCCGTCCGGTGCTCGGGGATAAAAGCGTCCGCAGAAAGGTATAAAAGCGTGCGCGCCTCAAATTCCTCCTCCACGTAAAGAGAGTAAAACCCGTCCACTTTCGGCAAGAGTTCAAGCAGGTTGCAGTTGGAGAACAGCCCGAGACGATCCCCCAAATAGGTTTTGAACGGATCGGATAGCATGGTGGAATGAAATTGCCAGACGGCGCTAAAACTCAAGGCTGCTCTGGATTCGCCCAAGGTCGGTCGGGGCTTCAACTGCTGCACCGGTTGCAGCCCCGGCTCGTAAACGGAGCGCGGGACCGTGGGATTCTGTGGAGGGGCGTGAGTCACAACATCCAGCCACAGCAGCGCCAGCAATCCAACGCCCAGGACGACTTGTTTGAGCGCATCGCGGGCACGGCTGAGGCGGTAAAGCACTCCCACTGTCAGCGATAGAAATGCCACCCGCTCCAAACCGTTTCGAGCGGTATCGGCCCAAGGTTCCGCACCTTCCGGATAATCGCGCGCAAACCAGAGAATGAGAAAAACCAGGCTGGTCATCGTCAGCCATAGAACAGCCAAAAACCGCCAGCTTCGGGCCTGCTCTTCGCCGGTCGGGCATAACAGCTTCCGCGCGCCACAAGCCGCGAGTAGCGGAATAGTGAAGGCCGTCAGCATCACGAATTTGACCGGAAAGCGCATGAACCCCAGTAGAGGGAGAATTCGGCGCAACCATCCGAACAAGTATCCCGCATTCCCCAACGCCAGAATCAGACTCAACGCGGCTATTCCGCCCAACAGCCAAACCCTCCATTCGCGCAATTGGCAGACGGCGAACAGCGCCAGCGCCAGCACACTGACACCCAGGTAATAGGATGAGACCATGTATTGATCGTGTTGCACGTACGGACCGGCAGGAGTCTTGAAGCAATAGAACAGCGGCACCAGCAGGTTGGCCCAACCGGTCGGAGGCATGGACCACTCGCCGGTGCCGTAGCTGCTGCCGCGTTGGGAATGCTCCAGGAGTTCAAAGAAGGGAAATAACTGGGCGCCGGACAACGCGGTGATCGTCAGAACTACGAAACCCATCCTCTTAAGGGAGTCCCAGACGGGCAATTTTCCAAACGCACAGTGGCCAAGCCGAAGACTCCCGACAACCAACCAGGTGCTCAGGATGAACTCTGGCGGCCCGGCCAACATTTGCAAGGCCCCTATCACCGCGGCTGCAACCACAAACCGGCCTCCCTTCTGCCAGGCAGACTCAGCCGTCAGCACCACAAACGGCATCCACCCCAGCGACGCCATGCAATGCGGCCATATCAAGCAACTCAGCGTGAAGCCGTTAAAGGCAAATGCCAGACCTGCGACCGAAGCGGCGAGCCGGTTTCCAGTCCAGCGATGGGCCAAAAAGTACATGCCTAGTCCTGCTAAAAAGAGATGAACGAGGCAGAAAACTCCCAGCGACCAGGATAACGGGAAGAGAAGGTAGAACAGCGACCCCGGGTATAACACTATCGTGTTCCACTGTGCCAGGAAGGGCAGGCCGCAGTTGTTCAACGGATTCAACAGCGGCACTTCCCCGCGCCAGAAGCTTTGCCGATGGTAGAATGCTATCGGATAGCCGAAAGCACCAAAGTCCCGGAAGATGAAGGTGCGTGTCCCAAGTATAACGTCCGGGAAAAAGATGAAGATGAGCAACGCCAGCACAGCCGCAAACCTTCCCGGAGTGAACCAGGCATCCGCCGATTCCAGATGAGACGACGACGGAAACAGAGAAAGATTTTTAAACCGCATGCGTTCTAAAGTCTCTGTGTGAAGCCACGGTCCGTTTGCTTGTTGACCAACTCAAACGGCTTGTTCTGTAACGCGAAATCGCAACATAAACCAGAAAATTTTCCGGGCTTCTCCCGTGTTTGAGGCTCGCCAAAAATGCATTCTCTCGGTAACAACAGACGGCATGACCGACCGCCGATCCTTTTACGGTCGCCGAGCCGCCTTACGAGTCAGGGAGGGGCAGCGTTACTATCACGAATTGTTGAAACGCCGCTTCAGTTTTCTGGTTCCTGCCGCGCTACGCGTCCTGGAGTTCGGCTGCAGTCTGGGCGACCTTCTGGCTGCAGTCAGGCCTGCGCGCGGCGTCGGCGTGGATTTCAGCCCGGCGATCATCGACCTGGCGCGCCGGCGTCATCCGGAACTGGAGTTCCACGCAACCGACGCACTGGAGTTTTCGTGCGATGAAAAGTTCGATTACATTCTGTTGTCCGATCTCGTTAATGATCTGCCCGACGTGCAGGCATTGCTCAGTCGCCTGCATCAGTTCACGCATCCACGCACCCGGCTGGTCATGAACTTCTTTAACAACCTTTGGCGGCCCGTGCTGGCCATAGCGGAAGCCATCGGCGTCAAGGCGCCCACGCCGCCGCAAAACTGGCTTTCGACCCAGGATATGAAGAACCTGCTGCATCTGACGGGCTGGGAGGTGATCAAAACGGACCCGCGCGTTCTTTGGCCGGTCCGCACGCCGTTGTTGGAACCGTTGCTAAATCGCTGGCTCGCGCCATTGTTGCGGCCGTTTTGCCTGACGATTTTTTTGGTGGCCCGGCCACCGCATCGAACGCCGCCGGACAGGCATCATAGCTGCACCGTGGTTGTCCCCGCGCGAAACGAAGCGGGCAACATCGAGGCGGCCGTGCAACGAATTCCCGAAATGGGTCTGGGCACAGAGATCATCTTCATCGAAGGCGGCTCCAAGGATGACACGTGGGACCAAATCCAGCGAGTCAAGCTCAAGTATCCCCAACGCCGTATCAAGGCGCTCAAGCAACACAGCCAGGGCAAGGGCGGCGCGGTGCGGGAGGGTTTCGCCGCGGCCACGGGCGACGTGTTGTTCGTTCTCGACGCTGACCTGACGGTGCCGCCAGAACAGCTGGTTTAAGCCCGGACTAAAAACTCGACGGAACGGAACATCCTAGCTTCGCTCATGCCGATAGTCCTGGAGTAGTTTGAGCTCCTACGCTGCCTTGCGAATTGAGGTTCCGTCGGTTAACCATTGTGCCGTGTCAACCGGCGATTTCTCCGACGCCGCGCTCGTGCTGGTCGGCCATGGCTCGACGCTGAATGCCGATTCGTTATCAGGCCCGCGCGTACGGCGAGACGAACATCCAGCGCTGGCGCCACGGCTGGCTGCTGCTGCGGATGACCGCCTTTGCCGCCTTGCGTCTGAAATTTATTCCATGAGTTCGACGTGTCGCCGGGTGGTTGTCATGAGCTCCCCATGATCGATCCAGACCGACGCCCCGCATGAGCGCACCGCTCACCCGACATCTGTGGGAAATCCAGCACAATTTGGATGCCTGGCAGGACAAACCGTTGCTCCGCCAAATCTATGCGGCATTTTACGAACGGATCGTCGTGCTGCTCGACTTAAGGCTGCCTGGACGAATCGTCGAGATCGGCTCCGGCGTCGGCAATCTGAAATCGCATTTGCCTCAGGCGATCAGTACTGATCTATTCCCGAACCCGTGGCTCGATCTTGCTTGTGACGGTTATGAACTGCCATTCCTCGAGGGCAGTCTTTCGCATCTGATTTTGTTCGATGTCTTCCATCATTTGCGCGCTCCGAATGCCTTCTTGCGCGAAGCTCGGCGGGTGTTGACCGAAGGCGGGAGGCTGATTCTGTTCGAGCCGTACATCAGTTGGTTCAGCTTCCCGGTTTACGGTTTGCTGCACCACGAGCCGATCGCCTGGCGGGCGCCGATCAACCTAACCGAGGCGCTGCCGCGCCCTCGCGATTACTACGCGGCGCAGGGCAACACGACCCGATTGTTTTTTCGGCGCGAAAAGCCGGCCTGGCCGGCGGGCTGGGAAGTGTTTCACGCGGAAGCGTTCGCCAGTTTCAGTTACCTGCTCTCCGGCGGATTCAGCAAACCGGCGCTCTACCCCGCGGTTTGTTTGAAGTGCCTGCAAGTTTTGGACCGGCAGCTCTCGCGCTGGCCGAAACTCTTTGGGGCGCGATGTGTGGTGGGTTTAAGCCCGGACTAAAAACTCGACGGAACGGAACATCCTAGCTTCGCTCATGCCGATAGTCCTGGAGTAGTTTGAGCTCCTACGCTGCCTTGCGAATTGAGGTTCCGTCGGTTAACCATTGTGCCGTGTCAACCGGCGATTTCTCCGACGCCGCGCTCGTGCTGGTCGGCCATGGCTCGACGCTGAATGCCGATTCGGCTGCGCCGACCTATCAGCACGCGGATGAACTGCGCCGTCGCAACCTTTTCGCGCAGGTGCTCGAATGTTTCTGGAAATTGGAGCCCTCGATCTGCGGTGCGCTCCGTGGCGTTTTTGCGCCGCGTGTCTTCGTCGTTCCGCTGTTCATCAGCGAAGGTTACTTCACCGAAGAAGTCATCCCCCGTGAACTCGGCCTGTGCAGGAACGACCAACCCGATTTTCCCCGCGTGCAACAGCGCGGTACGCAGACGATTTATTACTGCGGTCCCGTCGGCACGCACGACAGCATGACGAATGTGCTGCTCGCGCGCGCGAGAGAAATCGTCGAGAAATATCCGGTCCCTCGCGCGCCGAAACCGAATCAGACCGCGCTGTTCATCGCTGGCCACGGCACGGGCAGCAACGAAAACTCCCGTCAAGCCATCGAGCGCCAGGTCGAACTCATCGGCGCGCAGAATCTTTACGCCGAGGTCCACGCGGTTTTCATGGAAGAAGAACCTCGCATCGGGGATTGCTACCGCCTGGCGCGCGCTCGGAACATTGTCCTGGTTCCCTTCTTCATCAGCAACGGGCTGCATTCCTACGAGGACATTCCGGTGATGCTCGGCGAGCCGCAAGAAACGGTGCAGAGTCGGCTCAAAAGCGGCCAGCCCACCTGGCGCAATCCGACTGAAAAAAAGGAAAACTCGTGTGGTACACCTCGGCTGTCGGCAGTGAACCGCACATTGCGGACGTGATCCTGGAGCGGGTGCGCGAGGCACACCGAGCAGGCACAGCGAAAAATGGCCACGGGTGATTTTATCCATCGTTTCCTGTAGCCCGTCCTTTCCGCCCGTTGCCTATTGCTTATTGCCTATTATCTGCCAGCCCGCTTTAATCGAGCCGTGCATTTCCACAAAATCACGCTCGCCGGCGTCGGTTTGCTGGGCGGCTCGCTGGGGCTGGCCATCAAACAGCGCGGCCTCGCGAAAAAAGTGGATGGCTTCGTTCGCCGCAGCGCCAGCATCGCCGAATGCGACAAGCTGGGCGTCGTGGACCATGCCACCGGCGATCCTCTCCGCGCCGTGGAGAACGCCGACCTCCTCGTGCTATGCACCCCTCTGGCTCAGATGCGGGAAGTCCTGCAAAAGATGCTGCCTGCGCTCGAACGCGGCGCAACCGTTACGGATGTCGGCAGCGTCAAGGCAAACGTCGTCCAGGAACTGGAGCCGCTGGTAGCCGAGGCCGGCGGGCATTTCGTCGGAAGTCACCCGATGGCTGGCACAGAGAAGATGGGTGCGAGCGCCGCGCGGGCCGATTTGTTCGTCAATGCTGTCTGCGTGATCACGCCAACGCCGCGGTCGTCGCCGGACGCGATCGCGCGCGTCGAACAGTTTTGGCGAGATGTCGGCGGTTGCCCGCTGAGGATGACACCGGCAGAGCATGACGATCTGGTGAGCCGTTCGAGTCACTTGCCCCATGTAGTGGCCGCCGAGCTGGCCAACTACGTCCTCAGCCCGGCGCATCCGAAGGAGCAGGCGATACTGTGCGCCAATGGTTTCCGCGACGCCACGCGCATCGCGTCGGGTTCGCCGGAGATGTGGCGCGACATCGCGCTGGCGAATCGCAGCAATCTCACGCGCGTCCTCGGCGTGTTCATTGAGGACTTGCAGGAATTCAGGCTCGCGCTCGAAAAGGCCGACAGCAAAGCCGTCGAGGAATTTTTTGAAAAGGCCAAGCAACGACGCGATGCCTGGAGTGGCCAAAACGTCTCGCCGTCGCCCGAATGAAAAGCGCCCAATTCCAAGGTCCAGGTTCAAAAGAAGCTTCAAATCCCAGGCTTCAAAAGGCCGAACTACCTTCAACTCTCTTGCACAGCCGGCGTAACGCGCCTGGGGTTTGGGATTTCGAGATTAGCGTTTATTTGGAAGTTGGACCTTGGAGCTTGGAATTTTGAACCATGCCGCTGCCTGACCTCATCGAAATCGTCCCGTTGGAGAAACCGGTGTTGGCCGAAATCACGGTGCCCGGCTCCAAGAGTATCACCAATCGCGCGTTGATCCTCGCCGCGCTGGCCGAAGGCGAGACGACCTTGCGCGGCGCGCTTTGGAGCGAGGACACGCAAGTGATGGTCGAGGGGCTGCGCGCGCTGGGTTTTGAAGTTGAGGTTGCCGAAGATCCCCAGGAGTTTTGCAACCGCACGATCATTGTACGGGGCCTGGGCGGCAAAATTCCCCGCGGCGGAACACTGGAAGCGCCGTTGGAAATTTTTGTCGGCAACGCCGGCACGGCGGCGCGGTTTTTGACGGCCCTGGTCTGCCTGGGCAACGGGATTTACCGTGTCCAGGGCGTGAAGCGGATGCATCAACGACCGCAGGAGGCCTTGTTCAATGCGCTTCGCGAACTGGGTTACTGCATTGACTCCGTGAACGACAAGTTGCCGGCAACGGTCCACGGCAACGGCCCGCGCGCAGGGACTTGCTGCGTCAGCATCGCCGAAAGCTCACAGTTTGCCTCGGCGCTGCTGCTCTGCGCAAAAGTGGGCGGCTGGCGCGTGAACGTGGTTGGCGAAAACGCGGAGGAATCGCCTTACGTGGCGATGACGACGCAGCTCATTGAGAAGTTTCCGAAATGCGGCGGCGAATTTCAGATCGAGCCGGATGCGTCGAGCGGGAGTTATTTTGTTGGCGCGGGTTGGCTGTTATCGCTCGGCGATGCGACGCAATCTTCGGTTCGCGTGACCTCTTGGCCAACTTCAGGCTGGCAGATTGACGCAGTTTTTTCAAAAACGCGTGTCGCTTTTGTTCAAAGAATTTCGCGTCGAAACGATCTTGGAGACAGCATTATGACGGCGATTGCTCTTGCACCATTTGAGGAAGGGGCCGGACCGCAGGTTTTTGTAGACCTGGAGAGATTAAGACTGCAGGAGTGTGATCGGGTGGAAGCCATCCGAAGCGAACTCACCAGATGCGGCGCGAAAGTCGTCGAGGAAGACGACACGCTCGAAGTGTTCCCCTCAAGACTTCACGGCGCTGAAATCGAGACCTACCATGACCATCGCATGGCGATGTGCTTTGCGATTCTGGGATTGAAAGTGTCCGGCATAAAAATCAAAAATCCCGCCTGCGTGAAAAAATCGTTTCCAAACTTTTTCCAGAAACTGGCCGCGCCACCGCCGCACGGCCTGGGCGCGACCATACTCGATGCCAGGACGGCACGCGCCTTGGCACACGACGAATTGTTTGCCGAATAGGCGTTACATCAGTGAAGCGTTAAATCGTTACAACGGGTTGCCGACCCATGTATCGTTCACGATTTAACGTTTCAACGAATGAATGAACCGATCGTCATTGCCATCGACGGCACGAGCGCCAGCGGCAAGAGCACGAATGCGAAGCTCGTCGCCCAGGCGCTCGGCTACGTTTACGTCGATACCGGCGCGATGTACCGGACGCTGGCCTGGTATTGCCTGCAGAAAAAGGCGGATGTGCACGACGCCAAAGCCGTGACGGCCCTGTTGCGCAAATGGAAGACCAGGCTGGAGTGCGTCGATGGCCGGGCGCGGTTGCTGGTGGATGGCTACCATCCGGAAAGGGAAATCCGCACGGCCGAGGTCAGCGCCGCCGTGCCACACGTCGCCGCGATTCAGAAAGTCCGGCAATGGCTGGTCAAACGCCAGCGCGAGTGCGTCCAGTTCGGCAACCTCGTGATGGAAGGCCGCGACATCGGGAGCAACGTTTTCCCGGAGACCGAGTTCAAGTTCTACCTGGATGCCTCGCTGGAGGAACGGACAAAACGCCGCGCCGCCGAAGGGATTCAGGAGAACCTGGCGGCGCGCGACCGGCGCGACAGCCAGCGCGCGACGGCGCCGCTGATGATCCCGCTCGGCGCGATGGTCATCAACAATTCCCGGATGACTTCTGAACAGACGAGCGGACTCATCATCAGCGAAGTCAGAAAACGGCTGGCGGGAAGGAAATGAAATTTATCTACCGCCTGGGCTGGCTTCTGTTTCGATTCATCTTCACGTTTTACTTTCGCTGGCGGGTTTATCACCCCGAGCACCTCCCGCTCACCGGACCGGTCATTCTCGCTTCCAACCATGCCAGTTTCATCGACCCGCCGCTCGTGGGCGCCGGCGTGAAACGGGAAATCAACTATCTCGCGCGCAAATCGCTGTTTCGCCTTCCGGTGGCTGGCGCGGTTTTGCGAGCGGTGAACGCCGTGCCGGTGGACCGCGAGGGCGGCGGTGCGGCGGGACTGAAAGCGATTCTCGACCGCCTGCTTGCCGGCGGCGGAATCATTTTGTTCCCCGAGGGCACTCGCACGCGCGACGGGAAATTGCAACCGGCCCGTTCGGGCATCGGTTTGACAGTCATTAAATCGAACGCGCCCGTGGTGCCCGTGCGTGTTTTTGGGACCTATCAAGCCTACGGACGCCATTTGAAATTTCCACGGCCGCGTCCTGTCTCCGTGAAATACGGCCAACCGATGCTTTTTGAAAAGCTCCGCGCCGAAGCCAAAACCTGTTCCAAACCGCGGCTCAAGGAAATTCACCGGCAGATTGCCGGTGAAATCATGGAAGCCATCGCGAGGCTGGAGCCGGGTGCGGATTCCGTGCAGCGTGATTCGTGATTGCCGGAAATTGAGCTGATGGCTTTCGTTTCCTGCCGGCCATCACATCTCACCTGCCTGGCCCACCGCTTCTTTCAATGAAGCGAAACCGGACGCCTCCAACCGCTGGCGCAAGCCGGTGACAATTTCCTTCGTCGCGCGCGGCCCTTCGTAAACCAGACCGGTGTAAAGCTGCACGAGCGATGCTCCGGCAGTGATTTTCTCCCAGGCGTCGTCGGCATTGAAGATGCCGCCCACGCCGATGATCGGCAGCGCCCCTTTGGCCCGGTGGTAAAGATGGCGAATGATTTCCGTGCTGCGCGCGCGCAACGGCCGGCCGCTCAATCCACCCGCTTCAGCGTAGATTTGTTTGAGGCCGGGGTCGCTCGTTGCGGGCCGCGTCACAGTCGTGTTCGTTGCCACGATGCCGGCGATCCGGCGCGGCCCGACCAGTTCTCCAATTTCATCGAGCGCCTCGAAGGAAAGGTCGGGGGCGACTTTGACCAGGATTGGTTTGTTGTCCGTGGTCCGTGGTCCGTGGTCTGCAGCCACTGACAACTGGCGACTGACAACTGACCTGGTCGCGGATTCCTGATTCACTTCTTGCAGAGCGGAAAGAATTTCATCGAGCGCGGCTTTGTCCTGGAGTTGGCGCAGATTCGGGGTGTTCGGCGAGCTGACGTTGACGACGAAGAAGTCCGCGTGTGGCCAAAGGGCGCGCAAGGAGCTGGCGTAATCCTCCGCCGCTCTATCCAGCGGCGTGATCTTCGATTTGCCAAGATTGATGCCCACGGGATGCTTGGGCCAAAAACCCAGCGAGCGCCATTCGGCGAGTTTGGCGGCGATAGCTACCGCGCCGGGGTTGTTGAAACCCATGCGATTGATCAGCGCTTCGTCCGAGACAGCGCGGAACATGCGCGGCGCGGGATTCCCCGGTTGCGGATGCCACGTTACGCCGCCCAGTTCAAAAGCACTTCATGACGACTCGCCCGGCCCAATGCCTGCAACGTGCGATTGTGAGTCTCCTCGGAATCCAGCGAGAACAGAACGGGTCGGAGAACATTCCGATAGAACCAACTCATGGCGGCAAAATGTCGAGAGTCGAGCGCCGGGTGTCGAGCGCGGAATTTGCGCCAAGCCGCAGTCGTCGGACCGCCGAACCGGCGAATCATTTATTTTACTCCGATCGGTGGCGCGCCGCTCTGTTCGATGTTCGTCAGCGCCTCTTTCACCGTCGCGCGTACCAACTCATCGTTGTCCTGCAACCTCTCCCTCAGCGCCGGCGCAGCTGCCTTCGCCGCGGCGCCCATGTTGCCGAGGACTTTCGCCGCCCCGCCCCGAACCTGCGCGTCCTCGTCCGTCAGCGTTTCAATCAGCGTTGGTATCGACGACGCGGCGACTGGCGCGACTTTCGCCAGCGCTTGCAGTGATTTCAGACGCACCTTCGCATCACTGTCCCTGAGCGCGCGGGTAAACACGGCAACCGATTCGCGCGGAAGGGCCCAGGTATTGCCGAGCGCTTCCACCGCATTTTCCCGCACGACAACCTGTTCGTCTTCCACCGCTTCAATCAACACTGGCGCGGCGCTCCTAGCTTGCGGCCCCATGCCGCCAAGCACTTGGACAGCCAAGGCGCGTGTGCGGACGTTGGTGCTTTTCAGCGCTTCAACCAGCGCCGGCAAGGCCGGCCTGCCGATACGACTCAGAGCATACGTGGCTTGCGCCGGAATGTTCACGTAACTGTCGGCAAATCGCTGGATCAAAGCAGGGGCAGCTTCCGATGCGTGTGGTCCAATCGTGCTTAAAGCATAACAGGCCATCGAGCGCACGTAACCGTCTCTGTCGTTCAACGCGCCAATCAGAGAGGGCACGGCAGGCTCGCCGACGTTTCCAAGCGCGGTGGCGGCTTGCGCAGCGATTTGCCGTTCCGGATCGTGCAGCGCCTTGAGCAAAGGCGGCACGGGCGCATTGGTGCCGAGCGCTGCGAGCGCATTGACAGCCGCCAGCCGGTCGCCGGTTGCGTCGAACGGTTTGAAGACGCGAATGAATGAGCGTCGGAACCAAATCGGCAGTTTCGGAGCGAGCAACAGAAACGGCCTTTTCAGAATCGGGTCGCGCCGTTGCAGCGTCTTGAGCAGACTGGGAATGCCGTTCGTTCCCATCGCCCGCAAGGCCGCGGTGGCGTTGCTGCGCACGTTCGGGTACGGACTGTTCATATCACGCGCCCATGCCGTGACGGTTTTGCCCCGGTAAACCGGTTCCGGCGGAGCCCGCCATCTGAACAAGGCGAAAGTGAATGCGGCGCCGAGAGCGATCGCCGCCAGAATGAATCGGTGTCTCTTCAGAAGGCC
>QHNT01000252.1 GCA_003218515.1 Verrucomicrobiota bacterium | reverse complement strand
GTTGGATCACGCCGAACGATCAGGTTTACCAGGTCCAGCACTATGGCGTGCCCGAAGTGGACGGCGCCAACTGGCATCTCGAAATCTCCGGCCTCCTGAAGATACCGCGGACACTGTCGCTGGCCGAAATCAAGGCACGCAAGCGCAAGACGATCACCGCCACGCTCGAATGTTCGGGCAACAGTTCCAATCCCGGTTTCATGGGCGCCATCGGCAACATTCGCTGGACCGGCGCGCCGCTCTCGCCCTTGCTCAAGGAATGCCATCCGCTCGATCGCGCCATCGAAGTCGTTTTCTTCGGCGCGGATGAGAAGGTTGAAAAAATCCGCGACAAGGATTACCTGCAAAACTTCGCGCGCAGCCTCTCACTCCGCGACGTGTTGAAGCGCGACGACATCTTGCTGGCCTATGAAATGAACGGCCAGCCGTTGGAAAAGGCCCACGGCGCGCCGTTGCGGCTCATCGTGCCCGGCTGGTTTGGCATCACCTGGGTGAAATGGCTCACGCGCATCGAACTGCTCGACCGCCGTTACATGAGCAAATACATGGCGCGCGAATACGTCACGATCCGTGGCGAGGAACACGGCGACAAAACCGTCTGGCGCGAAACCAGCGTCGGGCCGATGGACGTGAAATCGGTCGTCGCGCGCGTTGCGCGGCGCAAGGGCGGCTCCCTGCGCGTGAGCGGCGCGGCCTGGACCGACGGCGCGCCGCTGCAACGCGTGGAGTTGAGAATCGACAATGGCAACTGGGCGCCGGTGCAATTGGACAGGAAGCAACGCGCGAAATACTCATGGACATTCTGGAGTTATGACTGGAAGAACGCCGCTTCCGGCGAACACACGCTCGTCTCGCGCGCGATTGACACCGAAGGCCGCGTGCAACCCTCCGCTGACGAACCTGAAATCAAATTGAAACGCACTTACTGGGAAGCCAACCAGCAGTGGGTGCGGAAGATCCGGATTTGAAAAAACACAACACGCGCAGTCAGTTGTTTACATTCTCACCCGCACGCTCCCGTTAGCCGGCGCAATCACCCCAGGTCTTCTTCTGTGTTCAACTGTCACCCTGCTAAGGTGGATGCTCCAACGCCTTTCAGGGTTTCACCCAGCTACAACAAAAGGGGGAGCATGATTATGCTTTCGAGTCGCAACCGGAGCGGCGGCGACCCGACGACAAGTCGGAACGTTGGGCAGTATGAAGACGTATATTTTATGAAGTCGATCCGCTTCCGACCAATCGGAGTGGAACCATACGGACGGCCGTCAAAGTTCAAACCAAAGGTGGCCGGTTCACCTTGTGGGTGTCTGAGCATAATCGCACCTTTGGTTCTGCTGATTCCCCATCCAGGCCGCGCGCAGCCGTCCAACGACGCGTTCGCCGATGCCCAACCGCTCAGCGTCAGCGCGGGGAGTGTCACTGGCAGCAACGTCGGCGCCACCAAAGAGGCCGGCGAACCCAACCACGCCGGGAATTCTGGCGGACATTCCGTGTGGTATCGCTGGACTGCGCCATTGAGCGGTTCAGTGACGATCGACACGTTGGGCAGCGATTTCGACACCTTGCTGGGCGTTTATACGGGCAACAGTGTGAGCAGTCTCACGACCATCGCCAGCAACGACGACATCTCCTCAACAATATGGCAAAGCCGCGTGAACTTCACGGCCATGGCAGGCGCCACTTATCAAATCGCCGTGGACGGTTGGAATGGCGGCGCGGGAAATATCACCTTGAATTGGACCCAGAGTGACCTGCCGGACTTGATCGTCTGGGGACCGTCCATCAGTCCCAGGATCGAAACGGTCACGTTTTCGTCCACCAGTTGTGCGGTGATCGAAGGAATGGTTCAACCCGGCACACGCAAGCTCCTGCGCTTCTCGACCGAGACGCGCAATCAGGGGACGGGGGACATCTCTCTAGGAAACCCGGCCACCAATCCACAGTTCGTCTGGGCGCCGTGCCACGGTCATTACCACTTCAACAACTACGCCAACTACCAGCTGCTCGACAGCAACGGCCAGTCCGTGGCCACGGGTCTTAAGATCGGTTTTTGCCTGCTGGACTCCATCCGTTGGGACGCCAACGCGCCCTCCAGCGCCAGATATAACTGCAGCAACCAGGGAATACAGACGGGCTGGGGGGATGTTTACTATTCCACACTGGACGGCCAATGGATTGACATTACCGGCGTCCCGGACGGCAACTATACACTCGAAATGGAAGTCAATCCCCAGCACAGATTGCCGGAGTCCAATTACGACAACAACATCACGCGCACCCCGATCACCATCGGCAACGTGCGGCCCGCCAACGACAACTTCGTCGATGCTGGAGGTTTATCCGGCAGTTCAGCGAGCGTGAGCGGCTCAAATGTGGGCGCCACCATGGAAGCCGGCGAGCCGAACCACGCAGGCAATGCCGGCGGGCATTCGGTGTGGTACGTCTGGACCGCGCCCAGCGGCACGCCGGCGATGGTGGACACCATCGGCAGCAGTTTTGACACGTTGCTGGCAGTCTATACCGGCAAGAGTGTCAGTGCTCTGACCGCCGTCGCGAGCAACGACGATATCTCCTCAACAATCCGGCAAAGCCGGGTTGCCTTTAATCCCCTCGCCGGCACGACTTATTACATTGCCGTGGACGGTTGGAATGGCGCCACCGGCAACATCGTCCTGACGCTGGATCAAAGCGTCGCCAACGATAACTTCACCAACTGCGAGTTCATCGGCGGCGCCAACGGCACGGTCACTGGCAGCAACGTCGGCGCCACTAAAGAGGCCGGCGAACCCAACCACGCGGGCAACCCGGGTGGACATTCGATCTGGTACTGCTGGACGGCGCCGGACACCGCCTCCGTGAGCTTTGACACGGTCGGCAGCACATTCGACACACTACTGGCCGTTTACGTGGGGAACTCAGTGGACGGCCTTACGGCGGTGGCCAGCAATGACGACATCGCCTCTACCAATTTTCAGAGCCGCGTCACCTTCACCGCCTTGGTGACCACACAATATCACATCGCGATCGATGGCTACAACGGCGCTTCCGGCAACACGACGCTCAACTACTCGCAGCCGGCGCACACCCTGGGCCTCCTCTTGGGGGCCAATTCCACTTCGAGTCCTGCCAAGGAAGCTGACGTCCGGGGCAAGCGTCCCACGCTGAGCCGTAATCTCCTTGCCGCCGGTGAATATGAGCTGACAATCACCGGCCAGCCGCTGCGTTCTTACACCGTCGAAGTCTCTTACGACCTGATAAAATGGACGCCGCTGGCCACGACGCTGGCCGACCTGGCCGGCGTAGCTTATTTCCGCGATAAGGCGACCATGCCCGCGCACCGCGAAACTGCCGGGAACAACGGAGCCGGCCCGATTCAAGGCGGCCTGAAGGACCCGGTCTGCGGTGTGTCGGGCGGGAGCACCTTCTCAGGACCAGCCGGTCCGGGCGAAAGCCGCTTTTACCGCGTCGTGGAAGCGCCGTGAAGCAGGTTGCGCTCGTCGTTTTCTTCAGATGTCATCGCCGAACCTGCCACCATTTGAAGGCCCGCGGGCGTTGGTATCTGTCGCGCCTTTGTGTCCCGAGTCATGAAACGCTCTCTCGACACGCGACGCCGAAACGCATAAGGTATCGCCATGATCGCGGAAGCGGCATCAGCGAAGAGAATCTGGACAGAGGCTGAATTGCAGTCGTTGCCTGAGGACGGTTATCTCCACGAAGTGGTGAACGGCGAGCCGGTCATGAGCCCCAAAAACGATTTCTTCCACGGCCGGATTTGCACGCGATTGTCAACCGCCCTTAATAACTTCGTGACCCAACAAAAACTCGGCGTCGTCCTCGACTCCAGCACCGGCTTTTGGATGCACAACCGCAACTGTCGGGCGCCGGACATTTCCTTCATTTCGAAAGAACGCCTTGTTCGCGAGGGATTCAAACCTTCCACACGAAAGTTTTTCCCCGGCGCTCCCGATTTGGCGGTGGAAATTCTTTCACCGAACAACACTCGCGCCGAGTTCGATGAACGGCTCAGGGACTTTTTCAGCAGCGGCGCGCGGGTAGCCTGGATCATCAATCCGGATGCCGATTGCGTCGAGGTCTGCCACGCGCCGGACGAGCGCCGGCTTCTCGGTGCCGGGGCCGAGCTGGAAGGCGAGCAACTTCTGCCGGCTTTTCGCTATCCCATCGCCGATTTGTTCAAGGATTGGGATTGGGAGTAGCAAAGCGTCGCGCAACTGTTCAAGCCGCGGAAACGTGAAGGCATCTCGCACAAAGCGACGGATGCGTCTTTGCTGGCCGCCAGCGGCTGAAGGCTGCAAGACCGCGTGCGACCGTCCG
>QHNT01000085.1 GCA_003218515.1 Verrucomicrobiota bacterium | reverse complement strand
AGGGCACCATTCTGAGCTGGAACGCGGCTGCGGTGAGAATCTTCGGTTACTCGGCCGAAGAGATCGTAGGCCGTTCGATCAGTTTGTTGGTCCCGCCGGAACTGCAAGGCGAGGAGGAGAAAATTCTCGAAAAACTCAAAAACGGCGAGCGGATCGAGCATTATGAAACGGCTCGGTCGCGGAAAGATGGCTCCAGAGTCGATGTCTCTCTGAGCATATCGCCACTCCAGGATTCGAGCGGCAGGATCATCGGCGCTTCCAAGATTTCCCGCGACATCACCGAACGAAAGCGGGCGGAAGATGCGTTGCGCGAAAGCGAGGCGCGCAAGAGCGCTATCCTGGAAACCGCGCTCGATGCGATTCTTTCCATTGATCACGAAGGACGGGTCCACGAATGGAATCCTGCGGCGGAGAAAATTTTCGGTTATAGCAGGACGGAGGCGTTGGGAAGGAAAATGGACGAACTGATCATTCCTTCATCGCTGCGCGAGTACTACCGTGACGGGCTGGCAGAATACCTGATGACCGGCGCGGGCAGTCTGTTGGGACGGCCAATCGAATTGACCGTTATGCGCGGGGATGGAACGGAATTCCGGGCCGAACTGGCCATCACTCGCAACTCGTGGGAGGATCCCACGATGTACACTTGTTTCCTCCGCGACATCACCGAGCGCAAACGCGCGGAAGAGGAAATCCAAAAACTGAACGCGGACCTCGAACAGCGGGTGATTGAGCGCACGGCGCAGTTGGAGGCGATCAACAAGGAACTGACGTCCTTTACCTATTCCGTCTCGCACGATCTTCGCGCGCCGTTGCGCGCGCTGCAGGGGCTTTCCAACGCGTTGCTGGAGGATTACGCGGCCCGGTTCGATGACATCGGCAAGGACTACTGCCGCCGAATCGTGACCGCTGCCGGTCGGATGGACACCCTGATTCAGGACCTCCTCGCCTACAGCCGGCTCAGCCGGACTGACCTGGAATTGAAAGCGGTCGATCTGGCGCTGGTGGTGTCCGATGTGAAACACCAGCTTGAATCTGATCTGCAGGAAAACAAAGTGGAGCTGGCCGTGGAGGGTGTTCTGCCGGCGGTGCTGGGCCATCGCGCGACGCTGGGACAGGTGATGGGAAATCTGGTTTCCAACGCCATCAAGTTTGTCGCTCCCGGCGTGAGGCCGCGGGTGCGCATTCGGGCGGAGGAGAGCGGCGACTTTTTCCGCTTGTGGGTTGAGGACAATGGCATTGGCGTTGCCCTGGAACATCAGGAGCGTATTTTCCGGATTTTTGAACGGCTTCATGGGGTGGAAACCTACCCCGGCACCGGCATCGGCCTGGCGATTGTTCAAAAGGGAGTCGAACGATTGGGCGGTCGCGTCGGACTTGAATCGGCCCCAGGTGAAGGGAGCAGGTTCTGGATCGAACTGAAGAAAGGGCAGACATGAACCCCAAGGAATATGTCGTTTTGTTGGCGGATGATGATCCCAACGATGTGTTTTTGCTCCAACGCGCGTTTCAAAAGACCAACATTGCTAATCCGCTGCGGGTAGTGCGCGACGGCGAGGAGGCGATGGCGTACCTGGGCGGACAAGGCCAGTACGCCGACCGGCAACTCCATCCGCTGCCGGTGTTGTTGCTGCTGGATCTGAAGATGCCGCGCAAGTCGGGGTTCGAAGTGCTGCGATGGTTGCGCCAGCAGTCCGGATTGAAGCGGCTCCCGGTGGTAGTGCTGACTTCCTCCAACCAGAATCCGGACATCAACAAGGCGTTTGATCTGGGAGCAAACTCGTACATCGTGAAGCCGGGCGGATTTGACAGCCTGGTGGAGATGGTGAAGAATTTGAACCTGTACTGGCTGATTCTAAACGAGAAACCGCAACTGAAAGGCGGATGAAGAGTGCCGGATGTTCGATCAAGGGAAGTTTTATGAAAGACCAGTTACGCATTCTGGTGGTGGATGACAATCCGGATGACCGTGCGCTGGCGATTCGCGAGTTGCAGCGCGATTTTTCCAACCTCTTGATCGATCAAATAACCGATGCAACGAATTTTGCGCTCGCGCTCGAATCCGACGGCTGCGATCTGGTCATCACCGATTATCAGTTGCGCTGGTCCGACGGGCTGGCGGTGCTGCGGGCTGTCAAACATCGCTGGCCCGATTGCACCGTCATCATGTTCACCGGCACCGGCAGCGAGGAGGTCGCGGTCGAGGCGATGAAAGCCGGGCTGGATGATTACGTGCTGAAAGCGTCCAAGCATTACGCCCGTTTGCCGGGCGCGGTGAGGCTTGCCCTCGAACGAAAGGCGCAATGGCGTGCGTTAAAGGAGGCGGAGAGCCGGTACCTGGCGCTGTTCAACGACGTTCTGATCGGGCTTTGCAAAACCACGCCGGAGGGAAAAATTATTGATGCCAATCCGGCCATGGTCCAAACGCTCGGCTATCCGGACCGCGACACGTTGCTGAGCGTCAATGCCGATGACTTTTATGTTGATCCCGGAGATCGGAAGCGATGGCAGTTGTTGATTGGCCGCGATGACGCGGTGCGCCGCTACGAAACACGGATGCGCCGTCGCGATGGCTCGGTCATCTGGGTGGAGGAAAACATTCGGGCTGTGCGCGACGCTGAGCGCCGCGTGCTTTACTTCGAAGGCAGCGTGGAGGACATCACCGAGCGTCTCAACCTGGAAGCGCAACTACGCCAGTCCCAGAAAATGGAATCGATCGGCCAGCTTGCCGCCGGCGTCGCGCACGATTTCAACAATATTCTTACGATCATCAAAGGGCACACGGACCTGCTGCTGGCCAAAAGCAGCGTCTTGCCGGAGCTGCAGGAACCGTTGAAGAAAATTTCCGCGGCGGCCGATCGCGCGGCCAACCTGACGCGTCAATTGCTGACCTTCAGCCGCCGTCAGATCATTCAACAGCGCCCGCTGGACCTGAACGAAGTCATCAGCAATGTCGCTTCCATGCTCGAACGAACGCTCGGCGAAGACATTGTTCTGAATTTCGATTTCGAGCGTGAGCTCCCGGCGATTTACGCCGACGCCAGCATGGTCGAACAAATCGTCATCAACCTGGCCGTCAACGCTCGCGACGCGATGCCCCGAGGCGGACAGCTCATCGTCCGCACGGCCGCCGCGGACATTGACGCCCAGTACGTTCAGAAGAACGCGGAGGCGCGCGTGGGACAGTTCGTCTGCCTGAGCATCACTGACACGGGCTTCGGCATGGATACGCAGGTCCTGAGCCACATTTTCGATCCGTTTTTCACCACCAAGGAAGTCGGCAAGGGCACCGGCCTGGGGCTGGCCACGGTGTATGGCATCACCAAGCTGCATCGTGGATGGATTGAGGTGTCGAGCAAAGTGGACGCGGGAACGGTGTTCAGAATTTTTCTGCCGACGACTTCCAAACAGGTTGAGCCGGCGACGATGAAATCGGCGGAGAAGGATGTTCGCGGCGGGAGCGAAACGATCCTGGTGGTGGAAGACGAGGCGGAATTGCGGCTCTTGGCCCGGCAGATTCTGGAATGTTACGGGTATCGGGTGCTGGAAGGCGCCACGGGAGCCGAGGCGCTGAGGCTTTGGCCGCAACACGCGCAGGAGATTGATTTGCTGTTGACGGACATGGTGATGCCCGAAGGCATCAGCGGCTGGGAACTGGCCGGGAAATTGCGGACGGAGAAACCGGACCTGAAAGTCATTTGCACCAGCGGCTACAGTGTGGACCTCGCCAAAATGAATTTCGACGCCCCCCAGGGGATGCGGTTTTTGCAAAAGCCGTTCAAGCCCCAGTCACTTGCCCTGGCCGTGCGGGAATGTCTGGACGCCTGAGCCAGCCAGTCCAGCGGGCGAGTCCCAAACCTTGCGCAGCACGTTGCCATCCACCGCAACTCCTGTTCGTCGCGGCTCAGGCACGCGTTTTTTTTCCGGCGCGAGTGGACCTTTATTTCCCGGGACAGGGGAGAAGTCATCGTGCTGGAAAGCGGTTGCCAGGGGCCGGCACATTTTTTTCCGTTGGCAGGAAAAGAATAATCACTTGCCGGAGTGAATGAGAAGCCCGCGTGTGCCATCTCTGTGAAGGGTCAGCTTGACAGTGAGGCCGTATTTCAAGAGGCTTCAACTGTTCCATTCGCAGCGATGGAGTCCATGACCTGATGAAAATAACGCGTCCGAAATACTTTCCCGCTTTCGCCACGGCACTGACCGCCAGCCTTCTGACGGCCTGCGTTTCGACACCAAAGGAGGTTGGATTTGTTTCTCTGTTCGACGGCAAAAGTCTCAACGGCTGGAGGCTCCTCGGCAAAAAGGGAGACGGTTATGGCGTCAAGGACGGCGTGATTTATTGCGCCCGCGGCGGAGGTGGAAACCTGCTCACGGAAAAGGAATACGCGGATTTCATCCTGCGATTGGAATTCAAACTGGAGCCTGGCTCAAACAACGGCGTCGGGATTCGCGCGCCGCCCGAAGGCGACGCGGCTTATCTGGGAATGGAAATTCAAATCCTCGACGACGGTGCGCCCCAGTACGCTCATCTTCGTCCGGCGCAATATTGCGGGTCGGTTTATGACGTCGTTCCGGCGCGGCGCGGCGCATTGAAAAAGACCGGCGAGTGGAACGCAGAGGAAATCACCTGCGTTGGTCGTCTGGTGAAAGTGAAGCTCAACGGCCGGGTGATTGTAGGGGCCAACCTGAACGACATTACCGACCCGAAAATCCTGGCGAAACATCCCGGGATGTTGCGTGAGCAAGGCCACGTCGGTTTTCTCGGACACAACGACTACGTCGAGTTCCGCAGCATCCGCATCAAGGAGCTGCCCCGTTTCCCGCGGAACAATGTGGCGCCGGAAGGGTTCGTCCGATTATTCGACGGAGTGAGCCTGGCAGGCTGGAAAGGATTGGTCGCCGACCCGCCTAAGCGCGCGAAGATGGCGGCGGCTGAAGTGCGCGCGGCGCAGGCCAAAGCCAATGGTCTCATGAGGCGGAACTGGAAAGCCGTTGACGGCGCGCTGGTTTATCAGGGCCAAGGCTTTGACAATATTTGCACTGCCCAGGAGTACGCCGATTTTGAACTGCTGGCGGACTGGAAAATCAACGAGAGCGGGGACAGCGGTATTTACTTGCGCGGCAGTCCCCAGGTGCAAATCTGGGACCCGACCGGCGGCAAAACCAACCCAAAACACGAAGGTTCCGGCGGTCTTTACAACAATCAGAAAAATTCCAACGCCCCCATGAAACTGGCCGACCACTATCCGGGCGAGTGGAACCATTTCGACATTCTCATGACCGGCGACAAGGTCTCGGTCTATCTCAACAACGCGTTGGTAGTGCACGACGTGACGTTGGAAAACTACTGGGAACGCGACCGGCCGGTTTACCGGACGGGCCAGATCGAGTTGCAGGCGCACCAGAGTCCCGTCTGGTTCCGTAACATCTACATTCGCGAACTGTCGCGACAATAATCTAATCGGTCTCCGTAAAGATTTATGAACCGTTCACTCAACCGCCGACAATTCATCAAACAAACCACTGTGGCCGCCGCGGGCGCGTGGCTGGCGAGTCGCCCAATACAGGCCCGGAAAATTTCGCCGAATGAAAGGCTGAATATTGCCATGATCGGCGTCGCCAACCGCGCGGGAGACGACCTCAAGGAAGTTAGCAGCGAAAACATTGTCGCGCTCTGCGACATTGACGACAACTATCTTGCGGCGGCGAAGCAAAAATATCCGCAGGCGAAAACGTATAATGACTTTCGCCGGCTGCTCCACCAGAAGGGAATTGACGCGGTGGTTGTCGGGACGCCGGACCATACGCACGCGGTGGCGGCGGTGGCGGCTCTGCAGAGCGGGCGACACGTTTATTGCGAGAAACCGCTCGCCCGCACGGTTTCCGAAACGCGCATCATCACGGAGACAGCGCGGGCGCATAAGCGCGTGACGCAAATCGGCACGCAGATTCACGCCGGCTCAAATTATCGGCGCGTAGTCGAGCTGGTGCAGAGCGGCGCGGTTGGTCCGGTACGCGAAGTGCACGTGTGGGTGGCTGCGACTTACGGCGGCATGGAGGCGCCGAAGGAAACTCCGCCGGCGCCGCCGAACCTCCATTACGATTTGTGGTTGGGGCCGGTCGAATATCGGACTTATAGCCCGGAATATTTGCCGTTCAAATGGCGGAACTGGTGGGCGTTCGGCGGCGGGGCGCTGGCGGACTTTGGCTGTCATTACATGGACTTGCCACATTGGGCGTTGGGTTTGAGCTATCCGCTGACGGTCGAGCCCGTGGACGGTCCGCCGGTTCATCCGGAATCGACGCCGCCCTGGCTCATTGTGCGGTACGAGTATCCTGCGCGCGGCGAAAAGCCGGCGGTCCGACTGACCTGGTATCACGGCGGCAAACAGCCGCCCCTGCTTTCGCCTGAACAAGCCGCCAAATGGAAAAGCGGCGTTTTGTTTATTGGCGCAAAAGGAATGTTGTTGGCTGATTACGGTCGGCACGTGCTGTTGCCGGAACGGGATTTTGAAGGCTTCAAGCCGCCGCCGCCATTCCTCAAGGATTCGATTGGTCATCACAAGGAATGGATTGAAGCGTGCAAGACCGGCGGCCCGACGAGCTGCCCGTTCGATTACTCCGGGCCGCTGACGGAAGCTGCGTTGCTGGGCAACGTGGCTTACCGCGCCGGCCGGAAGTTGGAGTGGGACCAGGAGCATTTGAAGGCGACAGGCTGTCCCGAAGCCGACCGATACATCCACCACCATTATCGCAAAGGCTGGAAGATTTGACTGCGAAAATTATTTTCTGGTGGGCAATTTTGTCCGGATTCCAGGGTCCGTGCGTAACACGTGCCGGGTGAAGCGGCCCACTTTCCGGACGCACAATGCCGCTTCGCCGCGGGTTGAGGCACCACCTGCCGCCGCCCCTATGCCGCTCGTAGAATGTCCTTTACAATCGGCGGTTGCGTTCGGCATAACCAACACAACGGGGAAGCCCTGGCGCGACCCCTTGGAATTTGACTGGCGTGGTAACTTCGGATGATTCGGTTGAGAACGACGGCAAAGTTTGGCAACTGCAGCGACCCAAAAGGGCATTGACATGCGCGTATTCGGACATCTGCCCTTCAAATGGAAATTGACGTTGATCCTGATGGCGACCAGCGTCTTCTCCCTGCTGGTGGGCTCTCTGGCCTTTGCGTGGTACGACAATTACCTGTTCCGGGACGCGATGATCAAAGAGTTGCAGGCCACGGCGAGCAACACCGCGGAAGTCATCGGTGCCCTTAGCGGCGCATCGATGACCGCCGGCAACAGGGAGGCGGTGGACAAGGCGCTGAGCTCATTGAAAGACAAGGACCAGCCCCTGATCGTTGCGGCGGCGGTTTATACCACTGGCGACATCGTAATCAGTTCGTATACCAAGACAGCCAGCGGCGAGACGATCCCGTCGAGACCTCTAAAGTCGCAAACCAGTCTCGAGGGTGATCGTTTGACCGTTTTCCGTCCGATCAACTCGATCAGGTCGGATCGCGGATGGATCGGCACGCTTTATCTCAAGTCCGACATCGAAAAACAATTGCAGGGCCGCGTCAATCGTTACGTGAATATCGTGGCGATGGTGATGTTGATTTCGTGCCTGGTCGCCTTCCTTACCTCCTACAAATTGCAGCCGCTCATCTCCCAGCCGATCATTGAACTGGCGCGCACGGCGAAAGTGGTCACGGAGAAAAAGGACTACCTGGTGCGCGCCCGCAAGAGCAGCGCTGATGAGATCGGAGCGCTCATTGACGCATTTAATGAAATGCTGGCGGTCATCCAGCAGCGAGACGCCGAGTTGCAGCATGCCAACGACATGCTCGAAGTTTACAACGAGAACCTGGAGAAGAAGGTCGAAGAGCGGACGGTGGAACTGGCCCGCGCGACGTCCGAAGCGCAAGAAGCACAAACCACAGCCGAAGATGCCAACCGCGCCAAAAGCGCGTTCCTGGCCAACATGAGTCACGAACTGCGCACACCGCTCAACGCGATCATCGGTTACAGCGAAATGCTCCAGGAGGACGCGAGCGAGCTGGGCGAGGAGCGTTTTGTCGCCGACCTGCAAAAAATTCACAGCGCCGGCAAGCACCTGCTCGGCCTCATCAACGATGTGCTCGATATTTCGAAAATTGAGGCGGGCAAGATGGATCTTTTCCTGGAGACAATTGACGTGCCTGCCATGATTGAGGAGGTGGTCAGCACCATCAAGCCCCTGGTGCAAAAGAACGGCAACGCGCTCAAGGTGGAATGTGAGGAAAACCTTGGCCCGATGCGAGCCGACGCAACCAAGGTCCGTCAGGGCTTGTTCAACCTGCTCAGCAACGCGTGCAAATTTACGGACAAGGGAACGATTACCCTGCAAGTCGAGCGACAACGCGGCACCGGCGTCGGACATTTCGTCTTCCGCGTCAGCGACACAGGTATTGGCATGACCCAAAACCAGATGGACAAACTGTTCAAGGCGTTCACGCAGGCGGATGCCTCGACGACGCGCAAGTACGGCGGCAGTGGTCTTGGTTTGGCGATTACGCGTCATTTTTGCCAAATGATGGGCGGGGATGTGAGCGTCGAAAGCGAGCCGGGGAAAGGGTCCACCTTCACCATCAAGGTGCCTGCGGTGGTGATATCGTCCAGGGCGGGTAAACACGATACGGCCATGATCAGCAAGGACACGCGGGTGACGGAAGCGCCGCCGGGCGCCAGCACGATCCTGGTGATTGATGACGATCCCACCGTGCACGACCTGATGCGAAGATTCCTGACGAAGGAAGGTTTTCGCGTGGCCATCGCGCCCGGGGGCAAAGAAGGCATTGAGATGGCGAAGGAACTGAAGCCGGATTTGATTACGCTCGATGTGCTCATGGCCGAGATGGATGGTTGGTCGGTGTTGACGGCGTTAAAGGCGGACCCTGCGATCGCTGACATTCCGGTCATCATCCTGACCATGTTCGACGACAAGGAGATGGGTTTCGCCCTGGGCGCGTCAGATTACATGACCAAGCCCATCAACCGGGACCGGCTGGTCAACGTGCTCCGCAGACATCACCACGGCGGTCATCAGCCGTGTCAGGTGTTGGTGGTCGAGGACGAACCGTCCATCCGACAAATGGTCCGGCGTGTGTTGGAAAAGGAAGGCTGGACGGTGAGGGAGGCCGAAAACGGGAGGGCTGGACTGCAAGCGGTGGCCGAAAGCAAGCCCGCCGTCATCCTGTTGGACCTGATGATGCCGGTAATGAATGGTTTCGATTTCGTTCGGGAATTGCGGAAGAACCAGGATTGGCAAGAGATACCGGTCGTCATTTTGACGGCGAAGGACCTCACGGTGGAGGATCGTCAACAGCTTAAAGGCAATGTGGAGCGCGTTCTGCAAAAGGGCGACTATAATCGTGAACAATTGCTCGGTGAGGTTCGCGCGTTGGTGAAGCAGCGCGCTCAACCGGAGACACCGACGCAGACATAAAGATAATTTGACGCCTAGACCCCCGAAAGGAGAACCGGGATGGCAAAGATACTATTGGTTGAAGACAACGAGATGAACCGGGACATGCTCTCGCGCCGGCTCGAGCGGCGCGGCTATCTGGTCGTCATCGCTGAGGACGGCGCGACGGGAGTGACGAAGGCCAAATCGGAGACGCCGGACCTTATCCTCATGGACATGAGTTTGCCGGTCATGGACGGCTGGGAGGCGACGCGCCAGATCAAAGCCGTGCCCGAGACGCAACATATCCCGATCATTGCGCTGACGGCGCACGCGATGGCTGGCGACGAGGAAAAAGCGCTCGCCGCCGGCTGTAATGATTACGAAACCAAACCGGTTGACCTCCCAAAGTTGCTGACAAAAATTGACGCCCTGTTGCAAAGTAAGGGTGCATCGTGACCGGCAGAGAATCAAAAACACGAAAAGCTGTCGCCCCGGGAGCACCCGCGGCCGGTTCGAAGCCGCGCACTAAAGAGACCGATACCAGCCACGACACCACTCTTTCCAATATTCGCCACAACCTGCGCACGCCGCTGAACCAAATCATTGGCTACAGCGAAATGTTGCAAGAGGAGGCGGAAGACCTGGGTTTGAACGCATACGTTCCGGATTTGCAGAAAATGCACGCCGCTGGCAGCCAACTCCTCGTGCTCATCAACGACAGTGTCTCTACCGCGCGCGTCGAGTCGGGCAAATTGGATTTGGATGCGTTGCAACGCGAGAGTCGCACGCTGCTTGACCTCATTATCGGCTACGGCGAGTTGTGCCAGGAGGAAGCCGATGGAAAAGGGCACGCCAGTTTCATCGCCGATCTGAAGAAGATCCATAAGGCCGCCAAAACACTGCTCGGTCTTTTGAACGACACTGAATTTCTGCGGCCGCTGACCGCCAAAATCGGGAAAAGAAGTTTGACTGCCAGGTCGGACCTCGGCGCCGGCGCGACGACTTCCATTCGTCCGTTGAACGAAACGACCGCCCCCGGAGCCCAATCGCTCGTCGGGTTCATTCTCGTCGTGGATGACAACGAGATGAACCGGGACATGCTCTGTCGCCGGCTGGAGCGGCAGGGTCACACGGTGCTCGAAGCGGAAAACGGGCGCAAGGCGCTGGAAATCCTGGAGAGCGTGAAAGTGGACCTCGTTTTGCTCGACATCCTCATGCCGGAACTGGATGGTTTACAGACGCTCGAACTGCTCAAGGCCAACCAGTCGCACCGTTATACGCCGGTCATCATGCTTTCGGCGCTCGACGAGTTGGAGGATAGCGTCGTGCGTTGCATCGAAATCGGCGCGGAGGATTATTTGCCCAAGCCGTTCAATCCTGTCCTGCTCAATGCCCGCATCAACGCTTGTCTGGAAAAGAAACGGCTTCGCGACCACGAGCAGGCCTACCTCGAACAATTGCGCGCGGAGCGGGAAAAGTCGGAACGCTTGTTGCTGAACGTACTGCCTAAGTCGATCGCCGACCGGCTCAAACAGGGCGAGAGCACCATTGCCGACAGTTTCTCCGACGCCACGGTTCTGTTCGCCGACCTGGGCGGTTTTACCAAACTGTCGTCCCATGTGCCGCCGTCCGAATTGGTGCGCATGTTGAACGAGATTTTTTCCAAATTTGACTGGCTCGCCGAACTGCATCATCTGGAAAAAATCAAAACGATCGGCGACGCGTACATGGTCGTCGGCGGCCTGCCGACGCCTCGTGCGGACCACGCGGAGGCCATGGCTGAAATGGCGCTCGACATGCTAAAGGTCGTGACGCGCCTGGACTCCGGAGACGGCAGACGTTTCGACGTGCGCATCGGCATCAGCAGCGGGCCGGTTGTTGCCGGGATCATTGGGAGCAAGAAATTCATCTACGATCTGTGGGGTGACACCGTGAACATCGCCAAGCGCATGGAGGAGTTGGGCCAACTCGGGGCCATCCAGGTTTCTGAGTCCACCTACGAACACCTCAAAGAAAAGTACCTTCTCGAACCCCGGGGCAAAATTGAAGTCAAAGGGAAAGGGAAAATGACGACTTACTTTCTCACTGGCAGAAAGCCGGTTGCCGCCGCGTAAGCGGCGACGCAAATCAACGCACGAGTTCTTACAACGCGGCCTTCCTCTGCCGGAATTTGTCCAGAGCCACCGCGAGGATGATGACGATTCCAATAATAATTTCCTGAACATAGTCCGGCCAATTCATCTGGGTGGAGCCGCTGCGCAATACAGCCATGGTGAGAGCGCCGATCATCGACCCTGAGATGCTGCCGGTTCCGCCGCTCAAGCTGGCGCCGCCAATGACCACCGCGGCAATGATGTCCAGTTCCCGACCGATCGCCACCGTAGGATCGCCCTGTGTGAGGCGGGACAACTGCATCAAGCCTGCCAGCCCAAAAAAAAATCCGGCGAGGGAGTAGATCGCCACCTTCATCAGTCCGACCCGGATGCCGCAAAGCCGCGCGGTCGCCTCGTTCGATCCGATGGCGAAGAGGTAACGACCGAAGATTGTCCGCTGCATGACTACCACCATGACGATCGCCAGCGCGACGGTGATCCAGATTCCCAAAGGCAGCGGGAAGAAATGCAGCGGGTCAAGCATGTCCATGAGGTTGTTGATGGACGACTTGGGCGCGTTGACCGTCTGATTGTCCGCCAGCCATTTGGCAGTTCCGCGCGCCACGCCCATCATGCCGAGCGTGACGATAAAAGGCATCATGCGCAAACCGGCGATGATCAGGCCGTTGAGCAACCCGATCCCGGCGCCGACGGCGATGGTCAACGCGATGGCGGCGGCGGGGGAGCAGCCTTTCACGAGCGAGGTGGCCCCGACCACGCTGGTCAAAGCCACCACCGAGCCCACAGAACAGGCCGACAACCAGGACCAGTCCGAACACCGGACCAATCGCATTGAGCAGCCGGCCGACGCTGCGGCGATCAAATCGGACATGGCGGCTCATGCTGTGGCTCAATTCGAGGCGGCGTCCGGTTGGCCGATGGCCGCGGCCATCAAAGTGTGTTCGTTCCACTCAGCGGTCGGGCGAACGGCCGACAGCACGCCGCGGCACATCACGCCGATGGTGTCGCACACGCTGAGCAGTTCGGGGAGGTAAGAGCTGACGAAGAGGATCGCTTTGCCTCGGGCCGCCAGTTCGCCAAGCAATCGATAGATTTGCACCTTGCTGCCAACGTCGATGCCGCGCGTCGGCTCGTCGAGCAGAAATATTCGGGCGTCGTGATGCAGCAATCGTCCCACCGCGATCTTCTGTTGATTGCCGCCCGACAACTCACTCACGGCCTGGTTGGGACTTTGGGCGCGCACGTCCAGTCGCTCCATCCAGTCCTGTGCGCACTGTCGCTGGCGCCGGGCGCTGACCAACCCGAGTCTGGAAACCGGGCCGTAGCGGGTGATGGTCAAGTTATCAGCCAGCGTTCGATTGAGCAGGAGGCCTTCCTCTTTGCGGTTTTCACTCAGCAAACCGATCCTTTCGGCCAGACGCCGGGTGGGAGAAGAACGTGTGCTTTCCCGTGAATAGACCAAAACGCTTCCGCTTTTGATCCGGTCCAAACCGAAGCAGACGCGCAACGTTTCCGTCCGGCCGGTGCCGATCAATCCCGCGATGCCGAGAATTTCGCCCTCGTGCAGGGTCAGATTTGCAGAACGCGGTTTGCCCATTCCCCGGAGATCACGGAGTTCCAACACCGCTTTGCCTGGAGAATGCGGAATGCGCGGATAGATGTCCTGGATTTCCCTGCCGACCATAAGTCGAATCATGTCTGGCAACCCGACGGCGGCCATGTCGCCCGAGCCGACGCTCTCGCCATCGCGTAACACAGTGAAACGGTCGGCCACGCGTCGGCATTCCTCCAGAAAGTGGCTGATGTAAACGATGCTCACGTCGCATCTCCGCAGACGGTCGATGGCGGCAAACAAATTTTCCGTGTCCGATTGCGTCAGGCTGCTGGTGGGTTCGTCCATGATCAGCACCTTGGGTGAGCCGATCAACGCCCGCGCTATTTCCACGATCTGCTGCTCCGCGATCGTGAGGCGGCTGATCGGCGCGTCGAGCGAAATATTGTCGTGACGAAGTTCCGCCAAGGCGTCGCGGGCGCTGGCTCGCCGGCGCGCGCGGTTGAGCCAGCCAAAGCGATGCGGTTCATCGCCCAGCAAAATGTTTTCTTGGACACTCAGGTGCGGCGCAAGATTGAGTTCCTGATAAATCATGGCGATGCCGCTGCGGCGGGCTCGCCACGGGTCGCTGGGAACAAAAAGCTGCCCATCGATCTCGATTCGTCCCCCGTCGGGTCGATAAGCGCCGCTGAGGATTTTCATCAAGGTGCTTTTGCCAGCTCCGTTCTCGCCGATGAGGGCGTGCACCTCACCGGGACCGACCTCGAAGGAAACGTTCTGGAGCGCGTGAGTGGCGCCAAAGCTTTTGCGCACGCCCACCATTCTAAGACGGGGCGTCATTCTTTCACGTATTGGTCGATCGGCGGGTGGAGGAGTTCCTTGATCCCGGGTAGTTCCATGTTCTCCGGCGTCGCGAGCACGACCCCGGTGTCGACGCGTTTCTCCACCCGCTCGCCTTGCAAATATTTGACCAGCGTCATCACTCCTAGATAACCCATAAGCACCGGGTTCTGCACTACCAGGCCCTGCACATCGCCGTTCTTCAAATCAGCGACCGACTGCGAACCGGAGTCGAAGCCGACCATTTTGACCTTGCCGCCTCCTTTGCCGAGCTCGCGAAGGGCTTTGGTCATGGCAATGGTCGGCGGCTCGCACGGGCAGAAAATGCCGTCCACCTCGTTGCCGAAGCGATTGAGCAGATTTTGCGATGCCTGGTAAGCGGTGTCGCGGGTGGGGCCCGATCGTTGGTCGGTCGAGAGAAGTTTGATGTCGGGGAATTTCGTTTTGAGCGTGTCGAGGAATCCGGCTTCGCGCGCCTCGGTGCTGGCGGAGCCGACCGCGTAGCGCAAAAGGATGATGTTCCCTTTTCCGCCGAGCAGCTTCCCGAGATGTTCGCCGGCCAATTGGCCGCCTTTGTAGTTGTCAGTGGCGACGAAACTGACGTATTGGTCAGACTTAAGCCCGGAGTCAAAGATCACCACGGGGACTTTGGCCTGGATGGCGTTTTCGACGGGTTTTACGAGCGCCTGTGAATCCAGTGGCGCCAGCACGATGCCGCTCACCCGGAGGCTCATGAAGTTTTCCACGACTTGGATTTGCTGATCGCGATCATCCTCCTTCAAGGGACCTTTCCAGATGATTTCCGTTTTTACTCCCTTCTCATTCAGCTCGCGTTCGGCCTTCACTGCGCCGGCGTGGATCGATTTCCAGAATTCGTGGGTCGTTCCTTTCGGGATGACGGCGATGGTGTAGGACGTGGCGCCCGGGGATGAACGGGTTCCTTCCGATTGTTTTCCGCAGCCGATAAGACCCCCTAAAACCAATAATGGGAGCAGGCGCAGGATGGATTTCATGAGAGCAGGCTATTGAAGGGGATAGAGCTTTTCAATCCATTTTGCGGCAACGCCGACCAAATCTGGGGGCGGAACGCCGGATTTGGGAGGAAGCAACTGGGCCAAACGAATCAATGTCCGTTTCCTAGTGCCAAAGGGCCAAATAATCTCTTGCGCACTGAAATGGTGGTCAATAGATTCCGTCTCCTCGGTGCATCCGTAGCTCAATTGGATAGAGCATCTGACTACGGATCAGAAGGTTTCAGGTTCAACTCCTGACGGATGCGCCATGTAAAATCAGGTAATCTCTCGATAGGAGGATGTTCCATCTGTGGCACTTGGTTACTGCTTTGGTTACGGTCCCACTCGGAAATTGATGTTCCTTTTAGGTGCTACTTCCCGCAACAACGGGAAACATTGCAATCTGACGTTCGATCAGATGCATTTCCTGCACCTACACGAGGGGATTGGCAGCCGAAGTCGCCAGCACTGTAATTCCGGCATGAATTCGTCCCATCCGTGGGACGGACAAATCCCACCTGCGAACATGGATGCCGGCCGGGCCTCGAGAAACACGGGCAATTAAGCCTTTCATTCCCCGGTTGTTGTAAACTTTATCGGCTGTGTCTGCCCCCTGGCACGCGCGATGCAAAGGGAGTCAGATTCGATTGCGTGCATCGTTTCAACCATTTCCTGGATTGTGCTTGGACGAGCGGGGATCCGTCGCAACTTGCAGCCTTCCACCACGTCACGAAACTCTGATGCACCCTCTTTGCTATGTTTAATGACCTTCGCTACGCCTTCCGCCAATCGCTGAAAAGCCCCGGCTTCACCGCTGTGGCCGTGCTCACGCTCGCCCTGGGCATTGGCCTTAACGCCGGCATCTTCACGATCCTGAATGCGGTCGCTTTACGTCCGCTTCGGGTGCAAAGGTCCGAAAGGCTCGTTTGCGTCTTCCAGGATTTCTCACGTAACCGCGGGAGAGTCCTCCGGAATGTTTATGACGACGCAAATCGGGCGTCGTATTCCGAATACGGCGAATATCGAGATAGTAACCACGTCTTTTCGGGTCTCGTTGCATACGCGCCTTCTATCCCAGCGACGCTGGGCGGAGAACGTCCGCAGCAAATTGTCGGGACCCTTGCTTCGGGCAATTATTTCGAGATAGGCAAAACTCTCCGCCAGGGTGCCTACGATTTGGAAGTCGTGGGAGTTGCGCGCGATGCGCAAGTCTCTCATCTCGCGCGCTCCGATGAGCCCTACGTGTATCTTCCTGCTGGCCCGAAGGAGCAGTCAGATCTTCAATTTCTCGTTCACAGTGCAAGCGGGTACGCGACGACAGCAGCAAGTATCCAGGCAACCGTTCGCGCGCTCGATGCGGAGCTGACTGTTAACGTTGCCAGACTGGAAGACAATTTCGAATACTTCAGATTCCCGGGCCGCGTGCTGGCGACCCTCTCGGCCGTGCTTGGCGTTCTGGCGCTGGTCCTGGCTTTGATCGGCGTTTACGGGATGGTGTCCTACGCCGTCAGCCAACGCGTGCGGGAAATCGGCATCCGTATGGCGCTCGGCGCGGATGCCCGTGAGGTGATGGCACTCATCCTCCGACAAGCCATGCGGCCTGTCGCAGTGGGGATGGCCATCGGGATTGTCGGCTGCGCTGCCGCTTCGAGTATTCTGTCGAGCGTGCTCTATGGCATCAGTCCTCACGATCCCGTTTCATTCCTTTTTGTCCCTGGATTTCTCCTGGCTGTCGCTCTGCTCGCGAGTTATCTGCCCGCTCGCAGCGCCGCTAAGGTCGATCCGATGGAGGCGCTGCGTTATGAATAAAGCGAACATCGAACATCCAACATCGAACGCTGAACATCGAACGTGTCGAGGCGCTGATGATACGAATGAAAACTCCAAATCCCAAAATCCAAATCCCAAATAAGCCCCAAATCTCAATCTCCAGCGGGCAGCCTCCGCAGCGTAGTTTGGAACTTGGTGCTTGGGATTTCTTTGGCGCTTGGGTTTTGGGCTTTGGGAATTTGGCCTGCGACCGACAAAGCACCGCCGACCACTGACAGCCGACAACTGACCCAATCGCAAATTGTTGAACCGTTGAATCGTTAAAACGTGAAACCGAATTGCCAAAGCTCTTTCGCCGCGTCTGCCGATTTAACGGTTCAACCTTTTTAACGCTTTTAACGAACCATGAATGATCTCAAATTCGCCTTCCGCCAATTGTTGAAGAATCCCGGCTTCACCGCCGTGGCTGTGCTCACACTGGCGCTGGGCATTGGGGCGAACACGGCCATCTTTAGCGTGGTGAACGGCGTCTTGTTACGGCCATTGCCGTTCCCAGCTTCCGATCGGCTCGTCATGATTCTCACGATCCATCAACAGGGCGATGGCACAAGCCAGAGATGGGAGAATGTGTTCGATCCCGACTTCAAGGAATGGACCGAACAAAACCACGTCTTCGAACACCTGGCGGCGTATGGAAGCGGACAAGCCACACTCCTCAGCGGGGGCGAGCCGAAACGAATTGGATCGGCCGAGGTCACCGTCGATTTCTTTTCGCTGCTCGGCGTGAAACCGCTCGCCGGCCGAACGTTCCTGCCCGAAGAACATCAGGCCGGAGGTCCTCGCGCCGTGCTGCTCAGCGAAGGGCTGTGGCGTGATCGGTTTGGCGCCAGTCCTTCGATTATCGGCCAGACGGTCACGCTCGACGGCAAGAACGCGACGGTCGTGGGGGTTCTTCCCGGGGGGTTCCATTTTCCGGCGGATTGCGACGCGTGGACTTCGCTGGTGCTCGATACCAGCCGGGGCAATGCGATTCACCGCGCGCTGGCCCGACTCAAACCCGACGTGCCCCTCGAACAGGCGCAGGCTGAGATGGACACGATCGCCCGACGGCTTGCCCAAGCGCGACCCGCTTCGGCACCGGGCAGTGGTGTGAGCCTCATATCCATGCAGGAGCAGATCGTTGGCGGCACACGCTCCTTGTTGTTCATATTCCTGGGCGCGGTGGGATTCGTCCTGGTGATCGCGTGCGCCAATGTGACCAATTTACTGCTGGTCCGGGCGGCGGCGAGGCAAAAGGAGATTCAGATTCGCGTGGCGTTGGGCGCCGGCCGCGCGCGAATTGCCCGGCATCTTCTCACCGAGAGTTTGCTACTGGCTGCGGTGGGCGGTGTTCTGGGACTGTTCCTGGCGGTCTGGGGCCTCGGACTTCTGATCGCGCTTATGCCGCCAAACCTGGTGCCGCGAATCGGCGAAGTCGGACTGGACGTCCGCGTGCTCGGATTCAATTTCGGTTTGTCGCTCCTCACCGGCGTCGCGTTCGGTCTGGCGCCTGCATGGCAAGCGTCCCAGACCAACGCGAACGAAGCGTTGAAGGAAGGAGGCCGGAGCCAGTCGTCTGGTGTGCGCCAGCGTTTCGTGCGCCAGACCCTGGTTGCCGTCGAAATCGCGGTGTCCATCGTTCTTCTGATCGGGGCTGGATTGATGCTCAAAAGCTTCGCGCGCTTGCGCGACGTGAAGCTGGGCTTCAACCCGGAGCGAATGCTGACGCTGAATTTGTCCTTGCCGCTCGCGAATTATCCCGGCCCGGCTCAAATGAAGTTGTTCTACGGCGAGGTGCTCGAACGGGTTCGCGCCTTGCCCGGAGTGCGTTCGGCGGGTTTCGCCAACGCGGTGCCCCTGGGCGGCGGCAGCGTACGCGTCTACGGCGACTTTTCTATCGAAGGCCGGCCGCCGCCGGAACATTTGTGGACCAGCAAGATCGCAGCGAGTCCGGATTATTTTCACGCCATCGGCATTCCGCTCTTGAAGGGGCGTTTCTTTGCTGAGACCGACGACGAGCGCGCGCCGGCGGTGGGGATCATCAGTGAACGGCTGGCTCGCTTGCTGTGGCCCAGCGGCGATCCGCTGGGCAAGCGCATCACGCTGGGTATTGGGCCGGATTCGTGGCTGGAAATTGTGGGCGTGGTCGGGGACGTGCGGCAGGACGATCTGCGCGCGGAGCCGGCCCCCGGCCTTTACGTGCCTTATCAACAGGTTTCCCAGGCGTTCTTCATAGACGCCGTGACGTTTGTGGTCCGCACGGCTGGAGAGCCGCACCCGCTCGCCGCCTCGATCCGCAAGACGATTCAAGCCGTTGATCCTACCTTGCCGGTCTTCGACATCCACACGATGGCAGAGAGGGTGTCCTTCAAAGTCGCTCATCCGCGCTTCAACACCTGGCTGCTGGGCAGCTTTTCGGGCATCGCCCTGGCGCTGGCGTTGGTGGGCATTTATGGAGTGGTGTCATATGGCGTCACGCAACGGACACATGAAATTGGCATCCGGCTGGCCTTGGGCGCCCGAGGCGAGGACGTGCTGAAGATGGTGGTCGGTCAAGGGATGAGGGCGGTGCTGGTCGGTGTGCTGTGTGGCAGCGTCGTGGCCGTTGCTCTGACCCGATTTCTGGCGGCCCAGCTCTACTCAGTGACGCCAACGGATCCGATCACCTTCGCGAGCGTCGTGTTGATCTTTATCGCGGTCGCCCTGGCCGCGTGTCTCGTCCCGGCCTTGCGGGCAGCCCGTATCGATCCGATGGAGGCGCTGCGGTACGAATGACCCGAACTCGGAACGCGGAGCGCGGAATGCGGAATAAAAGAACAAATGACAACGGACAACAGACAACCGACCACTGACCACTGACCACTGACCACTGACCACTGACCACGGACTACTGACCAGTGACTACTGACTACTGACCACGAACCATGAACGACTTGAAATTCGCCTTCCGCCAACTGCTGAAGAACCCCGGCTTCACCGCCGTGGCCGTGCTCACGCTGGCGCTGGGCATCGGGGCAACGACCGCGATTTTCAGCGTCGTCTATGCCGTCGTGTTGCGCCCGTTGCCGTTCCCGGAGCCGGAGCGCCTCGTGGCCATCTGGACGCAAACGCCACAGGTTGAGCGGCTCCCGATGGCGCCGGCGAACCATCGCGATTTGCGGTCTCAAACCGCGGCGTTCGAGGATATCGCCCTTTTGAGCCGCGTGCAGAACTACAATCTCACCGGTGATGGCGAACCCGAACGGCTCCTGGCGGTGAGCGTCGCTGCCAACCTCTTCCCGTTGCTGCGGGTGCAACCCGCCCTGGGCCGGGGCTTCACCGAAGGTGAGAACCAGCCCGCTCAGGATCGCGTCGTCATTCTGAGTCACGGCCTTTGGCAGCGGCGGTACGCAGGCGATCCGAGCATCGTCGGAAAGACAATCCGTCTAGAGAATGTCCCCCATACGGTGGTCGGAGTGATGGATCCTGAGTTTTGGTATCCGACGCACGATGTTCAAATCTGGACGCCGCTAACGATCAACCCGGAAGCCTTTGAATATCATCGCGACGCGGCTGGCTCGGCAGTATCCCGAGAAGAACAAAGACGTGCGATTCAGTGTAACGTCGCTGCGCCGGGATATTGCCGGTGTCGCGCGGAAACCGTTGATCGTGTTGCTGGGCGCAGCGCTCGGCCTGTTGCTCATTGGCTGCTGCAACCTGGTGAACCTCCTTCTGGCGCACGCGCTCACCCGGAGTCGCGAGACGGCCGTTCGTTCGGCCTTGGGTGCCACTCAGGCTCGGCTGGTTCGTCAAGCCGCCGCGGAACTGATTCCGATTCTGCTGGTTGGCTCGTTGTTGGGCGTGCTCGCCGCGAAGTGGGGTGTCCAGCTCTTGATTCCCTGGCTGCCCGCTGCGTTGCCAAGAGTGGACGAGATTCAAGTGAGCCTGCCCGTGCTTTTGTTCAGCGGCGCCATCCTGTGCGTCACGGCTGCCCTGATGTTGTTGCTGCCGGCGATGCAAGGGTCGCGCACCGATTTGGTCGCAACACTCCGCGAGGACACGCGGACTTCATCTGGAGCAGCGGGCAAGGCGACGATTCGCAACCTTCTCGTGGTGTGCCAGGTCGCTCTGACGCTCATTCTTCTTACCGGCGCGGGTTTGCTCATCCGAACGTTTGCCGCGCTCAAGGAGGTAAATCCCGGTTTTCGCCCGCAAGGAGTCTTGAGTTTCCACTTGGAAATTCCCCGAACCAAATATGCCGGGGACGACCAGGCGGCGGCGTTCTGCCATCGCATACTGGAACAGGTGCGCTCCCTGCGCGGCGTGGATTCCGCCGGCATGGGCAACCGCCTTCCGCTCGATGGAGCCTCGGGATTGTCGTCCATCGAGTTTGAGCGAACCAACCAAGAACCGGCTGTCCTCGAAGCGACTGACGAAACGACCGTGACGCCGGGTTACTTCCAAGCGATGGGAATCCAAATGCTCCAGGGAAGGGCGTTTACCGATCAGGACACCCCTTGGGTGGTCGTGGTGGATGAACGGGTCGCCCGTCTGGCCTGGCCGGGGGAGAATCCGATTGGCAAACGCGTTCGCGGGGGGCCGCACAGGCCCTGGGCGGAGGTGGTGGGCGCGGTCGGGCATATCCGGCATGAGAAGCTGGAAGACGATCAGCGGCTGCAGATTTACTGGAACTACCTCCAGCGCATCCGGGACTACATGACGTTGGTGGTGCGCACATCCGGTGATCCGCGACTCCTGGTTGGCCCGGTTCTCGGCGCGATCAAAACGGTTGACCCAGATCAGCCGGCATACCCGGTTCGCACCATGACGGAAGTCATGGACCGGTATCTTGCGCTGCGTTGGTTCAACACGGTGTTGGTTTCGCTGTTCGCTGGCGCCTCACTTCTTCTCGCGATGGTGGGGATTTACGGAGTCATCGCATGGACCGTTAGACAGCGCACTCGCGAGATTGGCGTGCGCATGGCGCTAGGCGCGCAGCGCGGTGCGGTGCTGGCCCTGGTGTTGCGGAACGGCCTCAAGCTGGCCAGCACGGGCACCGCGATTGGAGTGATCGGCGCGCTGGTGTTGTCGCAGCTTCTACGCGGCCTGCTTTTCGGAATCGGCCCGACCGATCCGCTCACGTTCGCAGCCGTCCCGCTGCTGCTCGTCTCCGTGGCCCTACTGGCTTGCTGGCTGCCTGCGCGAAGCGCGGCGAGAGTTAATCCGATGGAGGCGCTCAGGTGTGAATGACGAATGACGAATTCCAAATGACGAGTCAAATCCGAAATCCGAATTCCAAATGCGAAGCGCTGGCACTCGATGTCGTCATTCGGTCATTTGAGTTTCGTCATTCTTTCGACATTCGACATTCGGATTTCGGCATCGGCGAACGACCTTCGCTACGCGTTCCGGCAGTTGCTGAAAAATCCCGGCTTCACCGCCGTGGCCGTGCTGACACTCGCCCTCAGCATCGGGGCGAACACGGCGATTTTTAGTGTCGTCAATGCCATCCTCCTACGGCCGTTGCCGTTCAAAGATCCTGAACGATTGGTGATGGTTTTTGAAAGAGGACTAAGTGGTTCGCAGAAAGGCTCGGTCTCGGCGCCGTTGCTGGGAGGATGGCGCGAACAGACTACTGTGTTCGAAGGACTGGCCGCGCGCGGTTTTGGCGGCTTCATCCTAACCGGCAAAGGCCAGCCCGAGAACATTATTGGTTCACGTTTGTCGGCGAACATCTTCTCGTTGCTCGGCATCAAGCCGATGCTTGGCCGCGACTTCCGGCCCGAAGAGGAGACTATCGGTAAAGACCACGTTGTGCTTCTGAGCTACGAATTCTGGCAGCGGCGATTGGCGGGTGACCCGAACACCGTCGGCCAAATCATCAGCTTGAACGACGAACCGTTCACGGTCATCGGCGTGATGCCGCCGCGCACGTTCTTCCCTGAAAGAAACACGCAGCTCTGGACGCCGCTGGCCTTCAGTCCCGATCAACTTCGTGATCGCGGCTCACACAACTACCTCGTTTATGGCCGCCTCAAGCCGGGTATTACGCTCACGAAAGCACAGGCCGAAATGGACTTGATCGCCCCACGAGTCAATGACGCCGATCACCAGGGTTGGGCAGCACAGATCTTTCCGCTGCACGAAGTTATCGTGGGTGACTCGCGCGCCGTTTTGCTTTTTCTGCTCGGGTCGGTCGGGTTGGTGCTCTTAATCGGCTGCGCAAACATCGCCAACCTCCTGCTCGCGCGTTCTGCCCGCACGCGTGAGTTCGCCATTCGGGCGGCGCTGGGTGCAAGACGCCGGCAAATTATCGGACAACTTCTGAACGAGAGCCTGCTACAGGCGGTGCTCGGGGGCCTGGCTGGAACGCTGCTCGTATTCTTCGGATTGAAGGCGCTGATCCATTTCAGCGCGCCAGACCTGCCGCGGATTTGGGAAGGCATTGAATTGGATGGCTGGACACTCGCGTTCACTGCGATCGTCACGCTGATGGCAGGAGTGCTCTTCGGCCTCGCTCCTATACTGCAATCGTCCAGTCCCGCGCTGATTGTTGAACTGAACGAAAGTTCTCGCGGCAGTAGCGCTGGACGGCAACGGCAGCGCTTCCGCTCAGTGCTGGTCGTGAGTGAGGTCGCGGTCTCGGTGATGTTGTTGATCGGTGCTGGCCTGATGATTCGGAGTTTCAGCCGCCTTCTCTCGCACCAACTTGGTTACAATCCAGAGCACCTCATCAGTATGGAGCTTGGCCTTCCGTGGAAGAAATATCCCGCGCAAACAGACAAGGTGCGGTTCTTTGAACAATTGTTAGCCAGCGTGCGATCACTTCCCGGAGTGGAGTCTGCAGCCTTGGTGCGCAACCTCCCCTTAAGCGGGCAGAACACAACCATGTCCGTCAGCATCCACGGAGCCCCGCCGCTTGCGCCGGGAGAGGCGAACGATGCCGACTACGCGCAGGTCAGCCCAGGTTACTTCCGCACGATGAACATTCCATTGCTGCAAGGACGGGATTTTAACGACCGGGATCGGACCAATAGTGTGACAGTCACTATTGTAAACGAAACTTTCGTAAAGAACTTTAAGCTCGGCGCGAACGTGGTGCACCGCCTCATCGGCATGGGCGGTGACCCTGACAACATAGAGGTCATCAGAGTCGTGAAGGACGTCAAACCCACTGGTTTGGCGAACGCACCGCGCGCTGAGGTTTATCGAACCTATCAGCAGCAATGCTGGGGATTTATGAGCCTGGTCGTCCGAACGCAACGCGACCCTGTGGAAATCACCCGCCTCGTCCGCGCTGAGTTGGACACCCTCGACAAAGATCAGCCCATTGACAATATCCGCGCCATGACGCAAATCGTCGCGTCATCGGTCGGACAGCGAAGGCTCTCGGTCCGATTGATGGCGGGCTTTTCGGGTGTGGCACTGCTCTTGGCGGCAATGGGCCTGTACGGCGTGCTTGCCTACAACGTCACGCAACGCAGAGGGGAGATCGGTTATGAATAAACGAACATCGAACATCCAACATCGAACGCTGAACATCGAAGGAGTGGAGGCGCTGGGATGCGAACGAAAACTCCAAATCCCAAAGAAGCTCCAAGTTCCAAGCTCCAACATTGCGGTAGCGAGGCGCCGTTTGGGGTTTGCGGCTTGGGATTTCTTTGGCGCTTGGGGTTTGGGGTTTGGGAATTTGGCCTGCGACCGACATGGAACCACTGACCACGGACAACCGACAACTGACAACGAGCAATGAACGATCTTCGCTACACCGGATACCAATGATCGAAACAACGTTACGGACTCGGAAATTCGAAGCGCCAAGCTTTCGTGTGCCGACGCGCAATTCGTCATCGCGCGCGAGCACCAGTTCGAGAGCTGGCCCAAGTTTGCGAAGCACATTAAAGCCCTGAATCAGAACGAGTCTCCGGTCGCGCAGTTCGAAGGGGCGGTGGACGCCATTATCACCGGTGACCTGGCCACACTTGAGCGCCTGCTTCGCCGGAATCCGGAGCTGATTCGCGCGCGTTCGACGCGAGAGCATCGTGCGACGCTCTTGCATTACGTGGGCGCCAACGCGGTCGAAGGCTATCGCCAAAAGACTCCGAAGAACGCCGTGAAGGTCGCGGAAATCCTGCTCCAAGCCAGCGCCGAGGTGGACGCGGATCTGGACTACGGTCCGATGCGAAAGCGCTATCCTGAGCGCACAGGGTCAACGACGCTGGGGATGGTGGCGACGAGTTGCCATCCCGCGGCAGCCGGTGTGCAAATCCCGCTGCTCGACATTTTGCTCGAGCATGGCGCATCGGTGAACGGCCTTCGAGGAGGATGGAATCCATTGATAGCGGCGTTGCATAACGGGCGCGGGAAAGCCGCCGCGCATCTCGCCAAGCGGGGCGCGCGAATGGACCTTGAGGCAGCGGCCGGAGTGGGACGGCTCGACGTGGTCAAGACCTTCGTCAATGAAGACGGCAGCTTGAAAGCGAATGCAACAAAGGCACGGATGGAGTCAGGCTTCATGTGGGCTTGTGAGTATGGTCGCACAAGCGTCGTCGATTTCCTGTTGGAGAAAGGATTGGACCCTGGCGCACAGCCCCACGGAGAGACACGACTGCACTGGGCTGCGTACGCAGGCCACGCCGGTATTGTGAAGTCGCTTTTGAAATGGAAAGCGCCTGAAGACTCGTGCCAATCCGAGAGTCGCGGCCGCGGACCACTCGTGCTGTTTGCCGCTTCGGCATGTCCAACTGACAAAAACCCCGGCGTGACGCGCCGGTCCGATTTTCAGTTTTGTTGACGAATTTTTATAACAGGCGAAATTCTTGCTGTAGGTTCATGGGAAATGGTACAGTTTGATGGGGCGAGGATACTAACGAGCCGGCTCGCGCCCCACCGAAAATGCCAACTGTACCACCGATTTGTGTGAACGTTTGACATTAGGACCGTGACCTATAGTATTTGCCAAATTCCAAAACGACGATTCCCGAATGGGAACCACAAATTGTGGCCGCCAGAGACGATTATTTGATAGATACGCTGAAGGACATGGGGCTGGTGACTGAGGAACAGTTGGGGCCCGTCCGTCAGGAAGCCGATTCGACCGGCGAAGGAGTGGTGGACACTTTGGTTGCCAAAAAGCTCCTCACGCCATCCCAGGTCGCCCAGGCCAAAGCGGCCCAGTTTGGCGTCGAATTTGTAAATCTCGGAGAAATGCGTCTTGCCGACGATGTCATTTCTGCCGTTCCGCGCCACATCGCCAAGAAATACAGTGTGGTTCCGCTTTATCGCCACGACGACACGGTGACTGTGGCACTAAGCGATCCTTCCGATCTGGACACCCTCGACAGCCTGCGCCACTTGCTGAATATGGAAGTTGAGCCGCGGGTGGCGAGCCCGGACGACATCGAAGAAGCCCTGGGCAGATATTACGGCGGTGCGCAGGAGAATTCGGTGGACAAGATGATTCAGGACATCACCGAGGGTGAAATCCAGATTTCAACCCTGGCCGATGTCTCGGCGGCGGATGACGGGTCGGTCGTCGATGCCGACGCGCCCATCATCAAGCTGGTCAACACCATCATTGTGGACGCGTTCAAAGCCCGCTCCTCGGACATCCACCTCGAACCGTTGGCGAAGAAGTTTCGACTGCGCTACCGGATTGACGGGATGTTGCACGAGATGAAGGCGCCTCCCAAGCGGCTGCAGGCGGCGATTCTCAGCCGGTTGAAAATTATGTCGAACATGTCGATTGCGGAACGGCGTGTCCCGCAGGACGGCCGCATTCAGACGGCGGTGGGAGGCAAGACGATTGACTTGCGCGTGTCGTGCATTCCGACCAATCACGGTGAGAGCATCGTCATGCGTATTTTGGACAAGGAAGGCCTCAAGCTTGGTCTGGCCGAGCTGGGTTTCTTCACCGACGACCAACAGACGTTCGAAAAGCTGATTGGGCTGCCGGACGGCATCCTGCTGGTGACCGGGCCGACCGGCTCGGGCAAGACCACGACACTTTACGCCGTGCTGAATTATATCAACCGCCCTGACCGCAAGATCATCACGGTGGAAGACCCGGTGGAGTATCAGCTTTCAGGCATCAACCAGGTGCAGGTCAACGAAGCCGTCGGATTGACTTTCGCGGCGGCGTTGCGTTCGATGCTGCGCCAGGCGCCCAACGTGATCATGTTGGGTGAAATTCGTGATTTGGAAACGGCGACTATCGCCATCAACGCCTCCCTGACCGGTCACTTGGTTTTCTCCACCTTGCACACCAACGACGCGCCGAGCGCAGTGACCCGGCTCATCGACATCGGTGCGAAACCGTTTCTGGTGGCTTCCTCCGCCCGCGCGTTGATGGCGCAGCGGCTGGTCCGCCGGGTTTGCCGCCGGTGTGGTGCTCCTTATGTGCCGACCGACGCGGAACTGCGCGCCTTGAACATCAATCCGAGCAATACTGCCAACGCCACGTTCATGAAGGGCAAAGGCTGCAACGAATGCAACAAAACGGGTTACCGTGGCCGCTTTGGAATTTTCGAGGTTTTTGTGATAGACGACGAGATCCGCAAGTTGATCTACGACAAAGTACCTTCCTCTGAGTTGCGTTCTCGCGCGCGCGAGATGGGCATGCGCACGCTGCGCGAGGACGGTGCCAGAAAAGTCCTGGCGGGGTTGACTTCCCCGGAAGAAGTCATCCGCGCCACGCTGGGCGATCTGGAATGACAAAACTTTGTTTCTCCTGTCAAAATAAGATGATGAAACACTCGACGCTCCGGGTTCGCTCAGGGTGAAGAACTCCCGCGTTTTGCCGCTGATTTATGTCCTATTCAATGTCGGATTTATTGCAGTTGGTCGTGGCCGAAGGCTCCTCGGACCTGCATTTGCGTGTCGGGGTCCCGCCGGTGATCCGGCTTCACGGCGTGTTGCATAAAGTGGAAGGACCGCCGCTCAAGCAGGAGGACACCGAAGAGTTGATGCGGAGTATCACCTCGGAAGACCACATTCAACAGGTGCGTGAGCGGGGCGGGGCGGACTTTGGTTTCGCCTTCGGTGAATTGGCCCGGTTCCGCGTCAGCGTCTTCAAGGAAAAGGGCCAGTTCGGCGTCGTGGCCCGCCAGATTCCCAGCAAACTCCTGACGCTTGAACAAATCGGCATTCCTCCGTCCGTCCGCGAACTCCTTTACAAGCCGCGCGGTCTGGTTTTGGTGACCGGCCCGACTGGTTCGGGGAAAACGACTTCGCTGGCTTCGATGATCAATATCATCAATGAGGAGCGTGACGACGCTCATATCATCACGATTGAGGACCCAATCGAATACTATCATAAACACAAGAAGTCGATCGTGACGCAGCGGGAGATCAATGTGGACGTGCCGAACTTTGCGGAGGCCTTGCGCCGCGCGTTGCGCCAGGACCCGGACGTCGTTCTGGTGGGTGAAATGCGCGACCTGGAAACAATCGACGCGGCGATCACCGCGGCGGAAACCGGGCACCTGGTATTCGGCACGCTGCACACGACCGGCGCCGCCAAGACCATTGACCGTATTGTGAACGCGTTTCCGGTGAACCAGCAGGAGCAGATTCGCATTCAGCTTTCCACCGTGTTGCAGGCGGTGATTTCCCAGTTGTTGCTTCCACGCTGTGACAAACCGGGACGCACCGCGATATTTGAAATCATGATCAACACGCCGTCCATTGCCGCCCTGATTCGCGACAACAAAACATTCCGCATCAACTCGGACATCCAGACGGGCGCCAAGTACGGCATGGTGACGCTCGACAGTTTCCTGATCGACAAATATCAGCAGGGGATGATTTCGCAGGAAGAAGTGATCACGAAATCGCAGGACCCATCAACCATTCTGACGAAGTTGCAGGAAATTCAACAGAGCCAAATGGGGTCGGAGGGAGACAAACCAAGCGATCAATCCTAGTCCCTTATGTCGGACATTTCCTCAATTCCATTACTGGCGCTCATTCAGGAGCGTGGGCTGGTTGACGACCTGCAATTGGAAGAAGTGGCGCAGGAGCACACCCGCAGTGGCAAGCCGGTGATCCAAACTTTGCAGGATTTCGGACTGCTGGACCTGGAAACGGTTCTTCAGATCATGGCCGATCACCTGGGGACGGAGGTGGTCGAACTGCACAATCTGGAGTTGACACCGGAGGTTTTGCAGACCGTGCCGGCTTCAGCCGCCCGCATGCACCAGTGCCTGCCGGTGGCGGTGTTTGGTTCCAGCGTGCGAATCGCCATGGCTGACCCGCTCGATCCTGCGGTCATCGATGAGTTGAATTATTTGACCGGCAAGGAGGTTCAGGTGGTGGTGGCTGATCCAGCCCAGATTGAAAAGGCCGTTAGCAAGTTTTACGGGGAAGAAAGCGAAAGCGTCAGTGACGTCCTCAAGCAATTGGGTGCCGACGCGGAAATCGCCAAGGAAGTGGCGGACGCGACGGCAGGCGACGGAGTGACGGACCTGGCGGACCTGGCGAATGAAGCGCCGATCATCAAGTTTGTAAACCTGGTGCTTTATCAGGCGGTACAGGACCGCGCGAGTGACATTCACTTTGAACCATTCGAGGACGAATTCAAAATCCGCTATCGCGTGGACGGCGCCTTGTATGAAATGACGCCGCCGCCCAAGCATCTGGCCTTGCCCGTGACTTCGCGCATCAAGGTCATGGCCAACCTGGATATTGCCGAACGGCGGTTGCCGCAGGACGGGCGCATCGGCCTTACGCTGAGCGGAAGACAAATCGACCTCCGCGTGTCGACGCTGCCCACTCAGTTTGGCGAATCGGTGGTGCTTCGCGTGCTTGACCGGTCGGCGGTGAACATGGAGTTGGAATCGCTCGGGTTCCCAAAATTTATTTACGACCACACCGTCCAAACGATTCAACAACCCAATGGAATCTTCATCAACACCGGGCCGACCGGCTGCGGCAAAACCACCACGCTTTATTCCTGTCTCCGGCGAATCAACACGCTTGATTCGAAACTGCTCACGGTCGAAGACCCGGTCGAGTACGACATCGACGGAATCATGCAGGTGCCGGTGAACGAGCCCGTGGGCATGACCTTCCCGAGAGCGCTGCGCGCGTTTTTGCGTCAGGATCCTGACGTCATCATGCTGGGAGAAATTCGTGACCTGGAGACTTCGCAAATCGCCATCCAGGCGTCGCTCACCGGCCACCTGGTGCTTACCACGCTGCACACGAACGATGCGCCGGGTGCCGTCACGCGCCTCATTGACATGGGCGTCGAGCCGTTTCTGATTTCGTCCACGCTGCTGTCGGTGCTGGCCCAACGGCTGGTGCGCACCGTCTGCAAGAAGTGCCGGACGCCTTTCGAGCCGACGGAAAATCAGTTGTCGCTGCTCAACCTTTCGCCGCACGACATCGGCGACAAGGTTTTTTACTACGGACGCGGCTGCGCGAATTGCAACGACACCGGATACAAGGGGCGCAAAGGCATTTTTGAGTTGCTGGTCATCAGCGAACCGATTCGCGCTTTGATCAACGAGCGCGCGCCGACCGTCGTCATCCGGCAAAAGGCCGTGGAACTGGGAATGGTGACGTTGCGGGAAGATGGTATGCGCGGTATCTTTGACGGCGATACCACGATTGAAGAAGTGCTGAAATACACCTAACGCAAAGATCAATTATGCCAAAATTCAACTACGTCGCCATGGATTCGCGAGGTAAGGAGACCAAAGGCACTCTGGAGGTGGCGAACCAAAACGAAGCGATCAGCCGGCTCAAAGAAATGGGCTACTTCCCCACGAAGGTGATCGAAGCGGAAAAATCCAAAGAAAAGCCCGATAAGAAGACCAAAGGCGCGGCGGCTGACGCGAAAGGGAAAAAAAAGGGCGGGTTCAACATCAATATCAGGATCCCCGGCCTTGGCGGAAAGGTCAAACCAAAGGTATTGACGACCTTTACCCGGCAGTTGGCGACGCTGGTGGACGCCGGTTTGCCCCTGTTGCGCGGACTGCGGGTGCTGGAACGGCAGGAAAAAAACCCCAACCTCAAAAAGATTATCGATGATCTTTCGTTGGCAATCGAAGGCGGCAGCACCTTCTCCGAGGGTCTGGCGCAGCACCCGAAAGTGTTCAATCGGCTTTATGTGAACATGGTCAAAGCCGGCGAACTGGGCGGCGTGTTGGAAGTGGTCTTGAACCGTCTGTCGGAATTCATGGAGAAGGCCCAAAAGATTCGCGGCAAAGTCAAGGCGGCCATGTTTTATCCCTGCGCCGTGATGTTCGTTGCCGTGACAATCCTGACGATCCTGATGGTCTTCGTTATTCCAAAGTTCGAGCTGGTTTTCAAAGACATGCTCGAAGGCCAGAGCCTGCCGGCTTTCACGGACTTCGTTTTGAGCGTCAGTCGCGCAATCGCCGGGCATTTCGTGGTCGCGTTGATCTCAATCGTTTCTTTCTTCATTGCTTTGAAGTTGTTCACGCGAACGAGATTTGGCCGGCGTTTGTTTGATCGGCTAAAGCTGAATTTCCCGATCCTGGGGCCGGTGATCAGCAAGGTCGCCATCTCCCGCTTTACCCGAACACTCGGCACGCTGGTCAGCAGCGGTGTCCCGATTCTGCAAGCGCTGACGATCGTTAAGGAAACCTCCGGCAACGTCATTGTCGGGGAAGCCGTGTCAGCGGTCCACGAAAGTGTAAAAGAGGGCGAAACGATCACTGCTCCGCTGGAAGCGTCCAATGTCTTCCCGCCGATGGTCGTCAGCATGGTGGACGTGGGCGAACAGACCGGCGCGCTGCCGGAGATGTTGATGAAAATCGCCGACAATTACGACGATGAAGTGGACAACGCAGTTTCAGCGATGACTTCTCTCTTGGAGCCAGTTATGATTGTGTTCCTGGCGGTCGTCGTCGGTAGCATCGTGATTGCCTTGTTCCTGCCCCTGATCAGTCTCATTGACCAACTCGGTGATCCTTCCGCCGGCAAGAAAGGCGAGGAGTAATCGGGCGTTGGCAGGTTGCGAAGTGGCCACCGGACCATTGCGGTGGCCATTTTGTTTTGGTGAACGTTAATATTCCATTGACAACCAGAAACGCCTGATGTAATTACATTGTCATTACATTGCATGGGCGTTTGATTTACAATTAGCCATACAATGGAGTTCGATTGGAACAATACGCCCTTTGAATGGGATAGTTCTTTGACGCCACGGGATGTTGAAGAGTCTTTTGAAGACCCTTTCGCAATCAAGCTGTTACCGGACTCGTCCCGTTTTTCCGTGCAGGCGCGCTTCTTTAACCTGGGACGGTCAGCGGGCGGGACCGGGGTGTTCAGCGTGTATCGGACGAATGGGAAACAGGTTCGGGTTATTTATGCCAGGCCGTTTGACCCGGAAGAACAATTCTTCTATCAACGCAAACTGAATCAAACGTTGGCGGGCTAGAGCGGGCACGAAATTGGCTGTCAAAAGACGCAATCGCCTGCTTTGAAGTGAAGGGCACATCCGGGTGGGACGAAGGACCGTCAGGCATAACCGAACGTGCACGCCATCACGAACTGGGAAGAAGTTCCGCTTTTCGACCGCGACGAGGCCGAAGCGGCGTTTTGGGCCGAAAACCGTCCGGACCTGCGGTTGATGGAATCCTCTCGCGCGACCTCGGCGGAATCGGCGGAATCGGTGACGATCACATTGCGTATCGACCCGCGGATGCTGGCGCGGATCAAACGACTGGCGAGGTCGCGTTTCCTGAACTACCAAAGCATGATTAAACAGTGGCTGAGCGAAAGAATGGAACAGGAATTGCGTGAAAGGTGAACCGGAACGGCCGCGAATCATAATGAACAGCGCGCGAACCAGCTTGAACAATCGGCCAGGAAGACGGGAAGGGCGATCCGCGACCAATCCTGCGCATCGCTCCGGCTTCACGCTGATCGAGCTGCTGGTGGTGATCGGCATTATTGCTTTGTTGGCCGGTTTGGTGGTCAGCCTGACGAAGCATTCGGCAAGCAAAATGAGGGAGAGCCGCATTCGCGACGAATTGGAACAGATCGCCACAGCCATTGAGGCGTACCACGCTCAGTTCAATCAGTATCCGCCTGACAATGTCGTGAGCAGAGACCCGCTCGTTGTCAATCCAGTCACCAACTCGCTTTACTACGAACTGACCGGAGTCGTTGTGGATGACAGAGGCAACCGGTTCCGTTCACCCAATCGGCAGCAATGGATTGGCGCCAGCACGGTCAGCAGCCTCTTCAACGCGGACGGTTTTGTGAACGCGGGCGTCAATCAAAAGGAAATCAAGTCGTTCTTCCCGTCTTTGTCGTCGGCCCAGCACAAGTTGATCCTCAAGTCGCCGGTTGACGTGGAAGTTCTGACGGTGCCGGTGGATTGGCCGCTTAATAATCCGCTTTTCCCGCCGCCTTTCAATTTCAATTCTCCGGATCCCAACGTCAAACGAATCAATCCCGTGCGGTATGTAGCCTCTCCGCACGCGACCAACAACCCTGCCACTTTCGATCTCTGGGCGGAGTACGTGGAGGGGAAAAAGGTCAAAATCATCTGCACGTGGAGCAAGGATATTCTTGCCAAGTGACCATGCTGTGGCGCCAGAACAATTTCGGATTTGCCCGCCGTTTGCCAGTGCGATGGAGCGCGCCGTCGTGGCGTCCGGAAATCACCGCGGTGCCCGCTCTGCTTCGCAAGGTCGGTCGCATCCGCCGGCGTCACCACGCGCAGCAGCGCGTTTGCATTTTTCGCCACTCATCGGAAACGCTGACGAACCGAACGGCGCGAGGGGCGCGCAGTTTGAAACCGACTTTGCTTAACCTCCCGCGGCTGCGGGTCAATAACCCATCAACGATCTAATCTATGAAAAAACCGCTCTTCCAACATCGGTATGCCAGGCGAGGCTTCACACTCATTGAACTGCTGGTGGTCATCTCCATCATCGCCATTCTGGCCGGACTGCTCCTGCCTGTGATTGTCAAGGCGAAGCAGAAAGCAAGAGTGGCGCAAGCCAAGGTCGAAATCCACAACATCGTTGGCGCCATCAGCAAATACGAAGCGGACTACAGCCGTTATCCGGCGTCAGCCAGTGCGCGTGCGGCAGCCAAAGACCGCGATTTCACTTTCGGAACGAGGAATTTTCTACAGAACGGGAGTTTTCCGTTGTTACCACCTAAGGATTCCAAAACCCCGATGCCAAAAATTGAGAACCAATACGATTATGAGAACAGCAACGCGGAGGTCATGTCTGCCTTGCTGGACGTCGAAAAGTTCAGGAACACGACTCCCACTTGGAACAAAAATCACGCACTGAATCCGAACAAAACCGTCTATCTCAACGTGAAGGAGGTCAGCGATCTGAAGTCGCCGGGCGTGGGTTTGGACGGCATTTATCGCGATCCCTGGGGAGACCCGTACATCATCACCCTGGACCTGAACGGCGACAACAAGTGCCGCGATGCCTTCTACAAATTGAATTCGGTCTCGAAAGACCCCAAGAGCCCAGCCAACAGTGATCAGGGCTTGAATGGACTTTATCGCTCTGTTTCTTCCGACCCGAACAGTTTCGAAGCGAACAAACCGATCATGGTCTGGTCCTTTGGCCCGGATGGCAAAGTAAACATAAACGCCAAAGCGAACGCTCTCGAGAACAAGGATAACATCCTGAGCTGGTAATTGCCGCAAATGAACGGCCGGTTCCAAAGTCGAAAAAAATGCGAAAGCGGCGTCGGCCGTCCTAGGCGGCTGGCCGCCTTCACAATCATCGAACTGCTGGTAGTCATAGGAATCATCGCGCTACTGACAACAATCGGGCTGCCGGCGCTGAAAGGGTTCGGGAAAGGCACGGGTATGGCCGGCGCTCAACGCCAGATGCTCCAGGACCTGGGGCTGGCCCGGTTGTCAGCCATCAACGGGCGCACGACGGTCTATGTGGTTTTTGTTCCGACAAACGTTTTTGACTGCATCGCGCGCGTGGCACCCACCGACACCAGAACGCGGCAGCAATTGACCAATCTCATCACCGCTCAGTACGCCGCTTATGCGTTGTTGGCAACGCGGACGGTCGGGGACCAGCCGGGGCGATGGCACCCGCGGTACCTTTCCGAATGGAAGCGCCTGCCGCAGGGCATTCTCATTCCGCCGTACAAGTTTGATCCGGCCCTCGCGTCCGCTCCGGACCCGTATCTGCGCTCCTTTCCCATGGCCACCAGTCCGCCGTTGCCGTTTCCAACCGGAAAAACTCTGTTGTCTCCGGTATTTCCGGTCCCGTACATCGTGTTCAATTCGCAAGGCCAGCTTGCTTCGGGTCGGGACGAGCTGATTCCGCTGGCCGAAGGCAGCATTTTTTTCACGAAAGATCAGAACGGCCAGTATGTGTATTCGAAGAACGACGTGCCGGTGATCAATCCGCCGTTGAATTACACGAACCACTTCATTCGCATCAACTGGCTGACCGGCCGCGCCAGCGTGGATGAGGCGACCCGTCCGAAGTTCAAGTGAAATTTCCATGACGTTCGCACCGGAAAAATCAAACCCTGCCGGAGAGGAGCCAATGACGCCGAGTCCGCGAGCCAAAGGAAGGAACGCCGCTTTCACCATGGTTGAAATCGCGCTCTGTCTGGGTGTCATTGCCTTTGCGCTGGTGGCCATCATCGGTGTTCTCCCAACCGGCGTCCGCGTGCAACGGGACAACCGCGAAGACACCATCATCAATCAGGAAGGGCTGTTGCTGCTGGAGGCGATTCGCAGCGGCTCGCAGGGGCTGGACTATCTGACGAATTATTTCGACACGATCACGATCAGCAACAGCAGCCCGGCAGTGGCTGTCTTCGCAAGCCCGGAAGCGCAGAAGAACATTCCGAGCGCCGGTCTGCTGACCAACGGCTACCAGATTGTCAGTTTGTTGACGCTACCCAAATATAACCAGGATCGGACCTTTACAAACCATGTCTTCGCTCGCGTCCGCGCGATCACCGGTTCGGCTGTGGAAAAGAGCCAATCGGCCCGCGACATCGCGTTTGCGTATCAGGTTGTTTCCGAAGTCGTGCCACTGAGTGTTCATCCGCCGGATACCACGAATTACCTGGCGAGCCCTCTTAGCCCGCAGGAGATATTGACTCGATCGAACCTGTGGCGCGTTGCGCGACACGAAGGCATAAATTTCTTCGAGCTGCGGCTCACGCTCCAGGGACCGGTCATTCCCAAAGGAACAAATTACGACGTTTTGGGAACGCCGAAGACCTTTCGGACCTTGATCGCCGGGTCGATCCCAAAGCGTCTGGGCAACGCCACTTTGATTTGGCCCTCCACTTTCCTGCAACTTACTAACAACTGAAATGACGTCCAGGAAAGTCCAGCCCTTCCTCCGCTTCGCCCGTTCGCGCGCATTTACGATCGTGGAATTGCTCGTGGCCATATCGGTGCTGACCCTGATTGTGCTGGTGCTTTACGGATTGTTCGACCAGGTGCAGAGAGCGCTTCGCGGGAATGTCGCGCAGGT
>QHNT01000251.1 GCA_003218515.1 Verrucomicrobiota bacterium | reverse complement strand
CTCGGGAATGATCGAGTCTGGACATCGGCATGTGTTGCAAGCCCGGCTCAAGAAAGCGGGAGCAGCTTGGTTGATTGAAAATGCCGACCACATCGCAAACCTCCGCGTTCTGCGGGCCAACGGCCAGTGGCTCAGCCTGTGGAATTAACCTCACCCACTTTTAATCACACCCGGATACTCCAGTCGCAGCCGTCTTTTTACACAACAAGGATCCCCTGCACTATGGCACGTTGAAAACCGTGTCGCGTCCGGCTATCACCCGAAGCAGATCAGGCTGGGTTCGGAGAAGCCTCCTCATAACGCCTACCGTACGTAGATACGGCCCGCCAGGGCGTTCATTTTGGGCGTGGGGATGGGACGGTTGCGGCCCGCCAGGCGGCCGCGCCTTACCATTCATGAGATGGTCGCTAGGCTATTGTGAACTTGGCGCCAGGGCGATTACGCGGTAAAACCGCGCTTTGCTCGCTGAAACGGACGCGCCGGCAATCTGCGCCGGCCCGCAGACCGGATCGTTGAAGGTCATTCGCTGATTCGAGTGCATCGTGGTCTTATCAGTGAAGTAGCCAAGGCCAAGGGCGTCAGTCAGAGTGGCCGCACTTGGGGTCCAATGCACCAGGTCGCAGGACAGTTCGACGCGGTAGCGTTGCACCGGTCGCCCAGTAATGGTCAGTTGGAGTTCGCCTTCCTCCAGGAAGCGATAGTTTAACTTTGGCCCGCCACGTTCAACTATTGCGGCAATGTTCCGGACGCTGGCCAGCGCAACAGGCGATGTCGCGTCGGCAACCAGATCCCAATTAAGCGTTGAGTCCCCGGAGTCCGCGTTATAGCCATCAATGGCGATGTGATACAGGGCCAGGGCGGCGGCATTGAAGGTGAGCCGACTTTGCAGATTGCCGTTGGCAGGGTCGATGTCGTCGTTGGCGGCGACCAAGGTGAGGTTGCTCACTGAATCGCCCGTGTAAACGGCGAGGAGCGTATTGAAGGTGCTGCCAATCGTGTCGAACGTTGCTGCGCCGTTTATCGGTGCCGTCCAGCAGTACCAGATCGATTCGCCGCCGCTGTTGCCGGCATGATCGGGTTCACCGGGTTCCTTCGTCGCTCCCGCATCGCTGCCGTAGGCCACGCCACTGACGCCTCCGATAAACTGGCAATCGGCGAAATTGTCGTTACCGATTGTCTGGTTGAGCGTCAGGATGAGGTTTCCTGAGGCGCCATCGAAGCCATCCACAGCAATTCGATACACCGTCCCCGCGGTGGCCGAGAAGGTGACACGGCTTTGAAGGTCACCAGGCCCGATGTCACCATTGCTGGCCACGAGGCTCAAGGCGCCGACGCTGTTGCCGGTGTAAACGGCCAGCAAAGTGTCGAAACTGCTTCCGATCGTGTCGATGGTGACCGACTTGGTGCTCAGAGCGGTCCACTTATACCAGACCGAATGGCCGCCGCTGTTGCCGGCGTGATCGGGTTCTCCCGGCTCCTTGGTTGCGTTCGCGGTGGTGCCCGGCTCACTGGAAAAGCCGCCCGACAAGGTCCCGGCGCTGGCGAAGTTATCGTTCAGCGGCGGAGCGAATGGGTTGCCAATCGAGATCGGGACGGTGGTGATGTTGTTCGAGTAGTCTGACTCCTGGATGATGCCTTGCGGGTTGACTTCCAGCTCAATCGTGTAATTGCCGTCGGGTAGGCCGGTGATGTCAATCCATTGTCCGTCCAGCGTCGAGTTGTAGAGGTCACCCCAGCCCGTTTGAATGCCCTGGTTACCGCAATTGTACTTCCCGCTGGGTGGAGCGTTCGGGTCCCAACGAAACGAGTCCAGCATGCAAAATCCCACTTTCAGCCCGATGGCGGCAAGATTCCCTTGAGCATTCCGCAGCCGGTATGACATATAATTCTGGAAGTGATAATGCGCGTGGCACGGCGCCCAAACGAAAAGCGGATTGTTCGCCGGGCTGCCGAAAAACAGGTCCGCCGTTCCTTGGTTCTCGGTCTGCGTGTCAAAACGAATAAGGCGCCGTGTCCCTGCCTGAATCAAGCCTTCCCTCACGGCGCAACTGCTGGATGCGAAAGTCTCTGTCGTAATGCGTGGATTGACGGCCGAGCCAACGACGGCCAGGTCAGGCAATGGCGTTGAGGCCTGCGCCCAGCGCAGCTTGAGGTTGCCGCTGGCGCCATTGGCGCCGTCCACCGCCACCCGGTAAGTAGTTCCCGCGACTGGGGTGAAGGTCAGGCGGCTGTTCAGATTGTCGGTGCCGATGTCGTTGTTGCTGGCGACTAGAGTCAAGTTGCTGACCACGCCGCCTGTGTACACTGCCAGCAGCGTATCAAAAGTGGTCAGCGCGGTGTCGAACGTGGCCGGGCTGGTCGAAGGCGCAGTCCAGGCATACCACACGGAGGCCCCGCCGGGATTACCGGCATGGTCTGGCTCACCGACTTCCTTCGTTGCGTTCGCAGTGGTGCACGAGACCGAGCCCGAACTCCCGCTGATAGATTGAGCTGCGGCACACTCGTCGTTTGCTGGCGCCGGAGGGCTGGTCGTAGTCGCCATCGTGAGACTCCAACCGCCAGCGATCGCTCCCTGGTCGCCGGGTTCATCGTCCATGATGTAGAGCGCCCACGATCCGTTGGGACCGGTGCCGCTAAACGCCGAAAGCAACGCACTATAAGGAGGCGCAGGAGCCGGTGCCGCAAACGTGTCCCCCGCGCCCACATTCGTCGGCTTATAGATGCCCGTCACGATCTGCCCGTTGTCCGGCAAGCTCACCCCCGCGTCGTCCAACGTCAGCGTCACGTTGTTCACCCCAAATCCCCCGCCCACATCCGACATGATCAGCACCCCTTGTCCACCCGGCCCAACCAACAACATGTCCAGATCATCGGGATAGGTGTGGGTGAGTTGGTTCAATGTGACGGTGACCTTGCTCACTACGCCCGTCATGCCCGACACGTTGATGGTCGAGGGATAGGGTGAGGCCGAACCGACGTCGGGAATCGTGATGAGCGCCCCGTTCACGAATGTGGCCGCGGTGGCCGAGCCCGTGACGGTCAGGACAAAATTCGCGCTGGCCGTAGCGCCACTCGCGTCAGTCACCGTGAGGCTGATCGTGGCACTGCCGCTCTGTCCGGCGGCGGGGCTGATCGTCGCCGTCCGATCGGCTCCGCTGCCGCCAAACACGATATTGGCGCTGGGAACCAACGCCGGATTCGAGGACCGGCCGGAGACAACCAGGTTGGCTGCCGGCGTCTCCGCGTCGCCCACCGTGAACGCAATGGGCGGCGTCGGTGTGTTGGCAGGGGTCGTTTGGTCTGCCACAGCGCTGATGCTTGGCGGGGCGTTGGGAGCGGCGGTGTTGATCGCCAGACTCCAACCGCCGGCGACCGCGCCATGGTCGCCGGGTTCATCGTCCACGACGTAGAGCGCCCATGGTCCGTTTGGACCGGTGCCGTTAAACGCAGAAAGCAACGCGTTATAAGGACCCGTCGGCGCCGGCGCCGCAAACGTGTCGCCCGCGCCCACATTCGTCGGCTTATAGATGCCCGTCACGATCTGCGCGCTGTCCGGGAGGCTCCCCACGCCCGCATCGTCCAACGTCAGCGTCACGTTGTTCAACCCAAATCCCCCGCCCACATCCGACATGAGCAGCACCCCTTGTCCACCCGGCCCAACCAACAACATGTCCAGATCATCGGGATAGGTGTGGGTGAGTTGGTTCAATGTGACGGTGACCTTGCTCACTACGCCCGTCATGCCCGACACGTTGATGGTCGATGGATAGGGTGAGGCCGAACCGACGTCGGGAATCGCGAGGAGCGCTCCGTTCGCGAACGTGGCCGCATTGGGCGTACCCGTGACGGCCAGGGCAAAATTCGTGCTGGCCGTAGCGCCACCCGCGTCAGTCACCGTGAGGGTGATCGTCGCACTGCCGCTCTGTGCGGCGGCGGGGCTGATCGTCAACGATCGATCGGCTCCACTGCCGACAAACACGATATTGGCGTTCGGTACCAACGCCGGATTCGAGGACCGGCCGGAGACAACCAGGCTGGCCGCCGGCGTCTCCGCATCCCCCACCGTGAACGCAATGGGCGGCGTCGATGTGTT
>QHNT01000250.1 GCA_003218515.1 Verrucomicrobiota bacterium | reverse complement strand
TAGAGCCGTGGCTTCCAGCCCGGCGGATAATTTCACGCAAACCGATGCGCGTTGGAAATTTCCTGAGTCGCTTCAACCTCCACCCGTTCTGTCCTGGCGGCAATATGCCGCCCTCTACGTCAGGCAGGATGCCTGACCCTACAAAAACTTTGTCGGATTTTGCAGCGGACGGTTATTAAATAAGTGAGATGCAACCAAAGTCCGACGCCCAACTCCTCCGCGAATACGCCGAACACGGTGCGGAAACCGCCTTCGCGGAAATCGTCGCCCGGCACACGAATCTGGTGTATTCCGCCGCTTTGCGACAGGTGGATTCACCGGACATTGCCGCCGAGGTCGCCCAAAGTGTCTTCGTCGGTCTGGCGCGCGACGCGCGGTCCTTGTCCCCAAAGCTCGCCGGGAACGCTTCGCTGGCGGGCTGGCTATGCCGCGGCGCGCGCAACATCTCGCTCAATCTCCGGCGCGATGAATTCCGCCGGAATTCCCGCGAAAGGCAGGCTATGGAAAACCTCGACTCGCCGCCCGACACCGCACCGGACTGGGAACGCCTGCGTCCTGTGCTGGACGAAGCCATGGCAGAATTGAGCGAACCGGACTACGACGCGCTGGTGCTGCGCTTCTTCAAAAACCAGGATTTGCGATCCGTGGGTGTGGGGCTCGGTGTGAGCGACGACGCCGCGCAAAAGCGCGTGTCGCGCGCGCTCGACAAACTGCGCGATTTGCTGTCCCAACGGGGAATCACGACTTCAGCTGCCGCGCTCTCCGTGGTGCTTGCGGCCAATGCCATCCAGGCCGCGCCGGTCGGATTGGCGGCAACGCTTTCCGCTGCGTCCCTTGCGAGCGCCGCTGCGGGGACGGGAACCACGCTCACTCTTTTGAAACTTATGGCTACCACAAAACTCAAAGCTGGAATTATCACTGGCGTCGTTGCCGCCAGTGCCGTGACCTCTTTGGTAATTCAACACAACTCCCAAGCCAAAATCCGGGAGGCGGACGGGGCGGTGCGCCAACAAGTGGCTGCATTGGCGCCACTGCAAGCGGAGCACGAACGGCTTTCGAGTCTCGCTGCAGCGCTGAGCCGTCCGTCAGTAAATACGGGGGATGAGTTGCAAAGATTGCGCCATGAAGTGGCAGCGCTCCGAAATCAAAAGAACGAGCTGGCCGCGTTACAGGAAGAAGACAGGCAACTCCGTGCGGCACTGAACCTGGCGCGAACCAGGTTCCGAGAAGACCTGCACGGCCCCAAGGAACAGCAGCTCGTGGACAGCCCCGAGCTCAACGCCAGAACGGATTATTGCATGAGACTCGGTGGTGTGACGCGCGGGTACGCCAGTCAACACGGCCAGTTTCCCACCAACCTCGCGCAGGTGGCCGGCATCATGTCCACCGAGTACGGGAACCGAACCAATTTTGCCAATTTTTCTCCCGACCAATTTGAAATCGTTTTCCAGGGGCCGCGGCCCGCTCCCGACAAGTATGCTCATCCGAACGACATCATCCTGATCAGGCAAAAGCATCCGTGGAAAAACACCGACGGCAAGTCGGTGAAGGTATACACCATGCTTGGCGGCGTCGGCAACTATCATAGCGCGGCCGATGGCAATTTTGACGCCTGGGAAAAACGGCGGATCGTCCCACCTGAGGCATCGAAATAATGAAAAAGCTGAGACTTGGCATCCTTGGCGCGATTCTGACCGCGGTCTTGGTGTCTCCGTGGCTGATTCAAAAGCGGGCGGAAGTCCTTTTGGTTTCGAAGAGATCGACGTTGCAGCACCAGGGTGTTCTGTTGGAACAATTGTCGTCAGAGAACGAACTCCTGTCGAATAACGTCGCCCAGGTGAAGAGTTCCCATTCGCTCGACCACACAGAACTCAGTGAATTGATGAAATTGCGAGCTGAGGTCGGTCAACTGCGTAAGGCCGTCCAGGAAATGGAACCGCTCCGGCGCCAAGTCCGCCGCATCCGCGAGGGGCTTCAGCAAATGGAAGCGTGGGCCGCCGGCATCAACCTCACCGCTCTGTTGGCAGACGAAATGGATATGAGGCGGGCGCGCGTCGCGCAGCTCAAGCAGTGGCTGGAGGACATGCCGTCGGAAAAGATCCCGGAGCTGCAATTCCTTTCCGACTCCAATTGGATCGAGGCCGTCGAAAATCTCTCCGTCACGGACGACGAATACCGTCAGACGATGAGCCACCTTCGCTCCCGGGGGGAACTCGCGTTTTCAAAAGCAGCATTCCAGGCGCTCCAGCAATACGCCCAGGCCAATCATGGCCAATTTCCCGCCGTTCTCTCGCAGTTGAAACCCTATTTCGCCTCCCCCATGGATGATGCATTACTGGAACGCTATGAAATCGTCCCAGCGAAAAACCTGAACATCGAAGCCGATGTGGAGGCCCCGGTGCTCTTGCCATCAAAGCTACATTCCCTGTCCGATTTGGGCGGCGGCGGCTACTATTGGGTGAGTGAACGACCAGACCGACTCACAACTGCTGCGCGCCTACGCGGAACACCGCTCCGAACCAGCGTTCGCCGAGTTGGTGCGCCGCCATGTGGATTTCGTCTATTCCGCCGCGCTGCGGATGGTTTGTGATTCGCACCTCGCGGAAGATGTAACTCAAGGCGTGTTCGTCGCGCTCGCGAAAAACTTCGCCCAACTCGCGGATCGTCCGGTGCTGTCCGGTTGGCTGCATCGCACCGCGCAAAACATCGCCGCGCAGACCGTCCGCACCGACGTGCGGCGCCGCGCTCGCGAACAGGAGGCCGCCGTCATGAATGATTTGCTTTCCGCCGAACCTGACGTCGTCTGGGAAAACATCGCCCCGCATCTCGACGCCGCGCTCGGCGAGTTGAGCGAACCAGATCGCGACGCGCTGTTGCTGCGTTACTTCGAGCGCAAGTCCGCCCACGAGATTGCGGAAATCCTCGGCACGTCCGAAGACGCCGCGCAGAAGCGAGTCAGCCGCGCCGTGGAACGGCTGCGCGACTTCTTCGCCAAACGCGGTGTGACGGTCGGCGCAAGCGGACTCGTGGTCGTCATTTCCGCCAACGCCGTGCAAGCCGCGCCTGTCGGATTGGCTGTCGCCATTTCGGCCACGGCCGGACTGGCCGGAACCGCCATTCAAACTTCAACGGCCATTGCCGCAACCAAAACTATTGCTATGACTACGATGCAAAAAGCAGTGATCGGAGCGACGCTGGTGGCCGCCGTCGGAACGGGAATCTATGAAGGGCACCAGGCTTCCAACTTGAAAAGCGAGGTTCGAGCGCTTCAGCAACAGCAAGCGCCGCTGGCCGAACAAATCCAGCAGTTGCAACGCGAACGCGCCGACGTAGCGAACCGCTTGGCCGCCTTGCAACAGCAGAACGAACAATTGCGCCGCGACACGGCGGAGCTTGCCAAACTGCGCGGCGAAGTGGCGCGATTGCGAGGAAGCGCGACGCCGCCAAGCCGTGATGCCATCGAAGCCGAATTGAAATCATGGCTGGTACGAGCCAGCAAGCTTAAGCAACGCTTGGCGGAAACGCCCGGGGCCAGAATTCCTGAAATGCGATTACTGGATGCGGACTATATGGCCCCAACCAGAGGCCTTCTAGAGACAGAAGGTGATTATCTCCAGGCCTTCGCTAATTTACGAAGCGCGGCAGAATTCAAGTTTATTACCACTTTCTTAAATCCGGCGTTGACCCAGTATGCGCAAGCCAACAATGGGCAATTCCCCACTGACCTCTCCCAATTGCAACCTTACTTCCCGTCGCCCGTGGAGGACGCCATCCTGGACCGCTGGGAGATCGCGCCGGCGAAGACGGTGAGAACTGCTAACTTCGGCGACCCGATCATTACCCAAAAAGCAGCCGTTGATGAGGATTGGGATTGCCGCTATGCCGTCGGACTGCATGGTTTTGCCAGCGGTGGCGTGGACACCGCTGGCCATAACGCATGGGGCGTGGTTCCGCCAGAGTATGTTCTGCAAATGGCCGCCAAGGAAGCCGGGGAGGCCTATAAAGCTGCGCACAACGGACAGGAACCGACTGATCGAAATTTGATCCTCCCTTACCTCACAACACCCGAGCGACAAGCCGCATACCAAAAGATGATGAAATGGGAGCAAAAAAAATAGCACACTGTATGCGACTGAAGGTACAGATCTGGTTTACTTGTATGCGCCATTTCGGCCATCCGCAACGTGAGTTACAGCATCGCCTTCGCCGCGATGTCCCGGCGGAATTGCGCGCCGGCGCATGCGCCCTCCCCAACACGGAATTGCAAACGAATTCGATCATTGACCCAGCGTAGTCCCGCTGGCCCGCTCCAACCCTGGGCTTATTGATTCAATCCCTTTGGATTGTTCTTTGCGGCTTCGCTCCTTGGCGTCTTTGCATTAAAACCCTCTTTCTGTCCTCTGTCCGATTTGGGCGGCGGCGGCTACTATTGGGTGAGTGAACGACCAGACCGACTCACAACTGCTCCGCGCCTATGCGGAACACCGTTCCGAACCGGCGTTGCGCGTCCGTAGCGGCAGGCATCTCTGCCTGTCGTAGAGCCGGGGCGTCCCGCCCGGCGGAAAAACCTAACGCAATCCCAGCGCGCTTGATTCTTTCGTGTGTCCTCAAAAACTCGCACACCTATTCCTGGCGGCGGGACGCCCGCCCTCCACGTCTGGCAAGATGCCCAACGCTACATCCCTGTCCGGTCGAGTTCAGGAAAGTTGAACTTTTTTGTTCGGTTTGATTACTCGGCGGCTTTTTACTGGTGATTGAATATGACGGACAATCACAACTGGCTCGCCGAATACGTCCAGACCGGATCGGACGCTGCCTTTCGCGAGCTCGTGACCCGTTACGTGGATTTGGTTTATTCCACCGCACTCCGATTGGTCGGCGGCGACACGCATCGAGCGGAAGATGTGGCGCAGACGGTCTTTGTGAACCTGGCCCGAGTCGCGCGGACGTTACCCGAGGATGTGAAACTGGGCGGCTGGCTGCATCGGGACACCTGTTTCACAGCCTCCACGCTGATGCGCGGCGAACGGCGCCGCCAATCCCGAGAAAGGCAGGCTGCTGAAATGAATGCGCTGCAAAACAACTCCGACGCGGACTACTCACTCGTCGCGCCGGTGCTGGATGAAGCCATCAACCAACTGGACGAGGCGGATCGTACCGCCATCCTCCTTCGCTTTTTTGAACAGAATGATTTCCGCTCGGTCGGCCAGGCCCTGGGCAGCAACGAAGACGCCGCGCGCATGCGCGTGACGCGCGCCTTGGAGAAATTGGAGGGTTTCCTCAAACACCGAGGCGTGACGACGACCGCTACGAGCCTCGGGGTGCTGCTTTCGGCCAACGCCGTCCAGGCTGCGCCTGTGGGTTTGGCCGTCACCATTTCGACCGCCGCCGCGCTTGCCGGAACAACCATTGCCGCCGCTGCAACTGCAACCGCCGTCAAAACCATCGCCATGACTGCCACACAAAAACTTCTGATCGCCGCGATCGTCGTGGCAAGCGTGCTAACGCCGGCGCTGGTTCACCACCACGCTCAAACGAAGCTGGCCGAACAAGACCGCGCGCTGCGACGACAAGCAGGCCGGTTGGCTGAACTTCAAAAGGAAAATGAGCGCCTCGCAAACCTGCTCGCGGAGGCAAACGATTCAAGATCACTTCCCAGCGGCCAGTTCAACGAACTGCTGCGACTCCGGGGCCAAGTCGGTCGTTTGAACCGGGATGTTCAGGAATTGACGCGACTGATGGCCTCAGATCCGGCGACTGGAAGCAATGCGCTGGCAACGGCAGAAGAAGTCTGGTCGGAGCGCGCAAATCATCTTAAGCAATGGCTGGAAGCAAATCCCGCCGGGAAAATTCCAGAACTTCAGTTTCTCGGCGACCAGGATTGGATCGACTCAATTTATCCGAACATCCTCAGCAGCGACGAGGAATGTCGCCGCGCTATGAGTATCATCAGGGCGAATGCAGAACAGCGCGTCCTCGACATCCTGGCCGGCGCGTTACGCAATTACAGCAAAGCCAACAATGGCCAGTTCCCGAGCGCACTTTCAGAACTGTCACCCTATTTTAGATCGCCCGTAGATGACGCCATTCTGGAACGTTACGAGATTGTGCGGGCAGACAGTCTGGTCAGCAAATTGCAGCAAGGGGACGAGTGGGTGATTACGCAAAAAGCACCAGTGGATGAAACGTGGGATTTGCGTTTCACGATCGGCATGACGTACGGGGGCATGGCTGATAGCAGGGTGACCAATCGGTGGGTAAAAACTCGCTGACGGGGAAAGTCGAACCTTCACGTCTCATTGGAATCGAATTATGAAAAAACTCAAAATCACTTTGATCATCGCCACTATCGCCATCGGTCTGGCAATAACCTTGATCCTCCACCTCAACTCCCAGGCGAAGATGCGCGAAAACGATGCGGTGTTGCGCCGGCAAGACAAGCAACTGACCGAGCTGATCGCAGAAGGAGAACAGCTTTCCAATCGGATCGCTGAGGCGAAGAGTTCAACGAACAGCCAGTGGAACGAACTGGCCAAACTGCGCAGTCGGGCGGAGGTGCTGCAAAAACAAACCAACGAACTGGCAGCCCAACTTAAAAGCAATCGCCAGGCGCGCGCTTCCCGACCCGCTCCAAAACCCGAGGCTCATCCGCCCGAATACTACGACCAACTCCTTCGCACGGCAGCGGCCAAGCCCATCGATGCCCGGAATCTCGGCCTCGCATTCGGCATGTATGCCTTGGACCATCAAGACCGTTTCCCCTCAAGCCTGGATCAGGTCGCCAAGTATCTGCGCGACTATCCGCTGAGCGGCACAAACCAATTTGACATCGTCTATCGTGGATCGCTCAACGAACTGAAAGGCATTCCACGAGGCGCAGTGGCCGTAATTCGCGACCGGCAAACCTTTATTGCGCCCAGTGGAAAGCAGGCGCGCGTGT
>QHNT01000249.1 GCA_003218515.1 Verrucomicrobiota bacterium | reverse complement strand
GATGCGGGACAGGATTTTCAGCAGCGTGCTTTTGCCCGCGCCATTTCGGCCGATGATGCCGAGCACCTCGCCGTGTTTGACCTCGAAGGAGACGTCTTTGAGGGCCCAGATGACATCTGAGGGCTGAGGGATGAAAGCTGAAGGATGAAGAGGAGGTTGGGAAGGCTGAGGGATGAAAGCTGAAGGCTGAGGATGAGAGTTGAAAGCAGAAAGCTGAAATGAGGTGTCCGAAGACCGGTTGGCCGATTTCTGATTTCCGGCCTCTGCGGAGACATCGTCGAAGCGACTGAGCTTTCTCAGATTCCGGTAGTTCTCCCAGGGCGAGCGGATGAACGAAGCCATGGCGCCTAGCAGTGTTTCGTGGCGCTGCTCGTTCAGCCCGATCCGGTAGGCCTTGCTCAGGTTTTCAACTCGAATGGCGATGGCGGACATTTCGATGGATGAGGGATGAAAGGTGAAGGCTGAGTCAACCGAGGGATGAAAGGTATAAACTGAAAGCTGAGGTCAGGACTTTTCTTTAATGCGGGCTTTTACTTTCTTTGACATCGTCACGAAAATTGCAATCAGTTCGTCGGATTCTTTCAGCAGCCAGGTCAGTCGATCAGATCGGATGCAGCAGTCATCGCGCAGCAGTTCAAGCCAAAGCATCGATTCGTCAGCTTCCTGGGTGCACTGATCGATCTTGGAGACGAATTCTGAATCAGAGCGAGCACGGGACGCCTCCCTGTAGTTGGCGGCAACAGAAGTTCCCGATCGCAGGAGCTGCTTTCCCAGGACTTGCACTTCGGTCCTGCTCTTCGGCAATGTGCAGTAGAACCGAATAGTCGCCGAAGCGAAAGCCTTGGTACGTTGTCTGAACTCAGCCTTCATGCGTTCGTATTCGTTGGTCATCACAACAGTTTCACTCCGTTCATTCAGGGCTGAGGGATGAGGGCGGAAACCTGAAATGCGCAAGCCTCAGCTTTCATCTCTCAGCTTTCATCCCTCAGCTTTCATCTTTCTACTTTCTACTTTCTACTTTTACTGACCGTCGCTTCACAATATGCAAACGGCTCTTGCGTACGAACCGAAACTGCTTCCCATTTGTGCCCTCGAAATATTCGTCCACGGCTTTCCTGCAGCCAGACCAGGCTTCGTAGTCATCGACGACTATTCTTCCTCCGGGCACCAAGCGCGGCGCGATTTCTTGCAGGCACACCATGACAGAGTCATACCAGTCGGAGTCAATGTGGGCAAAAGCACAAGCCGAATTCAGGTGAAGAGTGTGCTGATAGAGTCCCTTGATTAGTTGGATATTGTTCGGCTGCGTCTCCAAACCGAATTCTGAGAAAGATCGGTTGACTCGCTCGTATAGATCTGGTTCATAGCCATAGTACCGATCCCCCGTTCCGAGCCCTTTGGCTCCGCCGCCACTGATGAGTTCATATCTCTTTTTCGCCTCGGCTCCGTCCTTCTCGGATGGCGGTGGAATGAGCCCGAAGGCGTCAAACACGAGAAATGGGCGCGCTTTACTCTTGCTGCTGGCCAACACCAATGAGGAACCACCGAGAGCGCAACCGGCTTCAATGATCGCACCGTCCAGCTTCATCCTTTCTACTTCTTGCACTGCGAGTGCGAGGTCCCAGAGAGCCTCCGGCTTGAGATACGACAAGCGTTGCTCGCGCACACGTTGTATGATTTGGGCGCTCAACGGATTCTCAATGGCGTAGCGGCGTAGCCGCCAACTAAGACGGAGATCGTTCAGTCGCCGGATAGTTTTCATCATCAGAGCCATTGGCGATCCTTGCTGATGGCAGTCGCTCATGCTGCCCTGATTTGCTACAATTACGCCGTTCGGCCTGGCTGAGACAAATCACCTCGACACAGGTACACCCATTGGTTTTTCCCGATGTGTGAACGTCCAACTATTTCACCGCAACTGACGATAGTGTTGTCTATCTCTTTGACGTCCACGCAACTAATCCATCCTTGGCGCTCGCGCCTTTCGTGCTCTCCTAAAAAATTGTATGAGAACACGAGGAATCGAGCGTGTCGAAGAGCGTGAGCTAACAGCTCTGTAGGTCGATTCAAGTATTCGAGGACCCCCAGAATGAATATTACGTCAAAATCGCCGCTCGGAAACGTCGTATTAAAGTCCACGATTCGCGTGTCATTTGATCTCTCACAGTAGTCGAATGGAGTGTATGTCCAGTCCGGCGGCAGCAAGGTCCGCAGCGTTTGTCGGCCACAGCCATAGTCTGCGACGCGTTGGCCGGACCCAAGCTTAACGTCTGCGAGAATCCTCATCGCGAGTTCTGCGCGGTATTTCCATTCACGAACATTCGGACCGACATTCTCGGCTAAATGGTTTTCATTGCGAAAGGGCCTGAAAACGCCAATTCTGTAGAGCGCGCCCGAAAGCTTCCGTACTTTTTCGGCGATTCTCTTGATCCGGACAGTTTCCATTAACGCACTGTGGTCCATCATTGTCATTCAGGGCTGAGGGATGAAAGCTGAGGGCGGAAACCTGAAACCTGAAATGCACAAGCCTCAGCTTTCATCCTTCAGCTTTCAACCTTCTACTTTCAACTTTCAGCTTCATCCCTCAGCTTTCAACCTTCTACTTTCAGCTTTCAACTTTCAGCTTTCTACTTTCTACTTTTACTCCCATCTCTACGCCACGTCTGCAAAAAACCTCTCCGTCCGCCGGAAGTATAAACCTCCAATCACGAACGAGGCAATGGCCGTAATCGAACCCATGCCAATCAGGTCCCACGGCATCGGACCGGTGTTCAACAGCGCCGCCCGAAATCCTTCGATCACGCCCGCCATTGGGTAAAGCCCATACCATAGCCGCAAATCGGCGGGAAGTTTCGAGACCGGCCAGACCACCGGCGCCGCGTACATCAGCGCCTGGACGACGAACGTCATCGCGTGCCGGATGTCGCGATACTGAATCGCCAGTGCCGAGAGACACATGCCAGCGCCCGCCGAGGTCAGCATCATCAGCAGGATCAGCAACGGCAGAAATATCACGTTCCACGAAGGCGCGATGCGATACCAAAGCATCAGCGCCGCCAGAAAAACGAAGGCGATGGCGAAATCCACCAACTTCGAAAACACCGGGACCAGAGGGATGAACACTCGCGGGAAATAAACTTTGGTAAACAAGTTGGTCCCTTGGATCAGGCTGTTCGTGGCACCGGTCAAGGACTGGGAAAAGTACGTCCAGGGCAGAAGGGCAGCAAAGCTGAAGACGGCGTAGGGCTGGCCGTCGCTGGGCACTTTCAGCAGCAGGCCGAAGATCACCGTGAACACGACCATACTGAAGAATGGATTGAGCAGTGCCCAAGCGATGCCGAGGATGGTCTGCTTGTACAGGACCGTAACGTCCCGCAGCACCAGAAAGTACAGCAGGTCGCGATATTCCAGGCACTCGCGCAAATCCATCAACTTCCAACTCGCCCTTGGTTCGATGACGACCGTCGGACGGGTAGGAGATAGGAGATGGGAGTTGGAAGATGTGCTATCTCCAATCTTCGATCTTCCATCTTCCGATCCGACGCCATCTTCAATCTGCGATCTTCCATCTTCCATAGCCAGCGTCCTATCGTCCATCTTTCATCTCCCGTCTTCCATCTGCCGTCTTCCCCGCGGTGGCCGTACTGGCGGTGGCTGGGCCCAATTCAGACCGGTCTGAGATTTGATGAACAGACGGACCCGTGGTCCTGACCAGCGCCGGCAACCGTGTTCTGACCGCCTGTCTGGCTTCAGCCAGAGAAACGTACCCCGAGAGAACCAACTCCAAAGTTTGTTGTCCCAGGTGTCGTCTGCCGGACAGGGCCGTGCGCACGCGATCGGCTCCCTTGGATCCCAGCATGCCGATCTGCTTTTCCGAGCCGTCCTCCCATTGGCAGAAAAACACATGGACTGGTCCGCCGTTCACATCATACGTGTACTTGCGAAACGGGATTTGGAGAGCGCCGACCTCAAAATAATCGAGTCCCGCATCAGTCACCAGCCGAAAGCCGGACGCGGGAAGGCATATGTCGGGCCGGTGCAGTCGGGCAGAAATGATCGAACGAACCGGTCCCGGGTTCCAGCGAAAGAAGAAACCGCTCCATTCCGTGCCATCGTCCTCCGTCCATTTGGCTGTGCTGCCGACGTCATGACGCAGGTTCCGACGGACCTTTTCATTGAGTTCAATTGTTGCCTCGGACTTGAGGGTTGAGGGTTGAGGGGTCGGAGTGGTCTTGGAGTCGAGGGTTGAGGGTTGAGGGATGAGAGCGCGGAGCCGAACTGCGATGGCCCAGAGGCAGGCGAACGAGAGGAGAAAAATCATCATGCCGGCCGGGTCGTGCCATTTTCCCAGGGCCGACAGTCCCGCGGTTGAAGCGTGCCAGGTCAGGATCAAAGTCCGGACCACGTTCAGACAAAACGACAGAGCGACACCGCCGACGAGCAACAGAATTCGCCGGTGCCACTTCAGCAGATAGAGTTCGCCCAAAAAAAGCGCGGCCATCAAGGTGGACTGAAACGAGCGGATGCCGCTGCAGGCTTCGTCGATACCCACGACGCCCGTGCTGATCTCGATCAAGTTGCCGCGCTGCAACGCCGGGATGTTGAACCAGCCGAGCGCTTCCACGGTGGAGTTGGCAACGACTCGCATCAATCCTTGTGTAAGCCCATGTTCGATTCGGTAGGGCCAGGCTACTGCCACCAGAATGAAACAAACCGGAAAGGCGAAATGCCGGGCCCAAGGCCAACCGCCCGTAAGGAAAACTGCGTAGAGGGAAAGCCCAACCGCAACCAGCGCCATCAACCAACCGGGAAGCGGCCAGTCCGGGTTGATCTCATAGACGACCTGGATCGGCAGGAGAGCAAGGGCCGCCATCACTACCAGGGCAATCAGCCATGGCGGCGGTTGATGGTTGATGGTTGATGGTTGATGGACACGTGGTCGGGTCAACCATCGTTTCCAGAACAGGGCCAACGCGAGAATCGGCACGAACCAGCCGTAAGCATATTGCTCGTTGCTTTCCCAGGTATAACTGAGCTGCCGAACGAGGTCTGCCCAGAGGACGCCGAACAAGACGACCGGCAGCCAGACGCGCAGAATGTTGCCGCGGGAATTCACTCGTTCGGTGCGTCAGCGTTCCTTTTGGAATTGCTGTAGGACAGGCTTCCAGCCTGTCTGCTCCGAACAGGCAGGATGCCTGTCCTACTTTTCTTTTCGTCTAGCTTGAACATTTACACCATGTCGGTGACTCGGAGCTGCCGCGGTAGGAAAGTCGCCTCCGACCGCAGCGTAGCGCAGATTGGTAATCTGCTGTGTCGCCGATTGGGAATCGGCAGAGTATTCTAAACTTTCCGAGTGCTCGCCCGCAGAACACCGTTCTGCGATACGGCAGATTACCAATCTGCGCTACGAGTATGAAATTTCTTTGTCACGGTACTAGTAGTAGTGCGAACGCGCCGAAGCGTCCGCGCGATTGAACACCAGGCCCAGCACCTTGGCCTGTCGTTGAAAGAGGAGTTCGAGCGCTTCACGCGCCGGGCGCGGGCGGGAGAACCGGTTTCGCACCACGAACAGCGTGCCGTCCACCATCGGGGCGAGCGTGGCGGTGTCATCGGCTGCGAATACCGGGCTGCTGTCGATCAGTACATAATCGAAGTGCTGGCGCGCCCAGGCCAGCACCTGGCTCAGTGCGGGGTTCAGAAAGAGATCACCGGGATTGCTCAAGCGCCCGCCGCTGGAGACGAAGAAGAAATTGGGCAGCGAATTGGTCTGGATGATTTTCTCCAGGTCCTCCGGACACCGCAGCATTTCCGACAGACCCGGCTCGTGATTCATTCCCATCAACTCATGGAGGGCGCCCTTGCGCAGATCGCCATCCACCAGCAACACGCGCGAACCGCCCAGGGCCAGGATCCGCGCCAGGTTCGCAGCGACAGTGGATTTTCCTTCGTTCGGCACGGCGCTCGTGACGAGCAAAACCCTGGGGCGCTGGCCGTCGGTCCCCTGATACAGGAGCGCCGAACGCAGATTGCGATACGATTCGGCATACACGTGCCGGTCATCGTCGATCTCCAGCAGGGGGAGCGGACTTTTTCGCCGGCGTTTGCGCACCTCGGGCACCTGGCCGAGGACGGCGTCTCCCAACTTCTCGATCACGTCCGTGAGCGTGATGAACCGATCGTCGCGCACGGCGACGAGGAACACGCAACCGAATCCCGCGAGCAGTCCCGCGACCAAGGTCATCGCCAGCAGGCTCACGTCCTGTTTGTACGAGCGCACGGCCTCCGAAGCCGGGTCCAGAATGGCCAGGGTCCCCTGGTCGATGTTCCGGCTGATATCGACGTTCTGCAGGAGGTTCACCACACGGTCATAATGGAACTGAATGCGACTGATGTTCATTTTCATCCGTTCGGCGTCGGCGATGCGATCGTTGGCTGCGAGGACCTTGCCCAAGGACTCTTTGATGGAGGTCTGGATGCCGTTCATCTTCAGTTTGAGGACCTGCTGCGCCGCCGCGATCTGTTCCCTGCTCTGGTTGCGGAACAATTCGATGAGTTTCTCAGCTCTTTGGATCTGCGTGTCCAATTGGGCGATTTTAGGGTGTTTCGGCCGCAGGAATTTGCTCAGGCGTTCCCGTTGAAGCTTGAGCAGTTCCAGGTCCCGGGAGGCACCCTGGCGCTCGCTGGTTCCGGTCGAAGGGATTTCGGAATCGGCGCCGAGCAACGGGCCATTGAGACCGACAGACACGCCGGCTCCGACCGGCCCGTTGGCCTCGAGACCAAGCGCCCTGGATTCGAGGAGTTGGGTTTGCAGGATGCCGTCGGAAAGTTCGGTACTGAGTCTCGCCAGGGAGCCGCCGGCAATGGTGGCTTCCTGCTGGACGATCGCCAGGTTGTTGGTGCGCTGGAAGGCGACCAGATTTTCCTGTTCCGACTTCAAATCCCGTTCCAAACGCAGCACCTGCTCCGAGATGGAAGCGAGGGTGTCTCCCGACACGACTTTGCGAATGTCTTTCTTGTACTGAATATATTCAATCATGAGCGCGTT